>JANLOP010000121.1:0-7305 GCA_031366635.1 Betaproteobacteria bacterium | reverse complement strand
ACATAAAACCGCGTCTTTGCGCCCGTGACGTCGTTGAAAATCCTCGCGATGCCTACGGGCATCGCTGCGGTTTTCGCCTAGCCACAGGCGCAAATCCATCGGTTTTCTTAAGTCGCGCTCAGCGTGCAACACCACACTAGCGGCGCGTTTTGCGGGGTGGCGGGCGCGGGTCCGGTGCTGGGGCGGGTGGGTTTGCCCTGGGGCGGGCGCGTCGATGAGCCGGCCTTGCCGGGCTACGATGGCCGGCCCTGACCACACCACGCCAAACAGCCAACCACCGCAGCCAGCGGGCAGGACGCAGCATGAGCTTTTTTGCAATCGACATCGGCAACACCCGCCTGAAGTGGGCGCAATACGCCTCACCGCAGCCGGGTGCAGTGGTGCTGGCGCAGGGGGCGGTGTTTCTGGAGAACATCGACGGCCTGGCCGAAGCCGAGTGGAAGCAACTGGCGCCGCCCGGCTCGGTCCTGGGCTGCAATGTGGCCGGGGACGCGGTGCGGCGCCGGGTGGAAGAGCAGTTGGAGCTGTGGGATGTGGCGCCGCGCTGGGTGGTCAGCGCCGCGCAGTCAGCCGGCGTGCGCAACGGCTACGACCACCCGGGCCGGCTGGGCACGGATCGTTTTGTGGCCCAGATCGGCGCCCGCCACCATGTGCTGGCGCGCGGTGCGGCCCGGCCGGTGCTGGTGGTGATGGTGGGCACGGCGGTGACGGTGGACGCGCTCGACACCGAAGGGCATTTTCTGGGCGGGCTGATCCTGCCCGGCCACGGCATCATGCTGCGCGCACTCGAAGGCGGCACCGCCGGCCTGCGCGTGCCCACCGGTGAGGTGCGCGACTTTCCCACCAACACCAGCGACGCGCTGACCAGCGGCGGCACCTACGCCATCACCGGCGCAATGGAGCGGCTGCACCGCCACCTGGCCGCCCGCTGCGGCCAGCCGCCGGTGACGCTGATGACCGGCGGCGCGGCCTGGAAGGTGGCGCCGTGGCTGGAGATCAAGCATGAGTTGATCGACTCGCTGATCTTCGACGGCCTGCTGGCGCTGCAATCGCACCGGCTGGCGCTGTAGGCGCTGCGCGGCCGGCGCCGCTGCGGTTTCAGGGCGAGGCAGCGGCATGCCGTTGAAACCCAGGTGACTGCCAGCATCGGTATTCCCCGGCCAGGTGCTGGTTGATTCTCGGCCGCACTTTACCAAACACTTACAAAATATACCGCGACAAATCCTCGTTGCGCGCCAGCTCACCGAGTTTGGCGTCCACTGCCGCCGCATCGATACTCACCGTCTGGCCCGCCCGGTTGGGTGCATCAAAACTCACATCGTCGAGCAGCCGCTCCATCACCGTGGCCAGCCGGCGGGCGCCGATGTTCTCGGTGCGCTCATTCACGTCAAAGGCAATTTGCGCCAGCCGGCGGATACCGTTGGGGGTTATTTCCAGGGTCACGCCTTCGGTTGCCAGCAAAGCCTGGTATTGCTTGATCAGGCTGGCGTGGGTGGCCACCAGAATCGCCTCGAAATCATCCACCGACAGTGGCGTCAACTCGACCCGGATCGGAAACCGGCCTTGCAGCTCGGGGATCAGGTCGCTCGGCTTGGCCAAATGGAAGGCGCCCGACGCAATGAACAAGATGTGGTCGGTCTTGACCAGGCCGTGTTTGGTGGTCACGGTCGTGCCTTCCACCAGTGGCAGCAAATCACGCTGCACACCCTGGCGCGACACCTCGGGCCCGCCCGAATCATTGCGCGAGGTGACTTTGTCAATCTCGTCGATAAAGACGATGCCGTTGTTCTCGGCATTCGCCACGGCAAGGGTTTTGATGTCGTCGTCATTCACCAGCTTGCCGGCTTCTTCTTCCACCAGCAGTTTGTGCGCCTCGCTGATTTTTAGTTTGCGCGTCTTTTTCTTCGCCTGCCCCATCTGCGAGAACATGCCTTTGAGCTGCTCGGCCATCTCCTCCATGCCAGGCGGGGTCATGATTTCCATCGCGCCGCGGGGCTCGGCCAAGTCGAGCTCAATCTCTTTGTCGGCCAGCAGGCCCTCGCGCAGCCGCTTGCGCATCACCTGGCGGGCAGTGTTGTCGGGGGTGGACTGCGAGAAACCCGGCTCCGACCGGGCCGGCGGCACCAGCGCATCCAGGATGCGGTCTTCGGCGGCATCCTCGGCACGGGCACGCTGGCTTTTCAGCGCCGCTTCGCGGGTTTGCTTGACGGCAATATCAACCAGGTCGCGGATGATGCTGTCCACATCCTTGCCCACATAACCCACCTCGGTGAACTTGGTGGCCTCGACCTTGATGAACGGGGCGTCGGCCAGCCGCGCCAGCCGGCGCGCGATCTCGGTCTTGCCCACGCCGGTGGGGCCGATCATCAGGATGTTTTTGGGCGTGATCTCGGCGCGCAGCGCGTCACCCACCTGCTGGCGCCGCCAACGGTTGCGCAGCGCGATGGCCACCGCGCGTTTGGCGGCGGCCTGGCCGACGATGTGGCGGTCCAGCTCAGAGACGATCTCTTGCGGGGTCATGCTCATTTAGCCTCCTGGGCCCTGCGGGCCGCCCCCCCGAGGGGGAGCGAGCGCCTTCGGAGCGGCCGTGCGGCGCTCATGTTGCCCCCCTTGGCCCTGCGGGCCGTCCCCCCGAGGGGGAGCGAGCGCCTTTGGAGCGGCCGTGCGGCGCTCATTCCAGCGTCTCGATCGTGTGGTTCTGGTTGGTGTAGATGCACAAGTCACCGGCAATCACCAACGATTGCTTGACGATCTCTTGCGCACTCAGCTCGGTGTGGGCCAGCAGCGCGCGGGCGGCGGCTTGCGCGTACGCGCCGCCCGAGCCGATCGAGACGATGCCGTGCTCGGGCTCCAGCACGTCGCCGTTGCCGGTGATGATCAGGCTGGCCTCGCGGTCGGCCACCGCCAGCATGGCCTCCAGCCGGCGCAGCACCCGGTCGGTGCGCCAATCCTTGGTCAGCTCGATGGCGGCGCGCACCAGGTGGCCCTGGTGCTTTTCCAGCTTGGCCTCGAAGCGCTCAAACAGCGTGAAGGCGTCGGCCGTGGCGCCGGCAAAGCCGGCCAGCACCTGGTCACGGTGCAGCTTGCGCACCTTGCGGGCGGTGGATTTGACGACGATGTTGCCCAGCGTGACCTGGCCGTCGCCGCCCAGCGCCACTTGCCAGCCCTGGGGGGTGAGCCGGCGCACGCTGACGATGGTGGTGCCGTGGAAGGAGTCCATGAGGCTTTCAGCTTGAAGGGGACTGGCAAATAGCCGGTGGGCGGCAGACCTTGGGCGGCACCCGCGCGACCAGCGCCACTGTGCCGGGCGGCGCCCGCCGGGTTCACTCGCGCGGCACCAGCACCCGGGCATGCTCGTTGATGCCCATTGCGCCGAAGAACAGCGCCACCAGCCGGTGCGCGTCGACGAAGGTGACGCTGCGGTTCTCGGTGCGCTTGGCCAGCACCCAGTTCAGCAGATCACCGGCGGCGATGAAATCGACCCGGATCAACCGGGCGCATGACACCTGCACCCGCGTGGCCGCGCCCAGTTTGCGGTCGATCTGCTGCAGGACGGCGCTGATGTCGCCCGCCAACTGGCCCGACAGATCGACCGAGCTGATCTGCTGGCCGATGTGGGCATCATCCTGCAAGCCCGGCTCAAGATAGCTGGACGAGACCTCGCCGACGATGGACAGCGGCGGCGGCGCGGTGGTGGAATTGGTGGCGCTGCTGGCGCGCACCTGGCAGCGCGCCCGCTCCCAAGATGGTGGCGACACCTCGTAGGTGACGCAGTAATCGATGGCCGTCTCGTCAAACTGGTCGGGCCGGTTGGCCAGCCGCAAGGATTCGAGCCGGGCCATCCAGAACGCCGGGTCGGCGTCGCGCACCCCCGTGGGGGCGGCTTCTTGCAGCGCGGCCAGCAGGCGCTCGGCGGCCAGCCAGCGCATGTCGATGGCCTGCGGCGCCCATTGGCGCAGCAGGCGGTACAGTTCGGCGGCGGCCTCGACATCGACGCGCTGGATGGCGGCCCAGTCCAGCACCCACGGCAGCGGCAATTGCAGGGTGACCGAGCGCAGCCGGGCCACCGCGTCACCGTCCAGCAGCGCCGGGCTGACCCAGCCCACGTCGCCCTTGACGCCGCGCGTGTCGGGCCGGTCATCGGCCGCCGCGTCGGCAACCCGTTTGGGCAGTGAATACCACTGCGGTGACGAGCGGCCGAACAGGTGGGCGTAGTCCATTGACAGCGCATCAAACCGCAGCTGCTGGCCGGTGGCGCGGTACAGATCCAGCAGCACATGCCACGTGTCGGCATGGCGATGGCGGGCGGCATTGGGCTTGCACAGCGCCACCAGGGCCTGCTCGCAGTGGTTGAAGTCGGCGTTGGCAAAGCAGATCACCGCCTCGTCCAGATCGGGGTCGTGCACCAGCTCGTTCACTTCAACCGCAAACTGGCTGTTGCTATCAAAGCTGAGGTCGGCCTGCGGCAGGCCGGCGGGCGCCGGGCCCGGCGCGGCTGCCACCGATCGCGCGGCGCTGGCACGCGGGTCGTGCCGGGGCAGCACCAGGTCGTTGAGCGATGCGGCGCTGCGCGCACCCGCCGGGTTGCCCGGCAGTGGGGCGCTCAGTGCGGCGCTCAGTGGGGCCATGCCCCCGGCCATCGTCACCGGGGCGATGGGCAACGGGTTGACGGCCAGCAGCCCGGCCGCCAACGAGGCGTGCGGCGCCGAGAAATCGATGTCCGGCAGCGCCGGCAGGTGGTCAAGCGCCGGGTGAGTTGGCGCGCCCGGGCGCGGCGTGGCCATCGGCGCCTGCGTGGCGCGGCGGGTGTCAAACGACACCGGTTCGGTGGCGGCGTTGTAAAAATCGGTGGGGCGCTGGGTCGCAGCCGGTGGCTGGCGCGGCGCGGCGGCGGCAGTGGGTTGGCGCCGGGGCGCGGCATCGCGCCGGCCGCCGTCGCCCACCATCTGCTGCTCAATCTCGTCGATCTTGGCCTTGACGCCGACATCGGCGCGTGCACCCACGCTGTTGTCGGCCAGCCGCACCTCAGAATCATCCACCCTGGACGAGCCGCCCAGCGCGGCCAGTTGCTCGGGTGACAGGCCATCGCGGCGCAGCCGGCGCAGGGTGTCGAACTCGCGCTTGCGCACAAAATCATTGCGCCGCTTGCGCTCAACCATCGCTTTGAGCTCGGATTTCTCCAGCTCCTGGTGGTCGTCCTGGCGCGTGGCCACCTCCGACCAGTCGGTGGCCGGATTGGCCACAAAGCGCACCACTTTGCGGAAGAAGCTCTCGCCGTCCTTGGGTTCAGCCATGTCGGGTGGGATGCAAAAGGCGCGCCACGTCAGCGATGAAGATCAAATGGCGGGGCCGCGCTGGCTGGCGGCTAATCACCAAACATCTTCTGCTTCATCTCGCGGCGCTGCTGCGCCTCCAATGACAGCGTGGCCGTGGGCCGGGCCAGCAGCCGGCCCAGGCCGATGGGCTCACCGGTCTCGTCGCAAAAACCGTAGTCATTGGCCTCGATGCGGCCCAGTGACTGGGTGATCTTCTTCAGCAGCTTGCGCTCGCGGTCGCGGGTGCGCAATTCCAGCGCGTGCTCTTCTTCAATCGTCGCGCGGTCGGCCGGGTCGGGCACGATGGACGTGTCTTCGCGCAGGTGCTCGGTGGTTTCACCGGCGTTGGACAGCAGGTCGTCTTTCAATGCCTGCAGCCGGAAGCGGAAAAACTCCAGTTGCTTGTCATTCATGTACTCGGCCTCGGGCATGGCCTGCAGCTCGGGCTCGGTCAGGTCGCGGCCTGATTTGGTCTTCCAGGCATTCACCAGCTTGGGGTCGGCCTTGTGCGCGATCTTCACCGTCTCCATCAACTCGGGATAGCCCCGGGCCGGCGGGCGCGGCGGCGCAAAGCGCTCGGCAAACCGGCTGGTAGCGGGGGTGGGTGGCTTGGGCGCCGCACCGGCCCTGCCGCCGGTGGCGCTTTTGGGGGCCGATTTGCCGGCTGGTTTGGGCGCCGGTGCGGGCGTGCCGGGCGTGGCCGTGGCGCTGGCCGCCGCCAGGCCGGTGCTGGTTTTTTCAACCAGCCCAGCGCTGACGGTGGCCGGGGGAATGACCGGTGTTTTGACCGAGGTCTTGCTCACTTTTTGACTCCTCGCAGTGGCGATGTACCTGGGGTTCGCCACGGCCTGTGAATCTGCCGCGTCGCTTGAAGCGGCGGGATTGTAGTCACGCCCGGCGGCGGCAGGCCGGCGCCGGCGCCCGCTAGCAAATCAGCCCTCAAACCAGGCAGCCCTCCAGACCCTGCAGCAGGATGTCTTTGGGCAGATCGATGCCGATGAACACCATCTTGCTCAGCTTTTTCTCGTGCGGCAACCACTTCGGCCCCAGATCGCTGCCCATCAACTGGTGCACGCCCTGGAACACCACCTTGCGGTCACTGCCCTTCATGTACAGCACGCCCTTGTAGCGCAGCATTTTGGGGCCGTAGACCTGCACCACCGAGCCGAGAAAATCCTCCAGCCGGGCCGGGTTGAAAGCCCGATCGGCGCGGAAGACAAACGATTTCACGTCGTCGTCATGGGCATGGTGGTGGCCGGCCTGGTGCGACGGGTGGTCGCAGGCTTCGCCCGGCGCATGGTCGTGGCCGGCGTGGTCGTGGCCAACGTGGTCGGCGGCGTTCAAAAACTCGGGGTCGATGTCCAGCTTGGCATTCAGGTTGAAGCCCTTCAGGTCAAACACGCTGCTGATTGGCACCTCGCCAAAATGCACTTTTTGCTGCGGCGCACGCGGGTTCATGTGCTTCAGGCGGTGCCCCAGCGCAGCCACCGTGGCGTCGTCGACCAACTCGCTCTTGCTGATGAATATCTGGTCGGCAAAGCCCACCTGGCGGCGTGCCTCTTGCCGGGCGTCGAGCTGGCCGTCGGCATGCACCGCGTCCACCAAGGTGAGCACGCCGTCCAGCAGGTAGCTCTCGGCAATCTCGTCGTCCATGAAAAACGTCTGCGCCACCGGGCCCGGGTCGGCCAGGCCGGTAGTCTCGATCACCACCCGGTCAAAATCCAATTCACCGCGACGCCGCTTGGCGGCCAGGTCCGACAAAGTGGTGCGCAGATCTTCGCGGATGGTGCAGCAGACACAGCCGTTGTTCATCTGGATGATCTGCTCGTTGGTGTCGGCCACCAGAATCTCGTTGTCGATGTTCTCCTCGCCAAACTCGTTCTCGATCACGGCGATCTTTTGCCCGTGCTGCTCACTCAGCACCCGCTTGAGCAGCGTGGTTTTGCCCGAGCCCAGAAAGCCCGTCAGGATGGTTGCGGGAATAAGGCCT
>JANLOP010000114.1:0-27370 GCA_031366635.1 Betaproteobacteria bacterium | reverse complement strand
GGTGACCGACAGGCGGTACAGCGTGGCCGTGCCTTCGGCAGTGCTCACCTCCGAGCCGCCGTCGGTGTTGACGCCGGGGAACTGCGTATTCATCGACCGCGTGATCATGTCGTCCAGCGCGGCCCGGCCCACCGCCAGCGCCACCTGGTTGGCGCCCAGAAAGTTGTCGGGCGCGGCATCAGTCACCGACGCATCGCGCCGGTTCATCAGCACGGCCAGCACGCCGACGGCCGGCAGCAAAAAGCCCACCGGCGTGGCCAGCGGCACGGCCGGATCACCCGACTGTGGGGTGTACACCGGAAAGCGCCGCGCGGCAGCGTAGCTGGCGATCTCGGCGGCCAGCAGGCTGCGCGCCGAGGCCTCGGTGAACCAGGGCTCGGTGACGGTGCCAAAGCCGCCCAGTTGCGCCAGCAGCAGCGGCCGCAACTGCGCCGCCACCGCCGCCGCCGCCGGATGGCCGCCCTCAAAGGTGATTTGCGCGGCCAGTGCCGGGTCAGCCGGCTCGGTGGCCATCACCACCGAAACGGTGGTGTCGGTCTGCACGATGGGGCGCCAGAACACGACATGGCCAAAATTTGCAAAACCAAACGCGGCCGGCACGCTGGCGTGCATCGGCAGCGTGACGCGCAGGTACTGGGTTGCAGCGTGCAGCTCGATCGCGCACTGGATGTCGGGCGGGGTGGCGGCGTTGGCCGGCAGCAGCGTGGCATCGCGGTTGCCGTCGTACACCTGCAGCACATTGGGGCCGAGCGTGAAGCGGTGCGTGGCCTGCGCCAGGTAGGCGGCATGCAGGGCGGCCAGAAAGCGCCCGGCGTCCAGCGCCGGCAAGCCGCTGATGGCCGGCACGGTGATGTCGGCGGCGCTGATGCCGGCAAAGTCGATGCCGAGCTGGTCTTGCCCAGCCACCGGCCAACTGGCCAGCGCGCCGGGTACGGTGCAGGTGGCTTGCAGCGTGACACGCGCCAGCGCCGGGTCGGGTGAATCGGGCGTCTCGACCGTCAACTCAAACGGCAGCAGGAAGCGGATGTGCTTGTCGTCAGCAAATTCGAGGTCGGCCGGGTTGCTGTCGTCGTCGATCAGCCGGGCGCTGACGGTAAGCTGGCGGCCCGAGAAGGTGCGCACAAACGGCCCGACGTTGTGCGGAAACAGCGCCTCGTTTTTCAAGGCCAGGTGGAAGATCGCCTTCACCGGGCCCAGGCCCAACTGCACGCAGTAGTCGAAGTTGGCGGTCAGGCTCACTGAGAAACCTCCGTGCTGCGCACTGCGGTGTATGAGCCCTTCGGGCTGCCGAGCGGGCTCATCGCGCAAGCTCCGCGCTGCGCACTGCGCGGCGCGCGCGCTCAAGCCGGGTTGAAGCGCACACGCTGAATCCAACTGCGAAAGGCATTCGGCTTGCTGCCGGCCAGCACCTGGCGAAAGCTGTCCGGGGTGTGCACGGGGAAGGCGCGGCGCCGGATCACGCCCAGCTCCAGCGCGTCATGCACCACCGGATCAAGGTCCTTGTAGAACCACAGGTCTTCCAGCGGCACTGTCTCGGGCGGGTGCTCGGCCAGAGGCATTTTGGGCGCCAGCGCCTGCAGGTCGAGCCGGCGCAGCGACTCTTTCCACGGCACCGAGCCCACGCTGTTGCGCGCGGCCAGCCGCCGCCGTTGCGGGTAGCGCAGCAGCGCCGCCGGGCGCAGCGCCTGCAGCTTCTGCGCCTCAGTCTGGCCCAGTGGCGGGGTGTAGGCCGGGCGTTGGTCGCCGATGGCCAGCGCGGGCAGCTTGCGCAGCGTGAACAGCAGGTGCACGTTCCAGGCCGCGTCGGTGGGCTGGGCCGGCTCACCGAGCGCTTCTTTGAGGCTGGCTTCCAACTCGTCGCGCCGGTTGCGCAACTCGGGCGGGTGCTGGATGGCGTGCAGCACGTGGTCGGCCACGGGGTGCGACAACACCACGCCCAAGGCCTTGAACGCCAGCACCGGATTGACCAGCAGCATCACCGCCAGTTGCGGGTGCGCGGCCACCCGGTCGGCCAGCTCTTTTTGGCGGACGGCCAGCTCGCGGTGGCTGTTGATGTGCAGCAGCGGCAGGTCGGGCGGCGCTGCCAGCGGCGCTGAACGCGACGCTGCTGGCCCGGCCGGCGGGGCCGCAAAACCGGCGGCCGGCCGAGGGTATTTGGCCAGGCCGGGCCGGATCAGCAAACCGATGCCGGGCCCGCGACGCGCTGGGCTTTTGGCATCATCGGCATCGTTCATGGGCATCTCCGGCCGGCAGGGTGCCCAACATAGACCCGTGCCGGCGCTGGCGCAAGGCCCTGCGCCCCCCCAGATTGGCAGGGGGCCCTCGCGCAAGCGGCGGGCATGGGTTACCGTCATGCGCCGGTCTGGATTCGACGCGGCAGCGCCAAAACCCAGGCAGACCGGCCTCGCGCCAGGCTGCCAAACCCGGCCACCGAGCCACCGCCGTCCCGCTGACACATGCCCGGTTTTCGCCCCCCTGTCGATGCGGACAGCCCAGCCCCGCTCGGCCCGCGCGGGCCCTTCCCCCGGGCGCCGCTGAGCCAGGCACTGGACAGGCGCTGGCTGCATTACGCTTTTTTGTCGCGCGACGGCCGCCACGGCATGGTGGCCAACGCCTCCTGGCTCGGGCCCGACGCCGATGACCCGCAGGGCGAGCCCCGCTACACCACCATCCTGCTGCTGCATGAGCGTGGCAAGCCCTGGGTGGCCAGCCAGTTCAATGCCGACATCTCGGCGCCGCCGTGGTCGGCCTTCCGCCAGCCGCAGGCGCTGCACAGCGCGCAGCCGCTGCACATCACGTCCAGCGCTGGCGCGCCGGCCGTGCGCCTGCAATTGCGCCGCACCGGCCTGCCTTGCACCAGCCAGTGCGCGCCGTTTGCCGGCGACCAGCACCTGCGCTGGCAGTCTGAGGCGGGCGTGCGGGCGCAGGGCGACTGGTGCCTGGGCGGCTTGGACGGCCCGGGCGGCCCGGGCGGCGACTGGCAGCGCGATGTCGACGCCGTCGGCTACCACGAGCGGGTGCGCGGCCGCTGGGGCTGGCCGGCGCTGGGCGAGTGGGTCTTCGGCTTTGCCAATGACCTGGGCGGCAGCGCCGACGCCCCGCCCGAGTACGCCGCCGTCTTCACCTTCATCCGGCCGGTGGCGCCGGCTGACGCCAGCACCGCGTCGGTGATGTTGTGGCACCGCGGCCACCTGCGCCGGCACTTCCCGCGGCGCAATGTCAGCTTTGCGGTGCGCGGGCAACTTGAGCGCAACGCCGTGCAGATGGTGCCGGCGCTGGCGCGGCTGTTTGGTGTGCCGCCGATGGCGCCGATCCCGAAGCGGCTGGTCATCAGCGCCCGGCTGGGCGCCGACTGGACGGTGCTGGATTTTGAAGCCGAGACGGCGGCGCGCGTCATCATCCCGAGCGAGAACAGCCTGCGGCCGTTCAGCGTGCACGAGGTGATCGGATCGTGTTGGCTGCGCGGTGAGCTGTCGGGCCGGGCTTTTGCCATCGAGACCCGCGGCATCGTTGAATTTGCTGGAGGCGCCGGTGGCCCTTGACGGCAACGACGCGGGGTTTGGGGCCAACCTGACGGCGGGTGCCACGGCGGCGCCCGCATCGGCCGCCGCGCTGCTGGTGGCCACCGTGCAAACCGTGGCCAGCCGCGCCCCGGCGGTGATCGCCTCGGCCGCGCAGGCGCTGGGCGGCGTGCGGCTTGCGCTGCACTTTGGTGACGGCAGCCAGGCCGCACTGTGGGCGCTGCACAGCCGGCTGCTGGTGCAGGCCGCGCCCATCGACGCGCCGTGTGTGCAGGTGCACTTTGACGACCGGGCGCTCAAGCTGCTGTTTGATGCTGATCGAGCACCGGTGGATGCACTGTGGGCCGGCAGCCTGGACGTGCGCGGTGAGCGGCCCCAGGTGCTGGCCACCTGGCGCTGTTTTGGCGTGCTGGCCCAGCGCGCCAGCGGCCTGCGCGCGGTGCAGGCGCTGTGGTGCGCCTACCGGGATCACCATGCCGCGCGCTGGGCCGCGCCGGTGCTGGCCACGAACGCCACCAACGCCATAGACGCCATAAGCGCCCCAAACGCCGCCGCGCCGCCGGCCACCCTGACGCGGCGCGAACAAGCCCACTGGCCGGCACTCGACTACCTCGACCAGCGCCACCCGCTGGACGCCGAGCCGCTGGCCCAGGCCTCGCGCAGCCTGTGGGACGGCCGGCGCGCCGCCGGCTGGGGCGATCACGCCGGCCTGTTTGACGACGACCTGCAAGAAACCATGCAGCGCATGAAGCGCGCCGTGGTGGATGAAATCCTGCGCCTGCTGCCGCGCCGCTCACCGCGCGCCGAGCTGTACGACCTGATGCGCGACTACGTGGTGCGCGAGGGCAAAGGCCTGCGGCCGACGCTGACCATCGCCACCTGCATGGCGCTGGGTGGCGCGGCCGATGCAGCGGTGCGCGCGGCCGGCGCGCTGGAGATGTTCCACAACGGCTTTCTGGTGCATGACGACATCGCCGACGAATCCACCCACCGCCGGGGCAAGCCGACGCTGCACATGCGCCACGGCGTGGGCCTGGCGCTGAATGCCGGCGACGGCATGAACCTGTTTGCCATCGATCTGGTGCTGTCCAACCTGCCCACCCGCGGGCTGGCCGGCACGCTGGGGCTGATCCACGAGGTGATGCACATGTGCCGCGAGACGGTGGAGGGCCAGGCCATCGAGCTGGGCTGGATCCGCCGCAACGTGGTGCCCCGGCGCGACGGCGACTACCACCGCATGAGCCTGAAAAAGACCGGCTGGTACACCTGCATCTCACCCTGCCGCATCGGCGCGGTGTGTGCCGGGCTCACCGACCCGGCGCTGCTCGACCGCTTCAATGACTGCTTCCGGCTGATCGGCATCGCCTTCCAGATCCAGGACGATGTGCTCAACCTGGTGGGTGAGACCGACCAGTACGGCAAAGAGGCGCTGGGCGATCTGCTGGAAGGCAAGCGCACGGTGATGATGATCCACCTGTTCCGCCATGCCAGCGCAGCGCTGCGCCAGCGCATGACGGCGCTGAACGCGCTGCCGCGCAGCCAGAAGACGCCCGCCCATGCCCAGGAGATGCTGGCCGCGATGCAGCAGGCCGGCTCGATCGACTACGCGGTGGCGCTGGCCGACAAGCTGGCGCACCAGGGCGTCAAACACTTTGAGCACGACCTTGGCTTCATCGAGAACAATCCGGCCAAGGCCGTGCTGCGCCAGATCGCGCACTACGTCACCACCCGCGCGCTTTAGCCATGCCCTCGCCCTCCCCGCCCTCCGCACCGTCTGCCCCGCCCGCCCAGCCGCCCCCGGCCAGCGCCGGTTTTGCGCCGGCCGACCTGCTGCTGCTGGCCACCATCCGCCGCCACGACCAGGCGCTGCGCGCCGTGCTGTGCACCTTGGCGCGGCACGGTGTGGCGCTGCGCCGCGACGCACCCGGCCGCAGCAGTGCCTGGCTGGACGCGCTGAGCGCGCACCCGGTCTTCAAGGGCGGGCAGTTTTTGTTCGATCTGCTGGAGTGGGAAGACTTCATGCTGGACGGCGACGCGCCGCCCGCACTCGACGGGCCGGCGGTGCAGCACGCGCTCGACCGGCTGGCCGCCGGGCTGCGCAGCCTGGCGGCGGGCCTGGACAAGCCGCACGGCACGCCGCTGACGCTCGACCTCGGCGCGGCCACCGCCCCGCCAGACGCACTGCCGGCGCTGGAGGCCGGCTTCTACCTCTACCACGACGTGGTGCTGGGCGCGTTGTCGCTGTGGACGCGCCAGGCCGGCGGCTGAGGTGATCAGCGGCCCCCCCGTTGTGGGCCGGCAAACCGACCGCCTCAGGACTTGCCGCTGTCGCGGCTGAGCTTCAGCACCTGCTGGGCCATCAGCGTGGCCGCACCCCGGTGGGCGATGGCAAAACCGAGCGCGCGCTGCACCCAGGCGTTGCGCTCGGGGTCACTGGCCAGCTTGACGGCGGCGCTGATGCCGGCCGGCATGTCGGCCACCTGCAGCGCCGCCCGCGCCAGCAAAGCCTGCCTGGCGGCCTGGGCAAAATTGAAGGTGTGCGGGCCCATCACCACCGGGCAGCCGCAGGCCGCCGCCTCGATCAGGTTCTGCCCGCCAAACGGCGCAAAGCTGCCGCCCAGCAGCGCCACATCAGCGCAGGCAAAGTACACCGGCATCTCGCCCATCGAGTCACCCAGCCAGACATCCAGCGCATCGGCCTCGTCTGGCGGCAGGGCGTCCCAGTCGCTGCGGCACATCAGGCTCAGGCCTTGCATGCGCACCAGCGACGCCACCTCTTCGAAGCGCTGCGGATGGCGCGGCACCAGCAGCAGCAGCGGCCGCGGCTCGGGCAGCGCGCCCCACAGCGCCAGCAACACGCCCTCCTCGCCCTCGCGGGTGCTGGCGGCCAGCACAACAGGGCGGTTCAGCGCCTGGCGCCACTGCAGGCCCAGCGCCGTCAGCTTGGCCGGCGGGGTCATGTCGAACTTCAGGTTGCCGGCCACCATCACCCGGGGTGCACCGGCGTCACGCAGGCGCCGGGCGTCGTCGGCACTTTGCGCCAGCACGAGGGTTAACCGGGCGGCGGCCGGGTGCAGCAGCGCGCGCAAGCGCAGCCCTTTGCGCGCGCTGCGCTCGCTGAGCCGGGCGTTGGCCATCACCACCGGCACGCCGGCGCGCTGGGCTTCGCGCATCAGGTTGGGCCACAGCTCGGTCTCCATCAGCACACCCACGCTGGGCTGGAAGTGGCGCAAAAAACGCCGGGTGCCGCCCGGCGTGTCGTAGGGCAGCCAGACCTGGCCGTCCACCTCGCGCAGCAATTTGCGGCCGGCGGCGCGGCCGGTGGCCGTGCCGTGGGTCAGCAGCAGGCGCAACTCGGGCCGGGCGGCGCGCAGCGCTTCGACCAACGGCAGGGCGGCCCGGGTTTCACCCAGCGAGACGGCATGCAGCCACAGCGCACCCGGGATCGGCCCCCGGCCCCGGTAGAAGCCCAGCCGCTCGGCCAGCGCTTTGCGGTAACCCGGCTCGCGGGCGCCGCGCCGCCACAACCGCAGCAGGTAGGCCGGCGTGAGCAGGCGCAGCAGCATGCCGTAGGCAGCCAGCACGGCGGCTTGCAGCAGCTTTTTCATGCCGGCGGGGGGTGGCGCACGGGGCAGACGGGTGGGTGAGGTGGGGCGGGGGTGGCACGAGTCGCACCCTCACCCCTGCCCTCTCCCGCACGCGTGAGAGGGAGAAATACCACCGCCTGGCTGGCTCCCTCTGCCGCTCGCGGGAGAGGGTTGCGGTGAAGGTGCCGGCAGCAGGCACGGCCCATCGTCAGCCAACGATCCAGCCACACCCGCTCAATGCGCCGCTTGCGCCACCCGCGCATCGGGCTTGACCAGCAGCAGCGCGGCCATGAAATCGCGCTCGATGCGGGCCAGCGCCTCGGCCGTGTGGCCCTCAAAGCGCAGCACCAGCACCGGCGTGGTATTGGACGCCCGGACCAGCCCAAAGCCATCGGGGTAATCGGCGCGCAAGCCGTCGATCGTATGGATTTTGGCGCCCGGAAAATGGGCGCCAGCCTGCAACGCGGCCACCACCTGCGGCGGCTCGCCCTCGGCGCAGGCCACATTCAGCTCGGGCGTTGAAAACGAAGTCGGCAGCGCGTCCAGCACCGCGCTCGGGTTGTTGCTGCGCGAGAGGATTTCCAACATTCTTGCCGCTGTGTAGGTGGCGTCGTCAAAGCCGTACCAGCGCTCGCCAAAAAAGATGTGGCCGCTCATCTCACCCGAGATCGGTGAGCCCAGCTCGGCCATCTTGGCCTTGATCAGCGAGTGGCCGGTTTTGTACATCAGCGGCACGCCGCCGGCTTTTTTGATCACCGGCGCCAGCCGCTGTGAGCACTTGACATCAAAAATCACTGTCGCGCCTGGGTTGCGCGACAGCACATCACGCGCCAGCAGCATCAACTGCCGGTCCGGGTAGATGATGTGGCCGGCTTTTGTCACCACGCCCAACCGGTCACCGTCGCCGTCAAAAGCCAGGCCCAGCTCGGCGCCGGTGGCATGCACCACCTTGATCAGGTCGGCCAGGTTCTCGGGCTTGCTCGGGTCGGGATGGTGGTTCGGAAAGTCGCCGTCCACCGCGCTGTACAGGTCGATCACCTCGCAGCCCAGCGCGCGCAGGATGGCCGGCGCGCTGGCGCCCGGGATGCCGTTGCCGCAATCGACGACGATCTTCATCGGCCGGGCCAGCTTGGCATCGCCGGTGATGCGGGCGCTGTACTCGGCCCCGATGTCCATCACGGCCCGCCGGCCCTTGCGTTTGGTGTAGGTCTCGGTCTCGATGCGCTGGCGCAGTTTTTGGATGTCGTCGCCATAAATCGCCCGGCCGGCCAGCACCATCTTGAAGCCGTTGTAGTCCTTCGGGTTGTGGCTGCCCGTCACCTGGATGCCCGAACTGCAACCGTGCTTTGCCCGGGTGGCCGCCGCGTAATACAGCATCGGCGTGGTGACAGCGCCGATGTCCACCACATCGAGCCCGGTGGACTGCAAACCGCGGATCAACCCGGCCACCAGCGCCGGGCCCGAGACGCGGCCGTCGCGCCCGACGATCACGGCTTTTTGCCCCGCCGCCACCGCCTCGCTGCCAAACGCCCGGCCCAGGTGCTCGGCAAACAGCGCGTCGATGCCCTGGCCGACGATGCCGCGAATGTCATAGGCCTTGAAGGCCGAGGCTTGAACTTGCATGGGTTGGGGGCGATTCCGGGTTGAGGGCGGGTGGGCAAAAGCGCAGCGGCGCATTCTACGAAGCCGACTTGGGGCGTCTGGCCCGCCGACAGGCACCCGACAGTCACCCAATATGCTCCCGACCAGCGCCCGGCCAGCGGCCGGTCATCACCCAATCAGCGGCCCCGCCAGCGGCCAAATCCACAGGTCCGAAAACGGCGAGTAGTGGCGCCGCGCCTGCCTATCATGGCGCCATGCCCTTGCCCCTCGCCCTGCCCGTGCTCGACCACGCCGCCGCCTACCGGGTGCTGCAAACCCGCGACGCGCGCTTTGACGGCCGGCTGTTTGTCGGCGTCACCTCCACCCGCATCTACTGCCGGCCGGTGTGCCGGGTGCGCGCGCCCAAGCCCGAGAACTGCCGGTTTTTTGGCAATGCCGCCAGCGCCGAGCAGCAGGGCTTCCGGCCCTGCCTGCGCTGCCGGCCCGAGCTGGCACCGGGGCTGTCGCTGATGGATTCGTCCGAGGCGCTGTCCAGCCGCGCCGCCGTGCTGCTGAGCCAGGCCGCGCACGAGGGGCTGGACCCGGCGCTGCCCGCGCTGGCCGCCCGGTTGGGCGTGACCGACCGCCACCTGCGCCGCATCTTTGTGCGGACGCACGGCGTGTCGCCGCTGGCCTACCTGAGCACCCAGCGCCTGCTGCTGGCCAAGCAATTGTTGACCGACACCGCCTTGCCGGTGACCGAGGTGGCGCTGGCCACCGGCTATGCCAGCCTGCGCCGCTTCAATGCGGCGTTTGTGCAGCGCTACCGGATGAGCCCGAGCGCGCTGCGCAAGGCGCGGCCGGATGACGAGGCGGGGGTCGAGCCCGGGCCCACGCCCGAGCCCACGGCCCGCAACCGCGAGCCGGTGCTGCGCCTGGCCTGGCGCCCGCCGTACGACCTGGACGGCGCGCTCGGCTTCTTTGCGCGCCGCGCCGTGCCGGGCGTCGAGGCGGTGCACGGCCTGACCCTGCGCCGCACGCTGGCCGTGTTGCACCGGGGCCAGCGCCTGGCCGGCTGGCTGGCGGCGCGCTTTGTGCCCGAGCGCCACGAAGTGGCGCTGACCGTGGCCACCGCCCTGCTGCCAGCGCTGGGCAGCGTGATGGCCCGGGTGCGCCAGGCGCTGGACCTGGACGCCGAGCCGGCGCTGATCGATCCGGTGCTGGCCGATATCGGCCGCTTGCCGAGCCTGGGCATCGGTCTGACGGATGTCAACCGGCCCGGCATCCGCCTGACCGGGGGCATCGACGGCTTCGAGATCGCGGTGCGGGTGATCCTGGGCCAGCAGGTTACGGTGGCGGCGGCGCGCACGCTCACGCTGCGGCTGGTGGATCGGTTTGGTGAGCCGATCAGCACGCCCTACCCTGATCTGACGCGGCTGTTCCCGTCGGCGGATGCGCTGGCGGCGGCGGCGGCCGAATCCATCGGCACGCTGGGCATCGTGCGCCAGCGGGTGGGCGCATTGCAGGCGCTGGCCACCGAGGTGGCGGCCGGCCGCATCGTGCTGCACCGCGCCGCCCCGCTGCAAGCCACGCTGGACGCACTGCGCGCCCTGCCCGGCGTGGGTGACTGGAGCGCGCAGCTCATCGCCATGCGCGCGCTGGCCTGGCCCGACGCCTGGCCGGCCAGCGACATCGGCGTGCTCAACGCCATGCGCCACCTCACCGGCGGCGAGCGCAACGCCAAGCTGGCAGCAGCCCATGCCGAGCGCTGGCGGCCGTGGCGGGCCTATGCCGTGATGAAACTTTGGCTGAGCGTGGACGAGGGACAGCCCTCTGCGGGCTTTTCCTCGCCTGGCGAAGCGGTCCGGCATGCGAAGCCGGACCGTGGGAATACTTTGGAAACCCCCGCGCTGGAAACCCGTTCACTGGAAACCCCATGACCACCCCCCATCCCCACCTGACGGCGCAATGCCGCATCGACACCCCCCTGGGCCCGCTGACGGCCGCCGCCACCGACCACGGCCTGGCCGGCCTGTGGTTTGACGGCCAGGCCCACCACCCCGGGCCGCTGGCGGTGCCGGTGCAGCCCGATCACCCGGTGCTGGCCGCCACCGCGCGGCTGCTGGCCGGCTACTTCAGCGGCGGCCAGGCAGCGCGGCACGGTCTGCCAATCGACCTGCCGCTGGACCTGCACGGCACCGCCTTCCAGCAAGCGGTGTGGCGGGCGCTGCAAGCGCTGCCGCATGGCCGCACCAGCACCTACGGCCAGATCGCCACCGCCGCAGGATCACCGGCAGCGGTGCGCGCCGCCGGTGCGGCCATCGGCCGCAACCCGGTGTCGATCCTGGTGCCCTGCCACCGGGTGCTGGGCCGCGACGGCTCGCTCACCGGCTATGCCGGCGGCCTGCCGCGCAAGCAGGCCTTGCTTCAAATGGAAGGCATCGTGGCCGGATGAAATCGCGTGACCTGATCGATTTGCTGCTGCTGGCCACCATCTGGGGCAGTTCGTTTTTATTCATGCGCATGGTGGTGCCGGCGTTTGGACCGGTGGCCTTGGCCTTTGTGCGGGTGGCCGGCGCGGCGCTGTTCTTGCTGCCGCTGCTGCTGTGGCGCGGCGAGTGGCTGCTGCTGCGCCAGCACGGGCGGCGCATGTTGGTGCTGGGCCTGACCAACTCGGCGTTGCCGTTTTTGTGCTTTGGCTATGCCGTCTACACCCTGCCGGCCGGGCTGGCGGCCATCTTCAATGCCGCCACGCCGCTGTCCACCGCGCTGATCGCCCGCGCCTGGCTCGGCACGCCATTGACGCGCTGGCCCAGCCTGGGCCTGGCGCTGGGCTTTGCCGGCGTGGCCGGGCTGGCGGCCTACCAGTCGATGGTCTCGGGCCACGCGCTGGCGCTGCAGTTCGATGGCCGCACCGGGCTGGCCATCGGCGCCTGCCTGCTGGGCACGCTGCTGTACGGCCACGCCGGCTGCTACGCCCGGCGCTATCTGCCCGGTGTGCCGTCGATGGTGATGGCCGCCGGCACACAGACCACCGCCGCGCTGGCACTGGCGCTGCCGGCGCTGCTGATGTGGCCGGCCGTCACACCCAGCGGCCGCGATTGGGCGATGGCGGCCGCGCTGGCGGTGCTGGCGTCGGGCCTGGCCTACATCCTGTACTTCCGGCTCATCAGCCACGTCGGCCCGACCCGGGCTGCGTCGGTGACGTTTCTGGTGCCGCTGTTTGCCGCCGCCTGGGGCGCGCTGGTGCTGGGCGAGTCGGTCACCCCGCAAATGGTGGTCGGCGGTGCGGTGGTGCTGGCCGGCAGCGCGCTGGTGCTGGGGCTGCTGCCGCGCCAGCCGGTGGGGGTGGCGTGACGGTGGTGGGGCGGCAGCGCCACCCTAAAATCGGCGCTTCATTTCCAACGCAGCGAGAACCTTTTGGCCGCCAACATCCTTCAGCACGTCCCCGCCGGCCAACGGGTGGGCATCGCGTTCTCGGGCGGGCTGGACACCAGCGCCGCCGTGCACTGGATGCGCGCAAAAGGCGCGATCCCCTGCGCCTACACCGCCCACCTGGGCCAGCCCGACGAGACCGATTACGACGAGATTCCGCGCAAAGCACTCGCCTACGGCGCTGCCATCGCCCGCCTGGTGGATTGCCGCCCGCAACTGGTGGCCGAGGGCATTGCCGCGATCCAGAGCGGCGCCTTCCACATCAGCACCGGCGGCGCCACCTACTTCAACACCACGCCGCTGGGCCGGGCCGTCACCGGCACCGCGCTGGTGGTGGCGATGCGCGACGACGGGGTGGACATCTGGGGCGACGGCAGCACCTACAAAGGCAATGACATCGAGCGCTTTTACCGCTACGGCCTGCTGGCCAACCCGGGGCTGCGCATCTACAAACCCTGGCTCGACCAGACCTTTATCGACGAGCTGGGCGGCCGCAAAGAGATGAGCGAGTATTTGATCGCCGCCGGCTTTGACTACAAGATGAGCGTCGAGAAAGCCTACAGCACCGACAGCAATATGCTGGGCGCCACCCACGAGGCCAAAGATCTGGAGTTCTTGTCGGCCAGCATGCACATCGTGCAGCCGATCATGGGCGTGGCCTTCTGGCGCGACGAGGTGCTGGTCAAGGCCGAGACGGTGGTGGTGCGGTTTGAAGAAGGCCAGCCCGTCGCGCTGAACGGCAGGACCTTCAGCCACGCGGTGGCGCTGTTTGAAGAAGCCAACAAGATTGGCGGCCGGCACGGCCTGGGCATGTGCGACCAGATCGAAAACCGCATCATCGAGGCCAAAAGCCGCGGCATCTATGAGGCGCCGGGCATGGCGCTGCTGCACATCGCCTACGAGCGGCTGGTCACCGGCATCCACAACGAGGACACGATCGAGCAGTACCGCAGCAATGGCCGGCGCCTGGGCCGGCTGTTGTACCAGGGCCGCTGGTTTGACCCGCAATGCCTGATGCTGCGCGAGACCGCCCAGCGCTGGGTGGCGCGCGCCATCACCGGTGAAGTGACGCTGGAATTGCGCCGCGGCAACGACTATTCGGTGCTGGACACCGCCAGCCCCAACCTGACTTACCACCCCGAACGGCTGACGATGGAAAGTGGCAGCGGCGCCTTCACCCCGGCCGACCGCATCGGCCAGTTGACGATGCGCAACCTCGATATCGCCGACACCCGCGACAAGCTCGGCATCTACACCCAGGCCGGGCTGCTGGGCGCCGGCTCGGACGGCGCGATTTCGCTGCTGACCGGGCCGGCGGCCCCGCTGCCGGGGCCTTGACAGACCAAAAAACGCCAAAAGAACGGCAAAAAACACACGGCTGAACCACGCGGCCCAACCGCGCGACCAGATCACCCAGCCGGTCAGCCCGGCCCCAGACCCAGACCCAGCACGCCCTGGCCGCTGGCGGCCTGGCACAAATCCATGTCGGGCTCGAACAGCCGCAACACCCCCCGGCCGGCCGCCTTGGCCCGGTACAGCGCCACGTCGGCATGCTTGAGCAAGGTGTCGGGCCGGTCGCCGTGCAACGGTGCGGTGGCCACGCCGATGCTCACGCCGATGCGCACCTGGTGGCCGTCCAGCTTGAAGGGCTGGCCCAGGGCTTCGATCAAGCGCCGGCCCAGCACCGCAGCGCCGTCCGGTTGGGCCGTGCCCACTTGCAGCACGGCAAACTCGTCACCGCCCAGCCGAGCCAGGGTGTCGCCCGCGCGCACGTTGTCGCGCAGCCGCCCGGCCACCTGTTGCAGCAGCGCGTCACCGGCCGCATGGCCCAGCGTGTCGTTGACGGCCTTGAACCGGTCCAGATCGAGGTACAGCACGGCCAGCGCCTCGCCGCGCTGGGCGCGCGCCAACTGGCGCTGCATCAGCTCGGCCAGCCAGGCCCGGTTGGCCAGGCCGGTGAGCGCGTCATGGCGGGCCAGGTGGGCGATCCGGTTTTCGGCGCGGCGCCGGTCGGTGATGTCCTCGTGCAGCGCCACACAGGCCCCGTCCGGCAGGCGGGTGACGTTGACCGCCACCACCCGGCCGTCGTCGATCTGCCACTCGCGACGGCGCTGGCCCGGTTTCGACCGGTCAACCGGCAGGCCGGGGCCGTCGAGCAAAACTTCGGTGCCCCGGGTGGCCGCCATGATTTGGGCAAAGGAGGTGCCGGGCCGGCCCAGCGGCTCGGGCAAGCCCCAGATTTCCAGATAACGCCGGTTCGCCACCAGCAGCCGGTCTTGCGCATCGAACATGCACAGGCCGAGGGCGATCTGCTCGATGGCGGTGGCGTACAGCGTGTTCTGCGCGGCCAGCGCGGCCAGCCTGGCCCGCGTTTCGGGCCGGTCGACGGCGCGCCCATCGGCGCCAAGCCGGGCCCGCAGGCTGCGGCCGCGCCGGGGCGTTTTACCGGCCGGGCGGCTGGCGATGTGCAGGTTGCGGCGCGCTGCGGCTGACGGCCTGTTCATGCTGCGGATATCGGCCCGGCGGCACCGGACTTGAGCCGGCCGACCTTGGACTGGCCTAACTTGTAACGGCCGAGCTTGATCCAGCCCGGCGCCCAGGCGCGCGATGCACCGGCGCGGTGTGGGCCCGGCCCGATCAGCCGCAAACCCGGTGCCGGCCGGCAAACCCCTGCGCAGCGACGGTGCTTGGAAACCGGCTTTTTGCCACCGGCCCGTGCTTCAGCCCAACCGCAGCAGCGCCTGCGCCAGATCGGCCTGCAGATCGGCCACCGCCTCCAGCCCGATGGAGAACCGCACCAGATGGCCCGGCAGCGATGCGCGGTCGTCGCGCATCGCGCCCAGGTCATACGGCACGACCAGGCTGACCGGGCCGCCCCAGGAGTAGCCGATCTTGAACAGCCGAAGCGCATCGACAAACGCATTCACCTGATCGCGCCGCAGCGCCGGATCCAGCAGCACCGAGAAAAGCCCGGCCGCCGCGCTGCAAGTGGCCTGCCAGTGGGCATGGCCGGGTGCAGTGGCCAGCGCCGGGTGCAGCACCTGGTGCACCGCCGGCTGGCCAGCCAGCCAGACCGCCAGCGCGCGCGCCGCCGCGTCGTGGGCGTGGTAGCGCAGCCCGATGGTGGGCAGTGAGCGCAACACCGCCTCCACATCGTTGGCGCCCACGCCGATGCCGAGCCGGCCGTGGGCCTGCAGGATGCGGTGGTGCAGCGCCTCGTCGGCCGTCACCACCGAGCCCATCAGCAGGTCCGCGCCACCCGACGGGTATTTGGTCAGCGCCTGCATCACGATGTCGATCTGGTGGTCAAACGCCCGGAACGCCAGCCCGGCGCCCCAGGTGTTGTCGAGTGCAGTGAGCACGCCGTGCGCCCGCGCTGCGGCCACCAGCCCGGGCAGATCGGGAAACTCCATCGTCACCGAGCCCGGTGCCTCCAGCCACACCAGTTTGGTTTTGTCGCTGAGGCGCGCCGCCAGATCGCCCGCGTCCATCGGGTCGTACAACTGGTGGCTGATGCCCCAGTCGGCCAGCAGGGTGCGCGCCATCTCACGCGACGGGCCGTAGACATTGCTGGGCAGCAGCACCTCATCACCGGCTTTGAGCAGCGCCACATTGACCATCATGATGGCCGCCAGGCCGCTGGGCGCCAACACACAAAAGCGGCCGCCCTCCAGCGTGGCCAGCCGCTCTTCGAGTGTGAAGGTGGTGGGCGTGCCGTGCAGGCCGTAGGTGTAGCCGTCGCGGCTCTTCCAACTGCGCGCCTGCAGGGCGGCGACGTTGGCAAAGGTGACGGTGCTGGCCTTGTGCACCGCCACCGGCACCGCGCCAAAGCCGGCCGGCGGCAAGTAGGGGTGGTGGATCAAATGGGTGATCAGGTCGGTGGGGTCGGACATGGCGGCTTCTATTTGAAGATTTCAGTGGGGTCGGAATTCGGTTTGCTGCGAGGATTGATGCGGCACCTGAAAGCCGCGCACGAAAGTCGATGCGGGAGCGCCGGGGCGGGTTGCCGTGTTTTGCTCCGTGTCCCCCGCCGCCGGCCGCAAGCGCCCGCCGGCTCCTCCTTTACCTGCGCAAAACACGGCAACCCACCCCGACGCTCCATTACCGCAGTGGCGCCGGACGGGTTTCAAAACCCCCGACGCTCCGACCGCTGCCGGGCCGAGGGCGCCGGGTGACCGGATGCCGGAGGTAAAGAGGGAGACGGCTGCCGTCCCCGGCCGGCGTCGGATGAGTGAGCATCCGGTCACCCGGTGGCCTCGGTCTCGCACCGGCCCCAAACCGCCTGACTGTCGAGTACCAACACAGCCCGTCGTAACGCTCACGACGAGCCGATCACCATCCGACATCCACAATGCCATCGGGCGCAACCCCGCTCAAACCGGCTGGCCAATCAAATCATGGCCGTCGGTGGCGACGATGCGGGCGCGGGTGAACTCACCCACTTTCAGGGTTTTGCTGGCTTTGTCGGGCGGCAGCAGCCGCACCGTGCCGTCGATCTCGGGCGCGTCGGCATAACTTCGGCCCACGCCGCCCTTGCGGCCCAGCGCCGGGGCGCTGTCGATCAGCACCTGCATCGTCGCGCCCACGCGGCGCTGCAAACGGGTGATCGACACCGCCTCGGCCACCGCCATGAAGCGGGCGCGGCGCTCTTCGCGCAATTCGGTGGGCAGCGCGCCCGGCAACGCATTGGCCGCCGCGCCCTGCACCGGCGAGTAGGCAAAGCAGCCGGCCCGGTCGATCTGTGCCTCACGCACAAAATCAAGCAGGTGTTGAAACTCGGCTTCGGTCTCGCCCGGAAAGCCGGCGATGAAGGTGGACCTCACCACCAGCGCCGGGCAGGCGGCGCGCCAGGCCAGCAGGCGGTCGAGGTTGCGCTCACCGCTGGCCGGGCGCTTCATGCGGCGCAGCACATCGGGGTGCGAATGCTGGAACGGCACATCCAGGTAGGGCAGCAGCCGGCCGCTGGCCATCATCGGCAGCAATTCATCGACATGCGGGTAGGGGTAGACGTAGTGCAGCCGCACCCAGGCGCCGTGCGCGGCGGCCAGCGTGGCCAGCGCGTCGCACAGCTCGGTCATGCGGGTCTTGACCGGTCGGCCGTCAAAAAAGCCGGTGCGGTATTTCACGTCCACGCCGTAGGCGCTGGTGTCCTGACTCACCACCAACAGTTCTTTGACACCGTTCTCGAACAGCGCCCGGGCCTCGGCCAGCACGTCGCCCACCGGGCGCGACACCAGATCACCGCGCATGCTGGGGATGATGCAGAAGGTGCAGCGGTGGTTGCAGCCCTCGCTGATCTTCAAATAGGCGTAGTGGCGGGGCGTCAGCTTGATGCCGGCCTCGCCCCTGAACTGCGCGCGCGCCTCGGGCACCAGATCGACAAACGGGTCGTGCGGCTTGGGCACGTGCCGGTGCACCGCGTCCATCACCTCTTGGGTGGCATGCGGGCCGGTGACGGCCAGCACGCTGGGGTGGATCTGGCGCACCAGGTTGGCGCCGCCCTGCCCGGTGTCCTTGCCGCCCTTGGCGCCCAGGCAGCCGGTGACGATGACTTTGCCGTTGGCGGCCAGTGCCTCACCGATGGTGTCCAGGCTTTCACGCACCGCGTCGTCGATGAAGCCGCAGGTGTTGACGATCACCAGGTCAGCCCCGGTGAAGGTTTTGCTGGTCTGGTAGCCCTCGGCGCTGAGCTGGGTGAGGATCAGCTCGGAATCGGTAAGCGCCTTCGGGCAGCCGAGCGAGACGAAGGCAATCTTCGGCGCCGCAGCCAGGGCCGGCGGCAGGGGGGGGAGCACGGTGAGGGCGGTGGCTTGCATCGCCCGATTGTCGGTGACCGGCGCGGCGGGCCGCGCCTGTGAAAAGCGCCGGCGCCCCGGCACCCTGCCCGTCAGCCGCGCCGGCGCCGGGCCGCACCGGCGATCACACCCAGGCCCAGCAGCAGCATGGCCACGCTGGCCGGCTCGGGCACGGCTTGCACGCCGGCCATCGCGTTGTCGGGCGCGAAGTCAGAAATCTGGCCGTTGCCGGCGGCCAGTGCGCCGTCACGCGGCCACAGGTTCCAGGTGTAGTTGGCTTTGCCAAAGCCGGTGCTGGCCAGAAAGTTGCCGCTGAAGGTGGTGGAAATGGTGTTGCCGCTGATCACCGGGGTGATGGCATTGGCCGGCGCGCCGGCAAAGCTGGCGCCGTTGGGCCGCAGGATGACGACCGAGTTGAACTTGACGTTGGGCGCGCCGACACCGGCAAACGGCGCAATGGCGCCGGTGCCGGTGTTGAAGCCCCAGACAAAAAAGCCGGTGGACGTGCTGCCGATGGCCGCAGCCATCGTGCCGGAGACGGTGAACAGATTGCTGCCGGCGTTGTAGGTGACAAAGCTGCTGACCACGTCCAGATCGCCCAGCACGCTGCCGCCGGCGGCGGCGTAGCCGGGCACGTAGTCGCCCACCGCATCGCTGACGCCCAGGGCCATGGCCAGCGGGGCGCCGGCGGTCAAGGCGGTGGCGGCCAGCCAGTGCGCCAGGCGGGGGGTCGAGGGTTTGATCATGGGGGTGGCTCCAGGCAGTTGAGGGGTGCCGGCGCCGGCGGCGTCAGCGTGGAGTGAGTGCCGCTGCGCTGCCCGGCGGTTGCGCGGCAGCGCTGGATTTGTGCTCGCCACCGCACAGCGCGGCTGGCCGCAACTGCTGCAGCGCCGCACAAACGTTGATCGGCACCGCGCTCAGCCAGCGCTGCGCGGTGGCGGCGGGCAGGCCGGGGCTGAGCGCGCGCAGCAAGGCCAGCGCACCGCTGACGTGCGCGGCGGCCAGTGAGCTGCCGGACGCAAAATCGTAAGCACCGCCGGGCACCAGGGTGAGGATGTCGCGGCCCGGCGCGGCCAGCACCGCCGGCCCGGCAGGCCCGGCAGGCCCGGCCGATGCTGGCGCGCCGGGCGCCGGCGCGTCGTCCGACGAGCCCACCGCCAACACGCCGGCCAGGCCCACCGGAAAGCCGTCGCGCCGGCCGCTGGCGGGCAGCGCGCCGACCACGATCACGCCGCGCTGCATCGCATGCAAAGCCAGCCGCGCCAGCAGCGCATCAGCCGGGCCGCCCAGGCTCAGGTTGATGATGTCGGCATCGGCGGCGATGGCCGCGCCCAGCGCCTGGGCCAGCGTGAACGAGTCGCAGCGCGCGGCCCGGTCGGCGCCGCCGCCAGCCGCACCCGCCGGCCCCGGCACCGACCAGCAGGCCCGGTAAGCCAGCAGCAGCGCCTGCGGAGCGATGCCGACGATGCCGACCGCGTTGTTGGCCGCCGCGCCGATGACGCCGGCCATTTCCGTGCCGTGGCGCTCGCCCCGGGCCGGCACCGGGTGGGCGCCGCCGACAAAATCACGCTGGCTGGCGATGCGCCCGGCCAGGTCGGGGTGCTGGGCGTCCACGCCGCTGTCGATCAGCGCCACGCGCACGCCCGCACCCCGGCTGAAGCGCTGCGCCTCGGCCGCGCCCACCGCCGCAAAGCCGCGCTGCAGGCCGAGGTAGGGGTCGTTGTAGGCCGGGGCGTCGGCGTGGGCTTGTGGCGCGGCTTGCAAGGCGGGTTGCGGCGTTGGCGATGATGGCGATGTCGGCGCTGCTGGCGTGATGGGTGGGGTTTGCGGCGTCCTCGGGGTTTGCAGCGTCTCGAAGTGGTTCAACGGCTGGGCCAACTGCACTCGGGCGTCGCGGCCCAGCCCGGCCAGCACCGCATCGCGGTCAGCGCCCGGCGCCACGCGGTACAGCATGCAGCGCAGGTGCAGCGGCTGGATGGCCCAGAACTTTTGCTCGGTGAGGCGGAAATCACGGGCCACATCGGCCGCCACATCGGCACTGCGCGTGCTGCCGGCATAGCCTTGCAGGCGCCGGTAATCCGAGCGCGGCGTGCCGCCCACGCCCGGCAGGGCCTGCGGCGCGTCGGCCACGGCCACGACGATGAGGTCATCGTCGTCCGGGCCGGCCGTGGGCCCGGCCAGCGCGAACCGGGCCGGATCGGCGGGCTGGGCCCGACCGGTCAACGGCGCCAGCGCCAGCAGCACGGCGGCCAGAAACCAACCGCCGCAGCACCCGCCGCGCGGCCGGGCCTGCCGGGTCATCGCCGTCCGCCCGCCGGCAGCGCGGCAGCGTGCGCTGGCAGCACCGGCTCGGCCAGCAGCACGCCGGGGTCGGCGCGCAGCAGCGCCAGTGTGTCGGACTGGCTGCGAACACCGCCCGCCCGGGGCGCCAGACCGAGGATGGCGCCGTCCGCGCTGCACTCGACCACCTGCAGGCCGGCCCGCGCCAGCAAGGCGCCCAGCTCGCCGATCTGCAGACGCGGGGCGGCCACCAGGCGGAGGGTGCTGGCCGGCGCCGGCGCGGCGGCGCGGCCCAGGGTTTGGTAGTCGGCCGGGCGCGGCCGGTCCCACAGCGCGCCGGCCAACGCGGCCAGGCCGATGGCCTGCACCACCACGGCGGCGGCCAGCAGGCGCGGCCAGCGGCCGGCTGGCGCGGCCGCATGCTCGGTCAACGGCGCGCCGGCGGCCCGGCCCGGCAGGCCGACCGGGCGCGCCGGGCCGGGCAGCGGCCCGGCCGTGCCGGGCCCGGCCTGCGCTGCATCGGCCCAGAAACGTTGCAGCGCGGCGTCGGTGTCAGCCGCCGGGTCGGCATCGGCATCGGTATCAACTTCACCACCCGCCGCCCGGCCCGTCTCCTGGCCGGCCGGCGCGGCGCCGCCAACCGCCATGCCACGCTGCAACTGGCACTGAAAATCAAACTCGTCGCGGCAATCGCCGCAGCCCGCCAGATGCGCCGCCACCAGCCGGCGCTCGGCCTCATTGGCGCTGCCGTTGACCACCCACGGCATCAAATCCCAGGCCAGGCGGTGCCGGGATCGGTCGCTCTCGTCCATCGTCGTCATCCGGTTGCCACACCGGCCGCACCGGGCGCGCGGGCCGCCTGGCCGCCGAGTGCCGGCAGCACATTGCGCAGCCGCACCCGGGCGTGGAACAAACGCGCTTTGACCGTGCCGGCGGCGCAGCCCATCAGCCCGGCAATCTCGTCGCAGGACAGGCCCACCCCGTAGGCCAGCTCGATGGTGGTGCGCAAGTCGTCGGGCAGGGTTCTCAAGCCCTGGGCCACCCAGTCGCGCAGCTCACGCTCGGCGTCGGGGTGGATGGGGCTGTGCGCCCACTGCTGGCGGTCGGCGGCGGCCAGCGCGCTTTCACTCAGCTCGTCGGCCGGCGCGCCGCCGCGCAGTGCCTTGAGCATGCAGCGGTAGGCGATGCCGGTGATCCAGGTGCTGACTTTCGAGTCGCCGCGAAACTCGGCCGCGCGGCGCCAAACCACCCACATCGCGTCGTTCACCACCTCGTCGATCAGCTCCCGGCGGGTGCTGAAGCGGCGCAAAAAGCGCAGCAAGCGCAGGTGGTGGCGGCGGTACAGCCGCTCAAACGCGCCGCGGTCGCGCAGCGCGGTGGCGTGCAGGCAGGCACGGTCCAGCGCATCGGCCTGCGCCGCCGGGTCGGCGTTGGCGTTGGCGTCGGCTTCGGCGTTCAGGTCGGCGTTCGCGTCGGGGCCTGGGGGAGTCATCGCGGGTGAGTGCCAGAATTCAGCCCGATGGTTGCATGCCCGCCCAATCCAGTTCGCCGATGCCCAGGCTGATCGGCTGGCACCTGGGCGCCGGCGCCGCGCGCCGCGTGGGCCGTCGGGTGCGGCACATCCTGCTGCACGCCCTGCTGCTGGCAGCGCCGCTGGCCCAGGCCGATGGCTGGAGCGGCGCCATCGGCCTGAGCAGCGACCAAGTGCTGCGCGGCGTCAGCCAGAGCCAGGGCCAGGCCGGGCTGACGCTGGACGCCAGCCACCGCAGCGACACCGGCTGGGCGCTGGGCCTGGGCGCCAGCACGCTGGGCCGCGACGGCGCCGGCCGGCCCAGCCTGCTGACCGCCAGCCTGGGCCGGCACTGGCAACTGGACGCCGACTGGGCGGCGCAACTGGGCGCCGCGCACTACGCCTATCCGGGCCCGCTGCAACGCCGCCGCTACGACTATGACGAGCTGCTGGCCACTGTCGGCTGGCAGGGCCGGCTGGCGGCGTCGCTGGCGGTATCACCCAACACCACCCGGCCCAACACCGCCCGGCCGGCCGCGCCGCAACCCGGCGCGCCGGCCCCATTCAGCCAGGGCCGTGCGCTGGCCTGGGAGTTGAGCCTGCACCAGCGCCTGCAAGGCCGGCTGGCGCTGGACGCCGGCTTGGGTTATTTCGATCTGCATGCGCTGCGCGGCCAGCCCGCTGCCGGCTACCCCTACGCCAGCGTGGCGCTGGGCTGGGGCGTGGGGCCGGTGCAGGGCTTTGTCAGCGTCATCGGCAGCCGGGCAGCGCAGCGCCGGCTGGCGCAGGCCGGCGCGGCCGGTGAGCGCGGCCTGCTCTCGGTGGTCTGGGATTTTTGACGCCGGCGGGCCGCCAACGCAGCCCGCGCCGCGCGCCGCCGCCATGTCAACGCTTGGGCGTCAGCGTGGGCAGGGCTGGAAACAGCGTGCCAGCCTGCATCTGCTCCTGCATCTGGGCGAACAGGCTTTTGCTCTGCTCCAGGTAGTTGCCCATCAGGCCCTGCATCATCGGCGCCTGGCCGCTGATGAACTGGGCCCAGGTCTCGGGCGTGAAGGTGCTGGGGTCGTACAAGCCCTTGCTCTGCGCGGCCAGCCGGCCTTGCACATCGACAAAAGCTTGCAGGTTTTTTTCGAGGTAGCTGCCCATCATGCCCTGCATGGCGTGGCCATAAAACCGGATCACCTGGCCCAGCATCTGGGTCGAGAACATCGGCATGCCGCCGGTTTCTTCTTCGAGAATGATCTGCAGCAGGATGCTGCGGGTGATCTCGTCGCTGGTCTTGGCGTCGCGCACCTCAAACACCTCACCGGCCAGCACCATCTGCTTGACATCGGCCAGCGTGATGTAGCTGCTGGTCTGGGTGTCGTAGAGGCGCCGATTGGGGTACTTCTTGAGCACCCGGATGCTGGCCTGCGCGGCGGCGGCGTCGGCGCCAGGGCTGGCAGCGCTGCGGCGGTGGGATGGCATTGCGGGGGGCTCCTCGGGCTGAAGAATCATTCTAAGGAGGGCCGCAGCAGGCTCTCGGCAGGAGTTTCCCCCGGGGTTCAACCCACAGCCCTGCCACCGGGGGCATCAGCCCCAAGCGCGGCGCCTTTTGACGCCGGGTCGGCACCGTGGGTTGGGCATAATCGACGCATGTTTGTGCGTTGCCCGTTGAGTTGCCTGCCCCGCACGCCCTGAAAAGCCGCCCAGCCGCCTGTGCGGCTTTTTTGTTTTTGACCTTGTCCCATTCAATCCCCCCATGCCACTGCCCAAGCCGCCCACCCGCAAAGCCGCCATCCTGTCGCAAACCGATTTTGAAGTGCAAGCCGCGCCGCGGGCCGGCCGGTCGGGCGGCAAATCAAACGCCGACGCGGCCGGCAGCGGGCCCGATCTGTTTGACGGCGGCGCCGCGCTGGCCGCGCCCAAATTGCCGGCCCGGCCCGGCAGCAAGGCCCTGGCGCCCACCAGCGCACCGGCCACCACCGGGCGCGGCCCGGCTGCGGCCAGTGCCGGCATGCCCACCAAACAAGCCACCCTGGCCAGCGCCCCGGCGGCTGCGCCCAAAGTGCGTTTGCGCTCGCCGCGCGGCACCGGCCAGGCCAAGCTGTTTGTGCTGGACACCAATGTGCTGATGCACGACCCGATGAGCTTGTTCCGCTTCGAGGAGCATGACGTTTTCTTGCCGATGATCACGCTCGAAGAGCTGGACGATCACAAAAAGGGCATGAGCGAGGTGGCGCGCAACGCCCGCCAGGTCAGCCGCGAGCTGGACGGCCTGGCGTCGTCCGGCAGCGAGTCGGGTGTGCCCGACATCAACGGCGGCATCGCGCTGGCCAAGACCGGCCACAAGGATGCCGGCGGCAAGCTGTTTTTCCAGACCATGCTGCTCGACGTGGCGCTGCCGGCCGGCCTGCCGCAGGGCAAGGCCGACAACCAGATCCTGGGCGTGGTGAAAAGCCTGCGCGATGCGCAAACCGGCGCCAGCGCCGGCCGCGAGGTGGTGCTGGTGTCCAAAGACATCAATATGCGGGTCAAGGCGCGGGCGCTGGGCCTGGCGGCCGAAGACTATTTCAATGACAAGGTGCTGGAAGACGGTGACCTGCTCTACACCGGCGTGCTGCAGTTGCCGTTTGATTTCTGGGAGCAGCACGGCAAGACGATGGAAAGCTGGCAGCAGGCCGGCATCACTTTTTACCGCATCGCCGGGCCGATGGTGCCGCAGTTGCTGGTCAACCAGTTTGTCTACCTTGAGCAGCCCGGCGCCGCGCCGCTGTACGCCCGGGTGACCGAGATCACCGGCAAAACGGCGGTGCTCAGGACGCTAAAGGATTACGCCCACGCCAAAAACGCGGTCTGGGGCGTCACCGCGCGCAACCGCGAGCAGAACTTTGCGCTGAATCTGCTGATGGACCCGGAGTGCGATTTTGTCTCGCTCACCGGCACCGCCGGCACCGGCAAGACGCTGATGACGCTGGCTGCGGGCTTGAGCCAGGTGCTGGATGAGCGGCGCTACACCGAAATCATCGTCACCCGCGTCACCGTGCCGGTGGGCGAGGACATCGGCTTTTTGCCCGGCACCGAGGAAGAAAAAATGGGCCCGTGGATGGGCGCGCTGGACGACAACCTCGAAGTGCTGGCCAAGGGCGACGGCAGCGCCGGCGAGTGGGGCCGCGCCGCCACGCAAGATCTGGTGCGCAGCAAGATCAAGATCAAAAGCCTGAACTTCATGCGCGGCCGCACCTTTTTGAACAAATTCGTGCTGATCGACGAGGCGCAGAACCTGACGCCCAAGCAGATGAAGACGCTGATCACCCGCGCCGGGCCGGGCACCAAAATCGTCTGCCTGGGCAACCTGGCGCAGATCGACACGCCCTACCTGACCGAGGGCTCATCGGGGCTGACCTACGCCGTGGACCGCTTCAAGGGCTGGCCGCACTCGGGCCATGTGATGCTGGCGCGCGGTGAGCGCTCCCGGCTGGCGGACTTTGCGTCCGAGGTGCTGTAGGCCCGGCCCGGCAGGCGCCGAGCCCACAAGCGCCGGGCCGGCGCGCCCGCCGGCTCACCAGATGCGGATGCGCTCAGCGGATGGCTTGAACATCTTGTCGCCCGCCCGGGTGCCGAAGGCGTCATGAAAACCGTCGTGGTTGACGGCCGCGCCGTTGGCGCGGAATTCCGGCGGTGAGTGCGGGTCGGCCGTCAGCAATTGCAGGGCGCGCTCGTCACGCACCTTCTCGCGCCAGGCTTGCGACCAGCCCAGGAAAAACCGCTGGGCGCCGCTGTAGCCGCCCAGCACCGGTGCCGGCTGGCCGTTCAATGAGCGCTGGTAGGCTTTGTAGGCCACCTGCAGGCCCGACAGATCGGCGATGTTCTCGCCCAGCGTAAGCTTGCCGTTCAGCGGTTTGCCGGGCAACGGCTGATAGCCCTCGTACTGCGTCACCAGCCGGGCGCCGATGGCGTCAAAGGCTTGGCGGTCGGCGTCGGTCCACCAGTTGCGCAGCAGGCCGTCGCCGTCAAACTGGCTGCCCTGGTCGTCAAAACCGTGGCTGATCTCATGGCCGATGATGGCCCCGATGGCGCCGTAGTTGCTGGCGTCGTCGGCCGCCATGTCGAAGAACGGCGGCTCAAGGATGGCGGCCGGGAAGACGATCTCGTTGGCCGACGGGTTGTAGTAGGCGTTCACCGTCTGCGGCGTCATGCCCCACTCGGCGCGGTCTACCGGCTGGCCGGCCTTGGCGGCCACGCGCTGCCATTCAAATTGCGCCGAGCGCTGGGCATTGCCCAGCGCGTCGCCGCCGCGCACCACCAGGGCGCCGTAATCACGCCAGGTGTCGGGGTAGCCGATCTTGCTGACGTATTTGGCCAGCTTGGCCTGGGCCTGGGCCTTGGTGGCCGGGCCCATCCAGCCCAGGCCGTCGATCGACTCACGGTACGACGCCAGCAGGTTGGCCACCAGTTGCTGCATGCGGGCTTTTTGCGCCGGTGGAAAGTGCCGCGCCACGTAGACCTGGCCCACCGCCTCGCCCAGCGCACCGTTCAGCTCAGTGATGGCCTGCTGCCAGCGCGGCTTTTGCGCGGTGGCGCCGGTGAGCGCGGCCTGGTGAAAGGCAAAGTGCGCGTCGCGCCAGGCCCGGGGCAGTAGCGGCGCGGCCTCGTCCAGGGTCAACAGCTTGAAATACAGCTTCCAGTCGGCCAGCGGCACGTCGGCCATCAGCTTGGCGATGCCGATGGTGGTGCTGGGCTGTGAGACCGACAGCCGGTCTACCCCCACCAGGCCGGCGGCTTGCAGGAAGGCCGCCCAATCAAGGCCCGGCGCGGCCTTGGCCAGCGCGTCGGGCGTCATCGGGTTGTACAGCTTGACCGGGTCGCGGTTGGCCACCTTGTCCCAGTGCAGCTCGGCAATGCGCTGCTCAATGGCCAGCGCCCGGCGCGCCACGTCGGCCGGCTCTTTTTCACCGGCCAGCGTGGCCAACGTGACGAGGTAGGTTTCGTAAGCAGCGCGGGCCTTGGCGAGACGGCTGTCGTCGGGCTTGAGGTAGTAATCGCGGTCGGGCAGGCCCAGGCCGCCCTGCCAGGTGATGGCCCGGTTCAAGGTGGGTTGCTTGAAGTCGGCCATCACCCACAGCGCCAGCGGCGTGTTGAGCCGGCCTTGCTGGCGGCCTTGCCACTGGGCCAGTTGCAACGGCGTGCTGATCTGGTCGATCTCGGCCAGCAGCGGCTGCAGCGGCGCCAGGCCGGCTTTGTCGATGGCGTCGGTGTCGAGGTAGCTGGCGTAAAACACGCCGACCTTTTGCTGCACGCTGCCGGCCGGGTGTTTTTGGGTGGCCAGTTCATCGACGATGGCGCGCACGCGCCGGTCTGACAAATCACGGAGCTCGATGAAAGTGCCGAACTCGGGCTTGTCGGCGGGGATTTCAGTGGCTTTCAACCAGCCACCATTGACGGCGCGGAACAGATCGTCCTGCACCCGCACCGCCGGGTCGAAGCCCGGCAGGTCAAGGCCCGGTCCGGGCGCGGCCAGGCTGGCACCAGTGGCGGGCATGGCCAGCGCGAAGGCGCAGCATCTAAGGGTTTTCATCATTGAGGTCTGCGGTTGGGGTGAAAGGTGGCAACGGCGCAAAGGCCGGCGACCGGGCGCATTCAGCGCTTCAGATCGTCAAAAAACGCCGTGGCGTTGAAATC
>JANLOP010000091.1:0-6156 GCA_031366635.1 Betaproteobacteria bacterium | reverse complement strand
CACGGCGTCAAACAGCGAGAGCTGTTGCGGGACGGGGCTGTGCGGGCTGGCGGGCATGGCTTTAGATTCTACGAACGAGCGGGTGGCCGTGCGGGCGGGCGGTTGGGGCGGTTGGGGCCGGCGTCACCCCTTCAGCCCGGCCGCCCAGCCGCCACGTCTGCATCCGCAGCCACACCCGCTGCGGCACCCGCCGCTGCACCCGCCGGCGGGTAGGCCGCCGGGTCGAGCCGCCGCATTTCAGCCTCGATCCAGCCCGCCACCTCACGCATCAGCTCATCATGGCGCCGGCCTTTGGCCGGGATCGGCCGGCCGATCGAGACCTCGATCAACCCCGGGCGCAGCAGCCAACTGCGGCGCGGCCAGCAGCGGGCTGAGGTGACGGCAATCGGCACGATGGGCGTGCCGGTGGTCACGGCCAGCCGGGCGGCGCCGGTTTGGTAGTCGCCTTGTTCACCGCGCGCGGCCCGCGTGCCCTCAGGGAACATGATCACCCAGTGGCCCTGGGCCATCAGCCGGCGGCCCTCTTTTTGCACCTTGGCCCAGGCGGCGGTGCGCCGGCCCCGGTCGATGTGGATCATGTCCATGCGGCCGATGGCCCAGCCAAAAAACGGAATCCACAGCAGTTCGCGTTTGAAGACATAGGCCAGCGGGTGCGGCATCAGGGCAGGAAAGGCAAAGGTCTCCCAGGTGCTTTGGTGTTTGGGCGCCAGCAGCACGGCGGCATGGGCGTTGGCCGCGCTGGGCAGATGCTCTAGCCCCGTTACCCGGTAGCGCACGCCGCAAATCGCCTTCGCGCCCCAGGTGGCCAGGCGCAGCCAGCCGACGCACAGCCAGTACATCCGGTCGCCGCGCACAAAGGCCGAATAGGCCACTGCCACCAGCGCCCACGGGATCACCGTGACCAGCAAAAACAGCACATACAGCGCCGAGCGCAAGAAAATCATCGCGACGGGGCCGGCGACAGCGACAGCAAGTGGTCGGCAAAGGCGGCCAGGTCGGCATGCACCCGGGTGCCGGGCACCTGGTCGGTGATCTGCTGGATTTGCGCCGCGTCCAGCCCGGCGGCGCGGCCGCTGCACACCAGGTGCGGCTCACAGCCGGCGGCGTGCGCGGCTTGCAGGTCGCGCAGCGTGTCGGCCACCATCGGCACCTGCTTCAAATCGATGCCGTAGCGCTTGCCGATCTCAAGCATCAGCCCCGGCAGGGGCTTGCGGCAATCGCAGTGGTCGTCCGGTGTGTGCGGGCAGAAAAACACCGCGTCGATGCGACCGCCCGCCGCCATCAATTGCTTGAGCATGTGGGCGTGCACCGCATTCACCGAGGCCATGTCGATCATGCCGCGGCCGATGCCCGACTGGTTGGTGGCCACCACCGCATGCCAGCCGCCGTGGTTGAGCCGGGACACCGCCTCGAGTGCACCGGCAATCGCAAACCACTCGTCGGGTGATTTGACGTGGTCGTCCCGAAACTCATTGAGGATGCCGTCGCGGCCCAGAATCACCAGTTTGACGACCGGTTGCATGGCATGCCCTCTTCAAGTGGCCAGGCGGGCCAAATCGGCCACCCGGTTCATCGAAGCCTGCAGCGTGCCCAGCAGCGCCAGCCGGTTGGCGCGCAACGCGGCGTCATCGGCATTGACCATCACGGCCGCAAAAAACGCATCGACCGGGGTTTTGAGCGCGGCCAGCGCTTGCAGTGACGCGGTGTAGTCGCCGCTGTTGAAGGCCGCGTCGGCGATGGGCGCGATGCGGGCCAGCGCGGCATGCAGCGCGGCCTCGGCCGGCTCAACCAGCAGCGCGGGGTTGACGGCCGTGCCACCCGCGCCGTCGGATTTTTTCAGGATATTGCCCACCCGCTTGTTGGCGGCGGCCAGCGGCGCGGCGTCGGCCAGCGCGGCAAAGGCGCGCACCGCCGCCAGGCGCGGCGGCACGTCGGCCAGCCTGGCGGGGTGCAGTGCCAGTACGGCGTCCACCTCGTGGGCGCTGTAGCCCTGGTCGCGCAGCAGCACCGCCAGCCGGTCGGCGATGAAGGCTTGCAGCGGCGCCAGCACCGGGGTGGATTTGTGCGCGTCGGCAAACACGCCTGCGGCGGCGCTGATCAGCGCGTCCAGCTCAAGCGGCAGCTTTTTCTCGATCAGCAGCCGGACCACGCCCAGCGCATGGCGGCGCAGCGCAAACGGGTCTTTGTCGCCGGTGGGCAGTTGGCCGATGCCGAACAGGCCGACCAGGGTCTCCAATTTGTCGGCCAGCGCCAGCACCGTGCCGGTGTGGTTGCGCGGCAGGCTGTCGCCGGCAAAACGCGGTTTGTAGTGATCCTCGATGGCGATGGCCACGCCGTCGCGCAGGCCGTCGTGCCGGGCGTAGTAGGCGCCCATCACGCCTTGCAACTCGGGGAACTCACCCACCATGTCGGTGAGCAAGTCGGTCTTGGCCAGCCGGGCGGCTTGCTGCACCTTGCTGTCGAGCACCTCAAATTCATCGCGCGCCAGCACGGTGTACGGCACGGTGGCCGCGCGCAACTGGTTGACGACGGCGTGCGCGATGGCGCGCACCCGCTCGGCCCGGTCGCCCTGTGAGCCCAGCTTGCCGTGGTAGACCACGCGGTGCAAGCCGGCGACGCGCGACTCCAGCGTTTTTTTGCGGTCCTGGTCGAAAAAGAACTTGGCATCCGCCAGGCGCGGCCGCACCACTCGCTCATTGCCGCTGACCACGGCGCTGGCATCGGCCGGCCGGATGTTGCTGACCACCAAAAACTGGTGGCTGAGCTTGCCGGCCGCATCAAGCAGCGGAAAGTATTTCTGGTTGGCCTTCATCGTCAGGATCAGGCATTCGGGCGGCACCGCCAAAAACTCGGGCTCAAACTGGCACAGCAGCACATTGGGCCGCTCGACCAGGCCGGTGACCTCGTCCAGCAGCGCGTCGTCGGCTATCGGCTGCAGGCCCGGCCCGGCGCTGGCCGCCAGCGCCGCCAGTTGGCGGCTGATCTCGGCCCGGCGCTCGGCAAAGCTGGCGATCACCGCGCCCTCGTCGGCCAGTTGGGCGGCGTAGCTGTCGGCATGTTGGATTTGCAGCGGGTTGACGGTGGCTTCAAACCGGTGGCCCTGGGTGCTGCGGCCGGCCAACAAACCCAGCACCGACACCGCCACCACCTGATCGCCGTGCAGCGCCACCAAGCCGTGCGCCGGGCGCACAAAGTGCACCGTGGTCCAGCCCGGCTGGAAGGCCGGCCCTGGCCCTGTTGCCAGTTGGTAGGCCATCAATTTGGCGATCGGCAGCTTGGCCAGCGTCTCGGCCAGCGCTTTTTGCAGGCCATCGGCCAGGCTGGCACCGGCCACGGTGCTGTCGAGAAACAGCGCGTCGGCCTTGCCGTCGGGCGCGCGTTTGAGCTGGCCCAGCGCCTCAGGGCCGGCGCCGACTGCGGCCAGCTTTTTAAGCAAGGCGGGCGTGGGCTGGCCGGCGGCGTCCAGCGCCACACTCACCGGCATCAGCTTTTGCTGCACGCTGCGCTCAGCGGCCTGGCTGGCCACGCCGCTGACGTGGGCCGCCAGCCGGCGCGGCGAGGCGAACGTGGTCAGCACCGCATCAGCGCTGACCAGGCCCTGGGCCTGGAGCGACGCCAGCAGGCCGGCGCCAAAAGCCTCGCCCAGCTTTTTCAGTGCCTTGGGCGGCAGCTCTTCAACCAGCAGTTCAACCAGCAGGTTGCGCCCAGGCGGGGCGGCGTGGGGGGTCACGGGCGGGGTCATTTCAAGCCGCCCTTTTCTGGCTGGCGGGCAAGGCCGACCTGGCCATTTGCGCCGTCACCTCATCGGCCCAGCCCCGGGGCGCCATCGGAAAGCCCAGCCGGGCCCGGCTGTCCAGATAACTTTGCGCCACGGTGCGGGCCAGGTTTCGGATGCGGCCGATGTAGGCGGCGCGCTCGGTGACGCTGATCGCCCCACGGGCGTCCAGCAGATTGAAAGCGTGGCCGGCTTTGAGCAATTGCTCATAGGCTGGCAGCGCCAGTTGCTGGTCCATCAGGTGCTTGGACTGGCGCTCATGGGCGGCAAAGGCCGACAGCAAAAAATCGACATCGCTGTGCTCGAAGTTGTAGCTGCTTTGCTCCAGCTCGTTCTGGTGGAACACATCCCCATAAGTCAGCTTGTCGGTGTAGACCAGGTCAAAAATGCTCTCCTTGCCCTGGATGTACATCGCCAGCCGCTCCAGGCCGTAGGTGATCTCGCCGGTGATCGGCTTGCAATCGATGCCGCCCACCTGCTGGAAGTAGGTGAACTGGGTCACCTCCATGCCGTTCAGCCACACCTCCCAGCCCAGGCCCCAGCAGCCCAGCGTGGGGTTCTCCCAGTCGTCCTCGACAAACCGCACATCGTTTTGCGTCAGATCAAAGCCCAGCGCCTGCAACGAGCCGAGGTAGAGATCCAGGATGTTGGCCGGCGCGGGTTTGAGCACCACCTGGTATTGGAAATAGTGCTGCAAGCGGTTCGGGTTGTTGCCGTAGCGGCCGTCTTTGGGGCGGCGGCTGGGCTGCACGTAGGCGGCCTTCCAGGGCTCGGGCCCGAGCGCGCGCAAGAAGGTGGCGGTGTGGCTGGTGCCCGCACCCACCTCCATGTCGTACGGTTGAAGCAGGGCACAGCCTTGCGCGTCCCAGTATTGCTGCAGGCGCAGGATGATTTGCTGGAAGGTCAGCATCGGTGGCCGGGTTGAATGTGGAAGCCTGTGCCCATCGGCACCGTGGCTGGAGCCACAATTTTAGGGGCGTGCACCGCGCCAACACCACAGCAGCACCGCCGCTGCCAACGCCAGCAGCGGCCACAAGCCAAAGTGTGCGGCCCACCAGGCAAACGGCGTCAGGCCGCTGCGGCCCTGCACGCTGCCGTTCAACACGCCGCGCTGGTGCGGCGGCAGGCTGTGCGTCACCACGCCGTGGTGGTCGATGACGGCGGTGGCGCCGGTGTTGGTGGCGCGCAGCATGGGCACTTGGAATTCGAGCGTCCGCAGGCGCGACAAGTGCAGGTGCTGGGCCACCGCAATGCTGTCGCCGAACCAGCCGATGTTGCTGATGTTGGCAAATATCGTCGGTGCGCTGGCCGCGTCGGTAAAGCGCGCCGCCAGTTCTTCACCGAACAAATCCTCGTAGCAAATGTTCGGTGCCACGCGCTCGCCGTTGACGCCGAACGACGGTGCGCTCAGCGGGCCGCGGTTGAAGTCGCCGAGCGGAATATTCATCATCCGCGTGAACCACTTGAAGCCCCACGGAATGAATTCGCCGAACGGCACCAGGTGGTGTTTGTCGTAGCGGTAGGCGCTGCGCCCGGGTGCGAAGCCGACGGCCGAATTGGTGTAGCCCGCTTCGTCGTCGCCCAGCGGCACGCCAACGATGGCGTGCGTGCGGCCATGTTGAAAATGACCGTTCAGGCCGGCCCACAGCCCCGCCGGCAGTTGCCGCGGCAGCACGGGAATGGCGGTTTCGGGCGCGATCACCAGGTCGGCTTGCGCCGCCATCAGCGTGTCGATGTGCCAGACCAACGCAGCGCCCTGGCGTTCGGCGGCGAACTTCTCTTCTTGCGGAATGTTGCCCTGGATCAAGCTGACGCTCAGCGTGCCGGTGGGCTGGGTGAAGGCCGGCGGCCCGGCCCAGCCGATCAGCAGGGCGACGCCAATGGCGGCCAGCGGCAACAGCCATTGCCGCCTCGACGCATTTTTGTTCAACGCGGTGAAGGCCAGCCACGCGGCCAGCCACGCGGCCACGAAGCCGATGCCGTAAACACCGACCCAGGGTGCCAGCGCGGCCAGCGGCCCGTCGACGTGTGCGTAGCCTGAAGCCACCCACGGGAAGCCGGTGAATATCACCGCGCGCGCCAGCTCGGCCAGCATCCACACGGCAGCGAACAGCAGTGCGTCCCACCCGGCCCGGTCAGTGCGCGGGGAGCGCCAACGCGCGAACAGCGCCATGCTCATCGCGAGGTAGAGCGACAACAAGCTGCACAGCACCAGCACCGCCAAAGCCGCCAGCCACGCGGGCAGCTCGCCGTAGCGGTGCAGGCTGATGAACAGCCACCAGGTGCCCCCCAACAACCATGCGCATCCGAACGCCCACCCCAGGGCCGCAGCGCACTTCGGTGTGGCCTGTGCAACGCGCCAGGCCAACACGCCCACGGCC
>JANLOP010000075.1:0-14591 GCA_031366635.1 Betaproteobacteria bacterium | reverse complement strand
AGAGACGAATCGGGCAAATGACGACGGGGCCGCCATCCTTGTCCGCAATGGTGCAGACGCCAGAACGGATGCGATTCTCTGCACTGCCGATTTCCTTGGAACAGGTGCCTCCAACCATGGGGCACGTTTGCTGTTCTCTGGCGGTTCTGGCGGCAACGGAGCCATCATCTGGCGAGTAACCAAACAACTCCAATATCTTTTTAGCCATGGGCAACCAAATGGCTGGCATTGGCGTGCGTCTCCAAATGATCCCTTACTGCATTGGCGATTGCCGCAGCCATCAACACGGGCACCGCGTTGCCGACCTGGACATACTGTGACACCCGCGAGCCCAGAAAGCGATATTGATCCGGGAAAGATTGCAGCCGTGCCGCCTCCCTTACCGAAAGTGTGCGCTCTTGGTCCGGCAGAAAAACGGTGCCCCAGTGTGGATCGCATTTCGTCAAAACCGTACCCGACAGACCGTCAAAACTGAGTCTGCCATAGCGTTTGGTATGGTCAGATTTCCGAGCCTGTTGCATTCCGCTTGGCAGCAGTTCATGAGGAATGTCGCGCCAGGAGCCACCCGGAGGGACGTGACGCATCCTTTCCACGTTTTGTTTTGATAGCTTGGCAGCGACGTGGTTGAAGGTGATTCCGTCCGGGTTGCGCAGTCGCAATGCATAGGCGCTCATGGAATCTGCGGTGTAGCCAACCTCTTCAGCGCCTTCACCCATGCTCAACCTCGGCAAATCGCGGATGGCGTCACCTACATTGACCGCCGACAGCAGCCGTTTTTCGTCTGAAGAATCCAGTGGAATAGTCAGCGTGCCACCGCCGCGGAAGTTGGCTCTTCCCTTTGCGAAATGTGTCGGCGTTGGGTGGGTAATTTCGGCGTACTGTGAACCCAACAAGATCAGTCGCCAGCGCTCCTGGGGAATTCCATAATGGGGGCCAAAGAGAATTTTTACGGACAGGTGGTAGCCGAGTTCATTGAACACCTGGAGGATGTTCCTGAAAATTGCGCCATCACCCATCGACAGCAATCCAGGCACATTCTCGAAGACGAATGCTTTGGGCGAAAACTCCTCGACAAACCGCGCGTAGTGCTTAAACAGGCTATTCCTCGGGTCACTGAGAAACCGGCTGGGCGCGTTGATTGAAAATCCCTGGCAAGGCGGGCCACCTACCAGCACGTCCAGATCGCCTTTCTGGATGCCCAGTGTTTTTCTGAGCGTGGTCGCATTGACCTCTTCAATGGACTTGCATTCAGACAGCGTCGACGGGTGATTGTGGCGAAAGGTCTCAATCGCCTCAGGCATGAAATCATTGGCATACAGGCAGTTGTATCCCACCTGTCTAAACCCTTGGGTGATGCCCCCAGCGCCGCAGAAAAGGTCAATACTCGACAGCGGCGTTTGGTATAGGTTTGCAGTAGGTTCTGATGCCACCAGCCGGATGCTTTTATTTCTTCTGCCGGGCTGTTTTTCCATTTGCTTTGCTCACTGTTTAAATATGCAGTGTCGTGATGATATCTTCAACATCGGCGGTATGCGCGGCCTTTTGACCAGAAAGGATTATTTGCGTGCAGTCGCTGACAGCGCGAGCCACTGGTGTACGTCTACAGCTACGTGGCCAACCGGAGTGCAGTGGGGATTGAAGAAGTCCAAATTACTACTATAAAAATAGCAAACTATTTATACAAGACGAAGGCTATAGCCCATTTTACTCAGATTTTATGCCCCGCATCGCAATCACGCCACCCAGCAAACGGGTGTCGCTCTTGATGCGGTTGGCCAGGCCCTCGGATGATGTGCCGGCCACTTGCCAGCCTTGGGTGAACAGCTTCTGGCGCATCTCGGTGCTACGCGCAATCTCGCTGAACAGGCCTGAAAGCTTGGCCACAACCGGTTTGGGCATGGATGCTGGGCCTGCCGCTGCGGTCCAGATTTCGAGCTGGAAATTCTGCACACCGGCTTCGCCCAGGCTGGGCAATTCAGGCACCAGCGGGCTGCGGCTGACCGACGTGACGCCAATCGCCTTGAGCTTGCCCGCGCGTATTTGCGGCATGGCTAGGCCAGGCGGCAGCAGCGACAGGTTGATCTGCCCGCCCAGCATGGCGGTGATGACCTGCGGGTTGCCGGGGTAGGGGATGTGCACCGGGTCCATCTGGGTGCGAACCTTCAAATACTCCATGCCAATGTGGCCCACGGTGCCGTTGCCGGGCGTGCCGTAGTTCCACTTATTGCCGGCATTGCGCGCTGCCACTAGAAAATCTTGCGCGTTGTTCCCTGGCGCATTGGCCGGTGCAGCCAGCACCAGCGGTGCGGTGCCAATCAGGCTGATGGGGGCCAGGTCTTTGGCGGGGTCAAACGGGGTTTTGGGGTTGAGCAGCTTGGCAATCGTCATGTTGCCGTTGATCATGATGCCAAGGGTGTGGTTGTCAGTCGATTTGGCCACCAGGTCGGCTGCAATGTTGCCGCCCGCGCCGGGGTGGTTTTCAACAATGACGGGCTGGCCCAACGCCTTCGACAAGGGCTCGGCCATGGCCCGTGCCACGAGGTCAGGCGATGAGCCTGCGGGAAAGCCCACCAGCAGTTTGACCGTCCTGGTGGGCCAAGCCGCGTCTGATTGCGGTTTTTTCGGGCTATTTTGGGCCGTAGCCCAGGTGGACAGTGCACATGCAGCTATTAAAAGCGCAGTACGACGGCGCATGTTGCGGGGTATTTTGCGTGGCATGTTGAATCCGGTTGATCAACCCCACATTGTCGCCCACGCCGGGCGGGCACCCGCAATTACGCGTATTCGGCCAGCGTCTTTTTCATCTTCTTCATGGCCGCCACCTCAATCTGGCGGATGCGCTCGGCGCTCACGCCGTATTCGGCCGCCAGCTCGTGCAGCGTCATGCCGCCCGTGCTGTCGTCGTTCACCTTGAGCCAGCGCTCTTCCACAATGCGCCGGCTGCGGTCGTCCAGCGCTTCCAGTGCGGTAGCAATGCCGTCGCTGGCCAGCACGTCGCGCTGGTGCGATTCGATCAGCGCGGTGGGCTCCTGCGTGGTGTCGGTCAGGTAGGCAATCGGGCCATAGGCTTCTTCGCCGTCGTCGGACGGGCTTGGGTCGAGCAGCACATCGCCACCGGAGAGGCGGGTTTCCATCTCGATCACTTCCTCGCGCTTGACCTTCAACGTGGCCGCCATCGAGTCAATTTGGCCTTCGCTCAGGCGCTCGCGGTGCGTGCCGGCATCGGCTGCGGCGTCTTCGGATTTATAGCGCTGCTTCATGGAGCGCAGGTTGAAAAACAGCTTGCGCTGGGCCTTGGTGGTCGCCACCTTGACCATGCGCCAGTTCTTCAGGATGTACTCATGCATCTCGGCCTTGATCCAGTGCATCGCATAGCTCACCAGGCGCACGCCCTGGTCGGGGTCAAAGCGCTTGACGGCCTTCATCAGGCCGATATTGCCCTCCTGGATCAAATCACCGTGCGGCAGGCCGTAGCCCAAGTATTGGCGCGACACCGACACCACCAGCCGCAAATGCGAAAGCACAAGTCGGCCGGCTGATGCCACATCGGCTTCATCGCGCAGGCGGCGGGCAAACTGCCGCTCTTCATCCAGCGTGAGCATCGGCAGCCGGTTGACGGCCGAAATGTAGGCGTCCAGATTGCCCAGCGAGGGCACCAGCGCCCAAGGATCACGCAAAGACAGAGCGGTGGAAGCTGAAGTTTGGTTCATGACGGGCTGTGACTGACCTGCAGTGGCTTGGTTCAAAGAATATTAGCACTCGCTGTCAGCGAGTGCCAAAACCCGGGCAATGCCCCGCTGGCGCGGGTTGGCCGGGCCGCCGCCACCCCCTGTTCAGCGCCGCGCCGGGCGGCGGGTGGTGGGCAGGGCGGCAGTTAAAGTCGAAACCGCCCTGCCCAGCCCCGGCCAGGTGGGCGGGCCCAGCCGACGCCGAACCCCATCCCGATCCCACCCCCAGGAGCCCGCACCATGGCCCAAACAACCGACCTGCCGGCCGAAGACGGCCGCACCCTGCGCCTGGTGCAGGCCGAGGCCGGCGACAAGCCCGAGGCGCTGGCAGCAGCGCTGGCCATCCCGGCCATCGGCGCCGTGGTGGTGCTGGCCGACGGCGCCGACAGTGCCGGCGCGGCAGGTGGCGACGCCGACGCCGACGCCGTGCTGCTGCCGCGCCTGGTGCAATTGGTCGGCCGCGGCCTGGTGCGCGCCGCGCGTGAGGCCAGCGCGCTGTGCATTGCGCGCGGCGGCGCCAACGGCCTGGTCAGCCTGCTCGGCCGGGCGGTGGCCGACACCGACCGCGCACCGCCCCTGCTGGGCGTGGCGCCGGCCAGCCAGGTGGCGTTGCCGGGCACGCCGCGCGACGGTGATGCAAGCCGCCAGGCGCTGACCCCCGGGCTGACGCACCTGGTGCTGACCGCTGGTGCCGATTGGGGCTCAGAGCTGCGCGCCAAAATCGATCTGGCGCAAGTCCTGGCCGACGGCAAGCCGGTGATGATGGTGGTGATCGGCGGCGGCGCCGGCACCGCCGCCGAGGTGCTGCAAGCGGTGCGGCGCGGCTGGCCGGTGCTGGTGGTCAAGGGCAGTGGCGGCGCGGCCGATGCGTTGGCGCGCCAGTGGCGCTTGCGCCAGGCCGATGCCGATGACCCGGTGCTGGCCGAGATCGTGGCCGACGGCAACCTCACCTGCATCACGCTGGGCGCCAATGTGGGCGAGGCGGTGGAGACGATGGCCCGCCAGGTGCTGCGCCAGTCGGGCGGCGAGAGCGTGCTGCGCCAGGCCTGGCGGCGCTTTGCCGCGCTCGACCGGGCGGCCATCGTGCAGCAGGTCGACTTTAAAAACACGCAAAAGCGCATCCTGGTGCTGGGCGTGCTGGCGGTGTTTTTGGCCATCGTGTACTCGTTGCTCACCGACGAGTTTGTCAGCGCCCACGCCGGTTTTGATCTGCTGCGCAGCGCACTCAACGGGGTTTTGATCCTGGTGCCCATCGCCAGCTCGGTATTGATCGCGGCGTCCAACCGCTTCAAGCCCGGCAAGCGCTGGGTGCTGCTGCGCTCGGCGGCCGAAAGCATCAAGCGCGAGATGTTTTTGTACCGGTTGCGCGCCGAGGGCTATGACGCTGACGACACGCGGGAGAAAAACCTGTCCAAGGCGGTGGAGGACATCACCCGCCGGCTGGCCCGCACCGAGGCCAACACCACCGCGCTGCCGGCCTACACCGGGCCGATCCCGCCGGCCAACGCCGCCAGTGCGCTGGATGATGGTTTGCGCTTCCTCAGCACCGACCAGTACGTGCGCATGCGGCTGGAAGACCAGTTGTCGTTCTACCGGCGCAAGTCGGTGCTGATGGAAACCCAGTTTCGCCAGTGGCAGATGGCGGCGCTGCTGGCCGGTGCCGCTGGCACCTTGCTGGCCGCGCTCAGTGGCTCGGCGGTGATCTGGATTGCGCTGAGCGCGGCCATTGGCGCAGCCTGCATCACCTACTTGAGCTTTCAGCAGACCGAAACCAATCTGGTCAGCTACAACCAGACCGCCACCGACCTGGACAACATCCTGAGCTGGTGGACCGCGCTGGAGCCGGAGGAACAAGCCCTGCCCGAGCACATCAAGTCGCTGGCCGAGCACACCGAGAAAGTGTTGGCCGATGAGCTGAACGGCTGGGCGCAGAACATGACCGACGCGCTGGAAAAGCTGCGCGGCGCGCAATCGCCGAAGGACGGGGCCGGGGCGACGGCCCCCCCACCAGCGCCGCCCCCGCTGCCCCCGCTGCCGCCCCCGCTGCCGCCCCCGCTGCCGCCGCCAGACCCCGACGTGAAACTGCTCGAAGCGCCCGCGCCAGTGCCGCCCGAGCCGGCGCCGCCCGAGCCGGCAGCGCCCGAGCCGTCACCCGACGGTGCTGACAAGAAGCCTGACTGACCCGGCGTGGTGCCCATCGCCCTTCAGCGCACCCGCTGTTCAGTGAGAAAATAAGCGATTCCCCCGCAGGAGCCCCCAATTGCCCGCCGCCCCCCGTGCCCAGCCCGCCGATTTTTTCAGCCCCGAAGAGTGGCGCGCACTGAGCCAGCGCTCGTCCTGGCGCGGCTTGGTGTGGCTGGCACATTGCTGGGGCGTGATCGGCGCGGCGATGGTCATGGCAGTGCTTTGGCCGGTGACGATCCCGCTGGCGATCATGGTCATCGGCACCCGGCAACTCGGTCTGTTCATCCTGATGCACGACGCCGCGCATGCCTCGCTGCATGCCAACCGCCGGGTCAATGACTGGGTGGGTTACTGGCTGTGCTCGTCCGGCCTGCGCCAATACCGGCCCTACCACCTGCAACACCACCGGTTTGTGCAGCAGACCGAAGACCCCGATCTGGTGCTGTCAGCGCCTTTCCCGGTGTCGCGGGCGTCGTTGGGGCGCAAGATCGTGCGTGATCTCACCGGCCAGACCTTCTTCAAACAGCACTTCAGCGCCCTGGTGCAGCGTTTGCGCAAGCGCCAGCCGGGTGAGTCGGCGCTGCGCCTGCTGGCCGACGGGCTGGTCGAGAAACGCCGCTTCCTGATCGGCAACGGCCTGGGCTGGCTGGTTTTTGCCGCCGCCGGCTACGGCTGGGTCTGGCTCACGCTCTGGCTGCTGCCGGCGGCCACCTGGCTGCAAATGGTCTACCGCATCCGCAACATTGCCGAGCATGCGCTGGTGGCGCAAAACCAGGCCGACCCGCTGCGCCAGGCCCGCACCACCCACGCCGGCTGGATTGAGCGGGCGCTGCTGGCGCCGTACTGGGTCAACTACCACTGCGAGCACCATTTGTTCACCCACCTGCCGTGCTGGCAGTTGCCGCACGCCCACCGGCTGCTGCAAGCCCGTGGCACCACGGCCCGGATGGAAGTGCAGCCCGGCTACCTGGCCGTGCTTCGGCTGGCCACCGCTGCCTGAGCTGGGCCGGCCGCCGCCCGTCGCGGGTGGGCCGCAGCCGCCCGCCACAATGCCGGCATGAGTTTTACGGTCGATATCGGCTACACCAGCCAGCGCGGCCTGCGCGCGCTGAATGAGGATTTTGGCGGCGTGGTGCAAGCCCCGCCGCCGGATGAAGCGCGTGGCCTGATCGCCGCCGTGGCCGATGGCGTATCGACCGGCGGCCAGGGCCTGGAGGCCGCCCAGACCACGGTGATGGGCTTGCTGGGCGATTTTTTCGCCACGCCCGAGACCTGGGAGACCACGGTGGTGTTTGACCGCCTGATCGGCGCCCAGAACGCCTGGTTGGCCGACCACAACCGGCGCCGCCAGGGCCAGCCCGGCGGCGCCGCACTCACCACCCTCACTGCACTGGCCATCCAGGGCCAGACCTGGACGCTGGCCCATGTCGGCGACAGCCGGGCCTGGCTGGTGCGTGCGGCTACGGCGCCGGTGGGCGCTGCGCGGGGGCCGGACGAGGCCGACGCCGCCGACGCCGAGCTGATGCAGCTCAGCACCGACCATGCCTTCGACCAGCCCGACCAGCGCAGCCGGCTGACCCGGGCGATGGGCCTGGACGATGTGGTGCGGCTCGACTTTATCCAGGGCGATGTGCGCATCGGCGACTGCTTTGTGCTCACCACCGACGGCGTGCACGGCCGGCTCAAAAGCAGCCGCCTGGCCACGCTGGCGCGTGCCGGCAGCGCCCAGCAGGCCAGCGACAGCCTGGTGGCCGCCGCGCTGGCCGCCGGCAGTCAAGACAACGCCACTGCGCTGGTGCTGCGCATCACCGGCCTGGACGCCCGCCAGTTGCATGACGAGCTGGCCGACGGGCGCCGGCTGGCACCGCCGCCACTGCTCAAGGTGGGCGATCTGCTGGACGGCCTGAGCATCACCGCGCTGGTCGCCAACACGGGGGTGCATCTGCTCTACCAGGCCCGCGCGCCGCGCAGCAAACAACTGCTGGCCATCAAGACCCTGCACCCCAGCCGCGCCAGCGACGCGGAAGAGCGCGCGATGCTGGCCCACGAGGCCTGGCTGGGCCAGCGCATCACCGCCCGAGGTGAGCGTGGTTTTGTGCGGGTGCATGAGCGCGGCGCCCAGGCCACCGCGCTGTACACCGTGTTCGACTGGCATCCCGGCAAAACGCTGGAGCAGTTGATGGCCGGTGGCCAGCGGGTGGCCCCGCTGGTGGCCGACGTGGTAGCCGCCGCCACCGAGCTGGCCCGGGCGCTGGGCCGGCTGCACCGGCACGGCGTGCTGCACCGCGACATCAAGCCCGGCAATCTGCACCGGGGTGATGACGGCCAGTGGCGCATCATCGACTTGGGCGTGGCCTTGAGCGGGCGCGAGGGTGCAGCCCAGCGTGAGCTGCATGCCGGCACGCCCAGCTACATGAACCCCGAGCAGTGGGCCGGCCAGGCGGCGGACGCCGGCAGTGACTTGTTTGCACTCGGCGTGACGCTCTACCAGTGGCTCACCGGCTACCTGCCGTACGGTGAGATCGAGCCGTTCCAGGGCCAGCGCTACCGGCGCGATCCGACGCCGCCGTCCCGCCTGCGGCCCGATGTGCCGATCTGGCTGGACCACCTGCTGCGCAAGGCCGTCGCGCGCGAGCCGGCGCTGCGCTTCGAGACTGCCGAGGAACTGCTGCTGGCGCTGGAGCGCGGCGCCGCCCGGCCAGTCAGCGCCCCGGCCCCCACCCCGCTGCTGCGGCGTGATCCGCTGGCGGTCTGGCAACTGGCGCTGGCGTTTTCGGTGCTGCTGAATGCGCTGCTGTTGGTGTGGTTGTTTTTTTTGCCGCGCTGAAGGGGGCCGATGGCGGCGCAGCGATTGTCTGGTTTGATCCGCTCAGCCTGAAATGATAGCATCGATAGCATTGATGAACGCTGGAGCAAGCCGTGGCTAATTTACTGGTTCGAGGGGTGGATGAAACGCTGGTCCGGGCGCTCAAAGAGCGCGCTGGCGCGATGGGCCACAGCGCCGAGGCCGAGCACCGGGCGATCCTGGCGCTGGCGCTCACCGGCCCGCGTCAGCGCAGTTTTGCCGAGGTGCTGGCGGCCATGCCCGATGTTGGCCTGGACGCTGATTTTGAGCGGACCAATCCGCCGGCCGTCGCCGCTGAGGCGCCCGGTGTATTTGATTGACACCAACGTCATCAGCGAGGCGCGCAAGCGCGGCCGGGCTGATCCCGGCGTGCGTGCATTTTTTGGCCAGGCTGCGGCGCAAGGCCAGGCGGTCTATCTGTCGGTGGTGACCGTGGGTGAGTTGCGCCGGGGCGTCGATCTGATTCGCCAGCGCGGCGACCTGGGCCAGTCGGCCTTGCTGGCCACCTGGTTGCAGAGCGTGCTGGACGGCTACGACAAGCACATCCTGCCGTTCGACGCCCAAGCGGCGCAAGTGTGGGGCCGGCTGCGGGTGACCGACCCCGCGCATGCGTTGGACAAGCAGATCGCCGCTACCGCGCTGGTCAACGACCTGACCGTGGTGACGCGCAATACCGCAGATTTCTCAGGCACCGGGGTCAGGCTGGTGAATCCGTTTTCGGGCTGATCCGCGTCGTCAGCCCACCTGCCGCACCCCTGCCAGCCGCTGGCTTGGCGCAGCGGCCAGCACCGGCTGGGCCCGGGCCCGGCCGCCTTTTTCAGCCCAGGTGCGGGTCCAGCGGATCTGCATCGTGCGCATCACCGCCAGCATCACCACGGCCAGCACCGTCAGCAAGACGAAGCCCCACAGGTAGGTGCCCAGATACTGTTTGGACAGCCCCATCGCGTTGGGCACCAACCCGCCGCCCAACGCGCCGATCTCACCGATCATCGACCCGGCGACCGCCGTGGTGGTGGGCCAGCGCAGCGGCACCAGTTGAAACACCGCGCCGTTGCCCGCGCCCAGCGCTGCAAAACAGACGATCAGCAGCACCGTGGTCAGCGCCAGCGACGCGCTTGACAGCCCGACGCCCACCAGCGTGACGGCCACCACCGCCAGCACCAGCGTCAAGGTGTTGACACCGCCCCAGCGGTCAGAGATCCAGCCGCCCAGCACCCGTACCGCCGCGCCCATGAAGGCGGCCAGCATCGTCAACTGTCCAGCCTGCACCTTGCTGACGGCAAACTGGTCGTAGTAATAACTCGGCAAAAACGTGATCAGGCCGATGAAGCCGCCAAACGTCACGCCGTAGATCAGGCTGAAGACCCAGCCGTCTTTCTCGAACAAACAGGCCGTGTGCTCACGCAGGCCGGCATGGCTGTCGACATCGGGCGGCTCTTTAGCCAACACGATCATCACCACCATCGGCAACAGGATGGCCGCCGCCGCCACGCCGTAGACGGCCTGCCAGCCCAGCCACTGGGCCAGCGGCGGCGCCACCAGCACCGATACCGCCGTGCCCACATTGCCGGCGCCCACCAGCCCCATCGCCAAGCCCTTGTGCTGGGGCGGGAACCAGCCCGAGCCGAGCGACAGCGCCACGCCAAAACTGGCCCCGGCAATGCCCAGCAGCACGCCCATCGCCAGCAAATCATTGAAGGTGTGCACAAAGAAAAAGCCGAACAGCATGGCCACCGCGATCATCGCCATCTCGACCAGCGTGGCGTTCTTGCGGCCGATGTACTGCGACAGGATGCCCAGCGGGAAGCGCATCAGCGCGCCCGCAATGATGGGCACCGACAGCATCAGCCCCTTTTGCGCCGGGCTGAGGTGGAAGGTCTCGCTGATGAACGGTGCCATCGCGCCGTTCAGCACCCAGATGCAACAAGAAAATGCAAAGTAAAAAAAGGCTGCGAACAGCGTCGGCGCATGGCCGGCGCGCAAGAAGACTGAAAACTGGGACATGGTGTGGGCGGGGTGGAGGATGATTTCGGGGCAGGTTCACCGGGCATGTCGGGCCTGGTTCCAAGGACCCGGCTCACGCACCGTACGGTTTCGGCGTGCCGTCGCAGCCGCAGAGCGGATTCGCCAGCGGACAAAACACCGGCCGCGTGGCAGGCGTTGCAAAGGCCGTGGAAGAGGGTGGGTGCGCCGTTGCACCCTTGGACGCCGTTTGCAAGAGCCATGCCCGGCTGGGTGCAAAAGCGCTGCGCCGTGCTGGCTTGGCGCCGTGGGCGCAGGCCAGCCACGGCCGTTTGCCGCAGCCCGCTGGCCTGCCCCTGCCGCCCAGCACTGCCGTGCCGATGGTTTTTTTACCTCGAAGCCGCGACCAGGCCGCGTTGCGGCAAGCCTTGCAAGCCACGAGATTTGCGCCGGTGGTGCGCCGGTGGTGCGTTGGTGGTGCGCTGGCATGCGGCCAGCGCCATGCCTCAGCTTGGTGCTGGGCCCGGCGACAAGCGGGCGACCGATGCCGATTTTGGTGCGCCGCAGCAGATCGTTGGCCAGTGGCCGCAGCCTGGACCCGCTCACCGGCGCCTGCGAGCACGGCCTGCAAGTGATCATGGCGTGATCTTTGGCGGGATTTTTGGCGCGAACTTTGGCGGGATTCCTGGCATCAGCCAAACTGCGTGTCCATGGCCTCCAGCAACTCGTCCAGCACCTGCAGCAGCCCGGCCAGCTTGACCGGCTTGGTCAGGTAGTGGCGGGCGCCGGCGGCCAGCGCCTGCTCGATGCCGGCCGGCGTGGCGTCGGCCGAGACCACCACCACGGGGATGTCAGCGCACAGCGGATCACGCTGCAACTGGCGCAGCAACTCCAGGCCGTCCACATCGGGCAGGTGCATGTCGAGCAGGATCAGGTCGGGCCGCTGGCTGCGGATGGCCACCAGGCCGTCCAGCCCGAGCGTGGACACCGCCAGCGCCACCTGCGGGCGCTGCAGCAGCATGCCGCGCATCACCTCCACATTGGTTTCGTTGTCCTCCACGTAATGCACCCGGCGGTGGCGGTAGCGCAGGCCGCTGTCTTCATCGGCCGGGTTGCCGGCCGGCGCGTCGTCCAGCCCGCTGGCCAGCGGCAACGTGAGCACAAAGGTGGCGCCCTGGCCCTCGGTGCTCTCGGCATGCAGCTCACCGCCCATCAGCTCGGCCAGCCGGCGGCTGATGACCAGGCCGATGCCGGTGCCTTCGGTGTCACTGCTTTCGCGGCCCAGCCGGTTGAAGGGCTGGAACAGCTCGGCCATCTGTGCCGGGCTCAAGCCCAGCCCGGTGTCGTGCACCCGCACCTCCAGCCACTGGCCGCCCAGTGCGCGGGCAGTCACCGCCACACTGCCGCCGGGCGTGTTGTACTTCACCGCGTTGGACAGCAGGTTGCTTATCACCTGCTTGAGCCGGGTGGCGTCGCCCAGCACCGGCGGCGCATTGGCGGCAATGAGCGTTGACAGCGTGATGCTGCCGGCCAGCGCCGCCGGCTCGACCATGCTGATGCAGTGCGCCACCAGCGGCGCCAGGTCGATGGGCGCCGGGCTCAGCTTGAGCATGCCGGCGTCGATGCGCGACAAATCAAGCATGTCGTTGATCATCTCGAGCAAATGCCAGCCGGCGCGTAGCACATGGGCCACCCAGCCCAACTGGTGGGTGGCCAGCCGGGGCCGCTGGTCAAGATCGAGCAACTGGCCAAAGCCGAGCATGGCGTTCAGCGGTGTGCGCAGCTCATGGCTCATGCGCGACAGAAAGTCGTTTTTGGCCTGGTTGGCGCTCTCGGCCAGTTGCCGGCCCTGCTCGGCTTCTTCGCGGCGCAGTTGCTCGGTGATGTCCTCGATCACCGCCACCAGGCGCTGCTGCTGGTCATCCGGGCCGCGCAGCACGCGCCAGTTCATGCCCACCCACAGCGTCTGGCCGTTGCGGTGGCGCAGCCGGCTGCGGCTGTGCAGCTCGGGCAGCTCGCCGCGCAGCAGGCGGCCCAGGCCTTGCGCCAGCTCGGCCCGGTCAGCGTCGTGGGCCAGGTCGCCGATGGTGTGCTGCGCCAGCTCGTCCGGGCCGTAGCCCAGCATCTCGCGCAGCTTGGGGTTGGCATCGCGCACCCGGCCGGCCAGGTTGGTGTAGACGATGCCGATCGGCGCCTGGTCAAAGATGTTGCGTAAGCGTTGCTCGCTCTCGCGCAGCGCCGACTCCGTGCGCTGGCGCTCGGCCACCTCGCGCTGCAGGTCGGCGGTGCGCTCGGCCACCGCCGCCTCGATGCGCCGGGTGCGGCCGGTCACCGTCAGCAGCAGCGCGGCCAGCATGCCTGCCGACAGCAGGCCGACGGTGGAAAACAGCCAGGCATTGGCATAGCCCGCATCGGGCACCTGGCCCAGCGGCGCGTCGATGCGCAGCAGCCACTGCTGGCCGCCGATCTGCAAGCCGGTCTCGTGGTGCAGCGCGCTGGGCAAGGCCGACTCGCAGCCCACTGTGCCGGCCAGCCGGCGGCGCACGGCCTGGGGCTGGCGGTCGATCAGGCACCAGGCCAGATAGCGCGGCGCGTCGCGCAGCGCGGCGGCCACGCTGCTTTGCAGGCGCAGCGAGACAAACACCACGCCGCGCAGCGCGACCGCCCGGGCCGACAGCGCCGGCTCACCGGCATACAGCGCGCGGTAGATCACCACGCCGGTCTGGTCGCCGGTCTCCTGCGTCAGACGCAAGCCGGCGCTGGCGGCAGGCGCGTCGCTGAAGGTGGCTTGCCGGATCGCCTCGCGTGCGGCCGGCACCGACATCGAATTCAGGCCCAGCGCGGCGGCGTTGCTGGCGACGGGCTCGATGAAGCGGATGGCCATCAGATCAGCGTCGCCCGCTGGCGGCGTCGATGTTGCCGGTGTCGCCGACGCGGCCAGCGCGGCGCCGGGGCGATCAAACACCGCATACGGGCGTTGCAATTGCGCGGCCACGTCGGCGTTGAAGCGCGCCACATCGCGGCGCGCCAGCCGCTCGCTGTACCCCAGCGCCTGCACCTGCACCGGCAACGCCAGCCAGGGCTGGGCCACGCGGCGCATCGCCTGCGGCGAAACCGGGTCTGCGCCAATGAACAGGCCGTGCATCGCCTCCAGCGCGTACAGCGGCTGCTGCAGATCGGCCCGGAGGCTGGCCGCCGCCGCGTTGGCGTCGCGCTCAAACACGCTGGTGGCGCGCTGGGTGTCCCAGCGCGCCACCAGCACGGTGCCGGCGGCCAGCAGCCCGGTGGCCACCAGCAGCGGCAGGCCCACGGTGATGCGCCGAGCCACCCAGTCAGCACGGGGCCGGCCGATCAGTGTGAGGGCGATCGGCGCGCCGATCAGCACGCCCAGCGTGTCGCCGCCCCACCAGGTCCACCAGGTGAAGGCGCGCGCCGCGCGGGGCACCACGCCGACGGCCGACAAGACCAGTGTGGACAGCGTGGCATTGACGGTGCAGGCCAGCACCCCGCCCAGCAGGAAGAAGGCCGCCACGTCACGCGGCTCGACCAGCGCCAACGGGCCGGGCCGGCGCCGGCGCACCAGCGTGGCGCCCAGCAGCGCCTGCAGCGCCGCACCCAGCGCGATGACCAGCGGCAGCAGCGCGGCTTGCAGGTCGGCCGCCCCGTGCAGCGAGCCGAGCGGCGAGTTGACCAGGTAAGCCCCCAACACCACCCCCGGCACGGCCCGCCCGCCGTACACCAGCACGGCGGCCAGCGCCAGCCCGGCGCCGGGGTAGAGCGGCGACGCAAAACCGGGCGGGATGGCCAGCAGCAGCGACAGTTTGCCGGCCAGCAGGTAGGCCAGCGCGCTGAGAAAGGAGGGCAGCAGCCAG
>JANLOP010000028.1:0-4646 GCA_031366635.1 Betaproteobacteria bacterium | reverse complement strand
GATGTGGCCATCATCGGCGCCGGCACCGCCGGCATGTCGGCCTACCGCGCCGCGCTGGCCCACACCCAGAGCGTGCTGGTGATCGAGGGCGGGCCTTACGGCACCACCTGCGCCCGGGTGGGCTGCATGCCCAGCAAATTGCTGATCGCTGCTGCCGAGGCCGCGCACAGCGCCGCCCACGCCGGGCTGTTTGGCGTGCACGCCGGGCCGGTGCGCATCGACGGCCGGGCAGTGATGCAGCGCTTGCGCGATGAGCGCGACCGGTTTGTCGGCTTTGTCACCGACGCGGTGGCCGCCTGGCCGGCCGCGCACCGGCTGCTGGGGCAGGCCCGCTTCATCGACGAGCACACGCTGCAGGTGGCCGGCCCGGACGGGCCCAGCCAAGTGACGGCCGGGCGCATCGTCATCGCCACTGGCTCGTCGCCGGTGGTGCCGGCGGCCTGGCGCGCCGGGGCCGGTGACCGGCTGATCGTCAACGACGATGTCTTTGCCTGGACGGATTTGCCGGCCTCGGTGGCCGTGCTGGGCGCCGGCGTGATCGGGCTGGAGCTGGCGCAGGCACTGCACCGGCTGGGCGTGCGGGTGCGGCTGTACGGCCGGGGTGAGCGGATCGGCCCGCTGACAGACCCGGCGTTGCAAGCGCTGTCGCTGCGGCTGTTTGGCCAGGCCCTGCCGCTGCGCAGCCACAGCGACGGCCTGGCCTTGCAGCGCTGCGCGGCTGGCGTGCGGGTCATCGTGCCGGCAAGCAGCGCCGCAGCCCAGGCCAGCGCCAGCGCCGACGAGCAGGTGTTTGACTGGGTGCTGGCGGCCGCCGGCCGGGCGCCCAATCTGCAAGGGCTGGATCTGGCAAGCACCCGCCTGCCACTCGACGCCAAAGGGCTGCCGGTGTTTGACCGCCGCACCGGCCAGATCGGCGACAGCGCGGTCTTCATCGCCGGCGATGTCAGCGCCGAGCGCGCGCTGCTGCACGAGGCCGCCGACGACGGCCGCATCGCCGGTGACAACGCCGGGCGCTTTCCGGACGTTCGGGTGCAACCGCGCCGGGCGCCGCTGGCGGTGGTGTTCACTGATCCGCAATTGATGTCGGCCGGCCAGAGCCACGCCGAGTTGCTGCACAGCGGCGCCGCGTTTTCGGTGGGCCAGGTGCTGTTTGAAGACCAGGGCCGCAGCCGGGTGATGGGCAAGAACCAGGGTGCCCTGCGGGTGTACGGCGAGAGTGGCACCGACCGCTTCCTGGGCGCCGAGATGATCGGCCCGGCGGCCGAGCACATCGGCCACCTGCTGGCCTGGTCAGTGCAGCGCGGCGACACGGTGCAGCAGATGCTGGACAGCCCGTTCTACCACCCGGTGATTGAGGAAGGCCTGCGCACCGCGCTGCGCGATTTGCAGCACGCGCTGCGCAGGGGCCCGGTGCCGGTGGCGCGCTGCCTGGACTGCGGCCCGGGCGCCTGAGCGCCGGGTTTGCTCCCTAAAATCAGCCACTCGGCTTGCCGGCCGACCCCTCACTGGAGCAAGCAACCATGCGCGACTACCTCAAGTTCTACATCAACGGTGCCTGGGTTGACCCGGTCACGCCCAAGCAGATCGCCGTCATCAACCCGGCCACCGAGCAAGCCGCCGGCCACATCTCGATGGGCTCGGCGGCCGACGTGGACAAGGCGGTGCGCGCCGCCCGCGCCGCCTTTGCCAGCTACTCGCAAACCTCGGTGGACGAGCGTGTCGCGCTGCTGGAGCGGGTGATTGCCGAGTACAAAAAGCGCTACGACGACATGGCCGCCGCGATCACCGAGGAAATGGGCGCGCCGGTGTTGCTGGCGCAAAAAGCGCAGGCCGCGATGGGCGTGGGCCATTTGCAAACCGCGCTGGGTGTGCTCAAGCACTACGCCTTTCAAGAGCTGCGCGGCAGCACGCTGGTGGTCAAAGAGCCGATCGGCGTCTGCGGCCTGATCACGCCGTGGAACTGGCCTGTCAACCAGATCGCCTGCAAGGTGGCACCGGCCCTCGCCGTGGGCTGCACGGTGGTGCTCAAGCCGTCCGAGATGTCGCCTTTCTCGGCCCAGATCTGGACCGAGATCCTGCACGCCGCCGGTGTGCCGGCCGGTGTCTTCAACCTGGTCAACGGCGACGGGCCGACGGTGGGCGCGGCGATCTCCAGCCACCCCGAGGTGGACATGGTGTCGTTCACCGGCTCCACCCGGGCCGGCATCGAGGTGGCGCGCAATGCCGCACCCACCGTCAAGCGGGTGCACCAGGAGCTGGGCGGCAAATCGCCCAACATCATCCTGCCCGATGTACTGGGCGCTGACTTCAAGCGCGCGGTGAGCAACGGCGTGCGCGGCGTGATGGGCAACTCGGGCCAATCCTGCAACGCGCCCACCCGCATGCTGGTGCCGAATGCCCGGATGGACGAGGCGCTGGCGATTGCCAAGGCCGCTGCCGAGGCCACCACCGTGGGCGCGCCCGACAGCGGCGCGGCGCTGGGCCCGGTGATCTCAGCCGGCCAGTGGCACAAGATCCAGACGCTGATCGAAGCCGGCATTGCCGAGGGCGCCACGCTGGTGGCCGGCGGCCCGGGCCGCCCTGCTGGGCTGGAGACGGGTTATTACGTCAAGCCCACCATCCTGGGCCATGTCAACAACCAGATGACGGTGGCGCGCGAAGAGATCTTCGGCCCGGTGCTGGTGGTGCTGGGCTACGACACGGTGGACGACGCGGTGCAGATCGCCAACGACACGCCGTATGGCCTGGCGGCCTATGTCTCGGGCACCGACCTGGCAGCCACCCGGCAAGTGGCGTCGCGGCTGCGCGCCGGCCAGGTCAACATCAACAGCGCCGGGCCGGATTTGATGGCGCCGTTTGGCGGCTTCAAGCAATCGGGCAACGGCCGCGAATGGGGCGAGCATGCGTTTGGCGAGTTTCTGGAGGTCAAGGCGCTGCTGGGCTTTGCGCCCAAGCCGGCGGCCCCCGCAGCCGCGCCCGCTGCTGTCGCGCCCGCCGCTGCCTGACCGCGCCGCCGCGCCATCAATCGCCTGAACCGGACACGCCATGAAGCCACGTCTTGAAGGCAAGGTCGCGATCATCACCGGTGCCGGCTCGGGCATCGGCCGGGCCACCGCGCTGCTGTTTGCCAGCGAGGGCGCCAAGCTGGTGTTGGGCGACAAGACCGAGGCGGTGTTCGACACCGCGCGCCAGGTGGTGGCGGCCGGCGGCGTGGCCACCGCGTTGCAGATCGACGCCGGGCTCGAAGCCGATGTGGCCCGGCTGGTGGCTGCGGCGCTGACTGCGCACGGCGGGCTGGACGTGGCTTTTGCCAATGCCGGCATCTCGGGTGGCAGGGCCAGCATTTTTGATCTGACGCCCGAGGCCTGGACCGAGGTGCTGCGCGTCAACCTGATCGGGCCGTGGTTGATGGTCAAGCATGCCGGCCGGGTGATGGCCGACGCCGGCAAAGGCGGCTCGATCCTGTGCACCGCGTCGGTGGCGGGCATCCGGTCGGGCGCGGGCGGCCCGGCCTATTCAGCGTCCAAGGCCGGGGTGATCAATCTGGTCAAGGTCTCGGCCCAGCAACTGTGCGACACCGGCGTGCGCGTCAACGCCATCTGCCCCGGGCTGACCGAGACCGGCATGACCCGGCCCACCTTCGATTACGCCAAAGACAAAAACGTGACGCACAAGCTGGGCCGGTTGAACCCGCTGCGCCGGGCGGCGCAGCCCGATGAGCTGGCGCAAGTGGCGCTGTTTTTGGCCTCAGACCAGTCGAGTTATGTCAATGGCCAGGCGATTGCAGTGGACGGTGGGCTGTCCAGCTCCCACCCGGTGACACGGCAGTTGACGGGGCAAACGGCGGTTTGAGCCGGATCAACGGCCTTTGAACGCCGCCGGCCGCTTGGCCAGAAACGCCGCCACGCCCTCGGCAAAATCGGCCGAGCGCCCGGCCTCCACCTGCAGGCGCGACTCCAGATCCAGTTGCTGCTCGTAGCCGTTGCGCGTCGATTCCCAGTAAGCCCGCCGGATCAGCCCGAGTGAGCGCGGGCCGCTGGCGAGTTGGCGGGCGATCGCCATCGCGCCGTCCATCAGCGCCGCTGGGTCGTCATACAGCCGGTTCACCAGGCCCCAGTCCAGCGCTTTCTCGGCCGGCAATTTTTCGGCCAGCAGCGACAGCTCCAGCGCCCGGCCCCAGCCGATCAAGCGCGGCAGCAAAAAGGTGGCGCCGCCGTCCGGCACCAGGCCGATGCGGGCGAAGGCCTGCAAAAAATAAGCGTTGCGCGACGCGCAGACGATGTCGGCCATGATGGCAAAACTCATGCCCACGCCAGCCGCCGCGCCGTTGACGGCGGAGACCATCGGCATGTCCAGATCACGCAGCGCCAGCAACAGCGGGTGGTAGCCGCCGCGCAACACCTCACCGGCGCTGCCGGTCATCGGCCGGTCGGGGTCAGCCAGGTTGGCGCCCGCGCAGAACGCCCGGCCCTCGCCAGTGAGCAGCAGGCAGCGCGCGCCGTGCGCCGGGTCGGCCACCTCGCGCACCGCCTGTTGCAGCTCGGCCAGCATCTTCGCGCCCACCGCGTTCATCACCTCAGGGTGTTTGAAGGTCAACACGGCCACCGGGCCGTCAAAATCGAGCGAGATGCGCTGGTAGGTCATGG
>JANLOP010000270.1:0-3412 GCA_031366635.1 Betaproteobacteria bacterium | reverse complement strand
TGGGAGGTGATGGCCGAGGCGGTGCAGACGGTGATGCGCCGCCACGGCCTGCCCGAGCCGTATGAACAGCTGAAGGCCTTCACCCGCGGCCAGCCGATGACGCGCGAATCGATGCAGGGTTTTGTCGCCGCGCTGGCCCTGCCGGCCGACGAAAAGGCCCGCCTGCTGGCGATGTCGCCGGCCAGCTACACGGGGCTGGCGGCGGCGCTGGCGCGCAAGGTGTGAGGCCATCGCGGCCATTGCCATGAATAGCCCCAGCAAGCCAGCCATGGGCTCCCGCACCGGCAAACCGCCCAAGCCGGCCGCGCCGGTTGACGGGCCCATCCTGAATGGCCCATACGACGAGCCGCAGTTTCACTTTGCCACCGCCGCAGACGGCAATCTCGACTACCGCGACCGGCGCGATGGCCGGCGCATCTTTGCGCCCGACACCCCGCAGGTGCCGCTGGGGCACACGCCGCAAGGCTCGCTCTACGACCTGAACGATCTGGCGGCCAACTACCGCGACTATTTGGTCAACCTGCTGCGTGCGCAATTGGGCCGTTGGCGCCAGGACGGCTACCCCGGCGTCACCAGCCGCGTCACGCGCGAGCTGTTGGCCTTCTGGTTCGAGAACCCCGAGCGCGCCACCCACCACCGGCTGTTCTTCGCTCAACGTGAAGCGGTGGAGGCGGCCATCTGGCTCAACGAGGTGGCCGACAAGAGCAACCCCGGCAGCTTTGTACGCCAGCAGTTGCGCAGCGCCCAGGCCAGTGTTGAAGACCCCGATCTCACGCTGCCCCGCATCGCCTTCAAGATGGCCACCGGCACCGGCAAGACCGTGGTCATGGCCTGCCTGGTGCTGTACCACTACCTCAACCGCAGCCAGTACCGCAACGACGCAAAGTACGCCGATTACTTCTTGCTGGTGGCGCCCGGCGTCACCATCCGCGACCGGCTGGGCGTGCTGCGCATCGACACCGAGGCCACCCAAGACCACCTGGCCACCGATTACTACCGCCAGCGCAAGCTGGTGCCGCCGGCCTATGCCGCCCTGATGGCCGGGCTGAATGCGCGGCTGGCGATCACCAACTTCCACGGCTTCGAGCCGCGCCTGATCGGCGGCAACAAAAAGAGCCCGCTGGATGGCAAGCTGGGCGCCGATGGCCGCAAGGTCGAGGCCCGTGAAGACGACGCGCTGATGCTGCGCCGGCTGTTGCCCGGCTTCAAAGCGGGCCGCCGGCTGCTGGTGCTCAATGACGAAGCCCACCACTGCTACCTGCCGCGCGCCAAGGGCCGCGACAGCGACGAGGAGCAAAGCGCCACCGAGAACGAACGTGCCGCTGTCTGGTACAGCGGCCTGCGCGCGGTGGCACGGCGCTGGCAGGTGAGGGCGGTCTATGACCTGTCGGCCACGCCCTACTACCTGACCGGCTCGGGCTGGCCGGCCTACAGCTACTTTCCGTGGGTGGTCAGCGATTTCAGCCTGATCGACGCCATTGAGGCGGGCCTGGTCAAGATCCCCTACCTGCCGGTGGACGACAGCGCCCAGCAGATCGAAGAACCGGTGCTGCGCAACCTGTACGAGCACTGCAAGGATTTGCTGCCGCGCAAAGGCCAGCGCACCCAGCGCCGCGAGGGGGTGGCCCTGAACGCCGACAACGCCGAGGGCGCCGACCAGGCCGATGGCGCAGCCGCTGCAGGCCCCGGCATCGGCAGGCGCAAGAGCAAAGCCAAGCTGAGCACCAGCGAGGCGCCGCCGCAGCTGCCCCCACTGCTGCGCACCGCGCTGGAGCAGTTCTACCGCCACTACGAGGCCTACGACCGGGGCCTGCGCGAGCGCGGCGAATCCGGCCCCGACCTGCTCAGCAGCCCGCCGGTATTCATCGTGGTGTGCAGCAACACAACGGTGTCCAAAGAGGTTTACAAGCAGATCGCCGGTTACGAAACCAGCGATGCCGACGGCCGCCCGCTGGCGGTGCCGGGCTCATTGCCGCTGTTCTCCAACTTTCACCCGCAAACCCGTGCCGCGCTGCGCCGCCCACCCACCTTGTTGATCGATTCCGACGCGCTGGAGCATTCGGGCCAGGTGGACGACGATTTCAAGCGTGTGTTTGCACCCGAGATCGAGGCCTTCAAGCGCGACTACCGCATCGCCCACCCGGCACAGTCGGTGGATGCGCTGACGGATGCCCACCTGCTGCGCGAAGTGGTCAATACCGTGGGCCGGCCGGGCAAGCTGGGCCAGCACATCCGCTGCGTCGTCAGCGTGGGCATGCTCACCGAGGGCTGGGACGCCAACACCGTGAGCCACATCGTCGGCGTGCGGGCCTTTGGTTCGCAACTGCTGTGCGAGCAGGTGGCCGGCCGCGCGCTGCGCCGCCGCCACTACCTGCTGGACCCGAAGACCGGCCGCTTTCCACCCGAGTACGCCCACATCATCGGCGTGCCCTTCAAGTTATTTCAGGGCGGTGAGGTGCAGGCCCCGCCGCTGCAAGAGCGCCAGGCCGTGCAGGCCCTGGCCGAGCGCGCGGCACTGGCGATCGAGTTTCCGCAACTGCTGGGCTACAAGCTCGAACACGGCCAGACGGCCTTGGCGGCCGACTTCAGCGGCACGCCGATGTTCAGGCTCGATCTCACGCTCACCCCCGTGCACACCGACATGGGCACCGCGTTCTCGGCCGACCGCGAAGCGCTGCGCCTTGACCTGGACCGCTTGCGTGACCAGCAAGTGGTGTTCTGGGTGGCCGCCCAGGTCTTGTCACGCTACTACCGCAGCGCCGACGGCCGGGTTCAGATGGCGCACTTTGGCGACCTGCGCCGCATTGCCCAACAATGGTTCGAACAAAAAATAGATCTGGTGGGTGAGCGCGATGCCCGCCACAAGCGCCTGATCCGCCACGAAGACCCCACCCGCGTAGCCGCCAGCGTGTTCCTCGGCATCGAGGCGGCCGCCTTGCAAGCCGCTGGCGGCCACCCCGGTCAGGCTGACGAATCGATGCAAGCAGCCACCATCGTGCCGCTGCTCAATCACCACAACCCGCGCGGCAGCACCGCGCATGCGCACGGCAGCACCAGCAAGCCGGTGTTCAAGACCACCAAGAGCCATGTCAATCGGGTGGTGGCCGACACCGACAGCTGGGAGCAGAAGGCAGCCAAGACGCTGGAGCAAAACAGCGCTGTCGAGGCCTATGTCAAGAACGCCTTTCTCGGCTTTGACGTGCCCTATGTGGACGCCGCCGGGGCCGAGCGCCGCTACCAGCCTGATTTCATCGCGCGGCTGCGCACCCCGGGCGGCCAGCGCTTCAACCTGATCGTCGAGATCACCGGCTTTGCCAAAGACAAGGCCGAGAAGCGTTACTTCATGCGCGAGCGCTGGTTGCCGGCCGTCAACAGCCACCGCGAGACGCTGGCCACGCTGCCCTGGCACTTC
>JANLOP010000256.1:0-5963 GCA_031366635.1 Betaproteobacteria bacterium | reverse complement strand
AGCGAAAATTGGCCCCAGCGAGGACAGTTTTTGTCGGATTCGCCGGCTCATAGCCATAGCTATGGGCCAAGAAGCTGACGAAAAATGGACCGCTGCGGTCAATTTGCAGCCGACGCTCCCCAAGCCCGACAGGCTCCTAGCCCAACCAGGAGATATTGATGGTCCAGGAACATGATCAGGTGGTGCTTGCCTGCCCACTGCCGGCGCTGGCTCTTGAGCCTGGTGATGTGGGCGTGGTGGTGCATGTTCACGCCGCCGGCACCGCCTTTGAGGTCGAGTTCATCAGTCTGGACGGCCGCACCATCGGCGTGTTGACCCTGAATGCCAGCCAGTTGCGGCCCGTCTCGGCCAGCGCGGTGCCGCACCAGCGTTTGCGCGCGGCGGTGTGACGTGGACGGCCAAGCCCGCTGATCCGGCATGGCCTACACCGACATCAACAGCGAAGACCGGCTGGTGCAGGCCACATTTGCCGACCACCTGGAACACCAGTTGGGTTGGGAAAGCGTGATGGCCTGGAACCAGGAGACCTTTGGCCCGGACGGCACGCTGGGCCGCGCCGATACCCGCGATGTGGTGCTGGTGCGTGATCTGCGCGCCGCGCTGCGGCGGCTGAACCCCGAATTGCCGGCGGACGCGATCACGCAGGCGGTGGTCACGCTCAGCCACCACGACCACAGCCGGTCTTTGGTGCAGCACAACCAGGCCTTTCACACGCTGCTGCGCGACGGTGTGCCCGTGGTCTGGCGTGATGCGCACGGGCAGGCGCGCACCACGCTGGCCCGGGTGATCGACTTCAACGACCCGCTGAACAACCGCTTTCTGGCGGTGCGTGAGTTGAAGATCACCGGCCTGCGCACGCCCAGCTACAACCGCCGGGCCGACCTGGTGTGCTTCGTCAACGGCCTGCCGCTGGTCTTCATCGAGTTGAAGGCGGTGCATATCAACATCCGCGCCGCGTTTGACGGCAACCTGGCCGACTACCTCGACGACAACGTGATCGCGCATGCCTTTCACCACAATGCCTTCATCGTCGTGAGCAACGGCAGCGCGGCGCGCTATGGCTCGATCACCAGCGAATGGGAGCACTACGGCGAGTGGAAGCGGCTTGACGAGGCCGACAAAGGCAGCGTGGGGGCCCAGGTCTTGCTGGACGGCATGCTGGCGCGCAGCCGGTTGCTCGATTTGGTGGAGAACTTCATCGTCTTCGACCAAAGCAGGGCCGGCGCGGCGCGCAAGGTGGTGGCGCGCAACCACCAGGTGCTGGGTGTGAACCTGGCGGTGGCGGCGGTGCAGCGGCAAGAGGCACTGAAAAAGCAGATTCCGGCGGCGGATCGCCTGCGCTACCGCGTGGTCACGATCCCGTTGGCCCCGCCCGGCGCGTTGTACACGGCCCCCGTGGGCGATGCGGCCAATGACCCCTCGCCAGCCGCGCTGCACGCCGCCGCAGCCGACCCGCCCGGTTTGACGATGACACCGGCCCAGCCCGCACCACCGCGTGAGCTGATGCTGATAGAACGCGCCCACCCCGATCTGGGCCGGCTGGGTGTGGTGTGGCACAGCCAGGGCAGCGGCAAGTCGTATTCGATGCTGTTTTTTGCCGAGAAGGTGCGGCGCAAGCTGCCAGGCAACTTCACCTTCTTGCTGATGACCGACAGAAACGACCTGGACAGCCAAATTTACAAGACCTTTGTAGGCTGCGGTGTGGCAGACGCCGCCACGCCGCGTGCCGAGTCCGGCGCCCAGCTCAAGCAACTGCTGGGCGAGAACCACCGCTACGTCTTCAGCCTGATCCACAAGTTCAACCAGGATGTGGCACCGGCCCAGCCTTACAGCGTGCGCGACGACATCATCGTCATCAGCGACGAAGCCCACCGCACCCAGGCTGGCCGGCTGGCGCGCAACATGCGCCTGGCCTTGCCCAATGCCGCCTTCATCGGCTTCACCGGCACGCCGCTGTTCAAGCACGACCAGATCACCCGGCGCATCTTTGGTGGCTATGTGTCGCGCTACGATTTCAAGCGCAGTGAAGAAGACGGCGCCACCGTGCGGCTGGTGTATGAGAACCGGGGCGAAAAGCTGGGCGTGGCGCGCGATGATCTGAATGAGCGCATTGCCGACGCCATCGAGCAAGCCGAGCTGGACAGCGACCAACAGGCCAAGCTGCAGAAGTTGCTGGGCAAAGACTACGAGGTGATCACCGCCGATGACCGGCTGGTGAAGATCGCCGACGATTTTGTCAGCCACTGCGCCCAGCGCTGGCAAGCTGGCAAGGCGTTGCTGGTGTGCATCGACAAGGTTACGTGCGCCCGTGTCTTGCAATTGGTGCAGCCGCGCTGGCGGGCCCAGGCGGTGGCTGTCAGGGTTGCCGCACAAAACAAGCGGGCCGAGATCGCAGCGGCCGGCGATGACGACTTGCGGCAGCGGCTGCATGCCCAGCGTGACCGGCTGTTGGCCCAGGCGCAATGGCTGGACGACAGCCTGATCGCGCTCATCGTCAGTGAGGGCCAGGGCGAGGTGGCCGAGTTCAAACGCTGGGGCTTCGACATTGTTCCGCACCGCGCGCTGATGAAAAAGGGCTTCGAGACACCGGACGGCCAGCGGCTGGATGTGGAGTCGGCGTTCAAGAGCCCAACCCACCCTTTCCGCGTGGCGGTGGTCTGCGCGATGTGGCTGACCGGATTTGATGTGGAAAGCCTGGCCACGATCTACATCGACAAGCCGATGAAGGCCCACACGCTGATGCAGGCCATCGCCCGCGCCAACCGGCGCTTCCCCGGCAAGGATTTTGGCCTGGTGGTCGACTACAACGGCTTGCTGGCCAGCTTGCGCGCCGCGCTGGCGCAGTACGCGCTGGGTGACGATGCCGACGCCGCCGCGCAGGTCGTGGCGCCACTGGCCGAGCGCGTCGCCGGCCTGGATGAGGCGGTGCATGCCGCAGAATTGTTCTTGCGCGGCCAGGGTTTCGAGCCTGGCCGGTTGACCGGATCAGCCGGCTGGGCGCGCATCCAGGCGCTGGCCGATGCGGTGGAGTCGATCAACGCTGCGGGGCGGTTTGGGCTGGTCGGCCCGGCAATCGTCATGCCCCGCCAGGCGGATGGTGAGCGCCAGCCGGCGGGGGCCGACCATGCCCGCCAGCGCTTTGAAATCCTGGCCCACGCCATCTTTCAGCGCTTCAAGGCTTTGGTGACCGAGCCCACCGCCCAGCTTTATGCCGAGCGCCACGACAACATCGAGGCCATTTACAAAAAGCTGGGTGAGCGGCGCGACGGCGCTGACGTGACCGATGTGCTGAAGGCCCTGCACCGCATCGTCAATCAGGCCATCCGCACTGACGCGCCGGGCTTGGACCAGACCGAGGGGCTGACGGTGGATTTGTCGCGGCTCGACATCAAGCAACTGCGCACTGAATTTGCCAGCAAGGTCAAGCACCCGGCCACCGCCATTGAAGACATGCGCACGCTGCTGGCACGAAAGCTGGCGCTGCTGCTGTTGCAGAACCCTGCGCGCATGAACTTCGACATCCAGTACCGGCAGATCGTTGCGCACTACAACCAGGACAAGGACCGGGCCACGCTGGAGCACACGTTTACGCTGCTGATGGCGCTGGGCCAGGCGCTGGACGATGAGCAGCGGCGCGCCGCGCGCGAGGGTTTGACGGAGGCCGAGCTGGCGCTGTTTGATCTGATGCTGAAATCCACCCTGGGCGCTGCCGAGCGCGAGCGCATCAAACAGGCCAGCCGCGATCTGCTGGCTGAACTGCAACGGATCGTGGCGCCGCTGGACCAGTGGACCGAAAAAGAGCAGACCCGCGCCGAGGTGGAGACGGTGATCCTCGACCGGGTGTTCGCCCTGCCGGAGCCGCCCTATTCGTCAAACGACAAAGACGCGATGGCCAAGCTGCTATACGGCCACGTCTGGCAGCAGGGCCTGAGCGGGTCATTTGGCGCGTCGGCCTGGCCAACAGGCGCTTGTTGAGTTTGGCGGTGCCCGCAGCGCACGGTTGCGGGCACCGGATCAACGCCTCAGTGCACGCAAGACTTGCGCCGGCTGCGCCACCCCAGCCCTGCCAACGCCAGCCCCACCAAAGCCCAGCTCGCCGGCTCTGGCACCGCCGTCACGGCCAGGTTGTCCAGCACAAAATCGCCGTTGGCGGTGAAGCGCAGCGATGCCAGGCCGGTCCAGGCGGTGAAGCTGAAGCTTTTTTGCATGCCCAGGTCCAGCAGCTCGGTCAGCAGGGTGTTGTTGGTGCGAAACCCCTCCACCAGCAGGCTGGTGGGCGGCGTGCCGATCAGGCCGTCGATGGTGCCGTAGTCGAATGACGACAGGTTGAACAAGCCGCCGGCCGAGGGCGCCACGCGCAGCGCGGCGTTGGCCAGCACAAACAAGCCGCCAGAGCCGCCACGGCCCACGCCGTCCAGCGGCAGGAACGACGCCGCGTCGCCCGAGAAACTGAACATGGCCTCGGTGTAGGTGGCCACGTTGGTGACCGGGTCGATCTCCACCACCCCCGGCGTGTCGAAGGTGATCAGCGCCGCCTGGGCGCCGCCGCCCAAGCCCACCGCGGCCGCGACGGCCACCGTTGCAAGCAGATTTTTCATGGTGTTTGGCTCCTGGTGTGGGGCGGGCGGATCACTTCGCACCCGGGTTCGGTGTGTTCAGGTACGGGAACCCGGCCAGCAAGGGCACCACGGCCTGGTCAACCGCGTCGTGCAACTTGTACACGGTGTCGCCCAGCGGCACCACTGACGGATTGCAGGCAGCACCGAAGCCGAGGGCATTGCCGGCATTGGCCCGGCACAGCCCACCCATCACCACCACCAGCGAGATGTCAACAATGTCGTCCTTCGGGCGGCGGCCGTTGGGGAAGCCGGCCAGGTCGGCACCGCCGTCGGTCAGCAAACTGCCCAGCACGCCCAGGCGGTTTTGTTGAGCGAAAGGCACCGCAGCCACGGCGGTGTTCAGTCGCAACATCTCGGACGGCACGACGTTGGCCGGCTGGTTCAGGTTGAAAGGCGTGCCGTTGGGGCCGAGGTTGGTCTTGATGCCGGTCAGGAAGGTATTGACCAAGTCCATGCGCGGGAAGTTGCCGGGTGCGATGTTGACGCCAGGGTAGTTCGGGTCGCCCTGCAGCACCAGGTCGATCAGCAGCGGCAGGGTGGGGTTCGTCACGTAGGTCGCGAACTGGCCGTCGTTGCGCGGCTGCGAGGCGTTGAACTTGTCCTTGTCGCCCAGGCCGATCACCACCTCGTTGACCAGCGGCATGCCCAGCCGCGAGACCTGCACCCAGCCGCCGCCCACGCTCACGGCGGTGCCGTGGCCGGTGGGCGGGTTGGGGTTGGCCAACTGGCTCTGGCGCACGCTGGCGCTGGTCCAGCCGCCGATCACCGTCTCGCTGCCCTGGGTGAGGCAACTCTTGTGCACCTCCAACGCCAGCGTGGTGACGTTCTTGTCCTGGATCGAGTTGGCCGCCGCCGCATTGATCAGCGCCGGGTCGGTGATGACAGCAATCGGTGCGTTGACCAGGTCGAAGATCGGGCCCAGGTTGACGGCGAAGGCTTCCTGGCGCTGGCCAACAAAGACGCGGCCTGGCGTGGCGCAGCCGGGGATGTTGACGTTGTACAGGTGCTTGCCGGCATAGGTGTCGTAGGCCGCCTTGTTGCCCAGGGTCTTGGTGCCGATGTAGTCGCTGGGTTTGTCAAACACCGTGCCGCCGGCCGTCTTGCTCAGTGCGGCTACGCTGCCGGTGCGGCGGTCGCCGCGCACGATGTTGACGGTGTACTGCTCGTTGACGTTGAGTGCCGCATCGTTGGGCTGGCTCACCGTGCCGGCCTGCGTCAGCGGGATGCCCACCATCTGGTTGCCAACCGGCACCTTGATGTTCTTGAAGTTGTTCTTGAACTGGAACTGGAAGGTGATGTCCTCATGCGCGTCGCCGTTGTTGTCGATGTGGATCTCGTACAGCG
>JANLOP010000253.1:0-4837 GCA_031366635.1 Betaproteobacteria bacterium | reverse complement strand
ACGGCGTTGCGCACCTGCGGATGCCAGGTGCTGGCAAAGCTGCGCTGGAACGCGGTCTCGTTGCCGGCCATCCAGGCGCCCAGGCGGTCGCCGTCCATCTGGATCAGCGCGTAGTAGGTTTCCGGGCGCTGGCTGCCGAATAGATCAGCGATGCGGCGCTGCAAGGCTTCGTTGCGCTGCTGGGTGTCGGGCTGGTCGCTGCGCTCACGATCCAGCGCGGCGGGCAGGCGGCGCAGCAATCGGGCAGAGCTGTCATCCAGGCGGTGCAGCGATCTGGCCAGGCTGGCCGGCAGCACCACCGGATCATCGGCTTCCAACTCATCGGCCAGCGCCGCCAGCGCCGCTGCTACCTGGGTGTCAAAGTTTTCGACCAGCCGCGCGATAGGCGAGGCCAGCGCCATCGTGTGGGTGCTGACCACAAAGCGCTGGATGCTGTCCAGGCCCAGCTCAGCGGCGGTTTGCTGGGCAAACAGCGTTGGCCACAGGCGCTTGAGCGTGCCGATGGCGCCCAGGTGCTCACCTGGCTTGATGCCGAACTGGCCCACCAACGCCACTTGGCCCCAGACCGAGGCTGCCGCACGGGCCGTGGGTGGCGCGGTCAACAGCGTCGGGTTGTCGGTCAGCCATTCGTGTTCTCCGGTCAGGGTGCAGCGAAAACCCTGTTGCGCCAGTGGCTCAAACGGGCGCAAGGCCTTGGCGGCGGCCAGCGCCCGCTCGGCCAGGTCAAACACTGCTGGGTACAGGATGCCGGCATTGGGTTGGTAGAAGCGGATGCCGTCCAGCGTGATGTCTCGGTTGAGCACCTGCCACACCTTTTCACCGAACAGACCCTCACTGCCAAAGGCCTGCAGCGCTGCCCGCAGCGGCGCGGGATCGGCTGGCTCGCCTTGCGGCGCTACCGGCCAGTCGGCGCTGCCCCAATGCACTTCTGGAAAGCCTTGCAACTGGTCGCGCACCTGGGCCCGCCAATGTGCTGTTTCGCTGCAATCGCGGCCAGCGGCTTTAAACACACTTTCAGCGGCTTCCAAGGCCCAGGCCAAGGCCTGGGCGCGCACAGTGGCGGTCACCATTTCAGCCAATGCCTGCACCCGGCCCGCTGGCACGATGGCCATAAACTTGTTGGGCAGCGTGGCAGCAAACAGCGGGTTGGCGTCGCTGGCCTTGTCCAGCCAGGGTGCGCCGATCTTCGCGAAGCGCTGGCGCCATTGCGGCGCCTTTTGCGCCTGTTTGGCCAGTTGCAACAACCAGCGGTCCACCGCCGCCACGCCGCGCAGGTTGGGAAACAGCACCGCATCAGGCCCCAACTGGTCGCAGACCACCGCCAGCCCGGCCCACACCAGCGACGACAGCAGATGCGAGCCAGCCCACAGGTCCGATGTGGACCGGGCTTGCGCAATAAAGCCCTGCACCGGGCCAAAGCTCATCGTCAGCAGCGCGGGGGCGTCATCGTCGGCCATCGCGCCGCTGATGGCCGACACCACATCCAGGTGCTGCCAGATGCTGTGGTCGGGCACCCGGGTGTCGGCCGGCAGCAAGCGCCACAGGGCACCGATCTCGGGCGCCACCAGTGCTGGCTCGGCGCCGAAGCGCCAGAAGGCGAGTTGGGTCAGTTTGAAGTCGGGCTGGCCATCGGCATCCCGCTCGATCAGCGCGGTGAAGTGATCCAGGCTGGCGTTGCGGATGTGGGCCGCCGCGATGTCATCGAGCTTGGGCAACTCAATGGCCTCGCCCGACAGCGGGTGGATCAGCACCGGTTGCTCGACAAAGCGCACGTTGGCCCAGGCCGGGCGCGGGCGGCCATCGTCGAAGGGCCATTGCGGCCGGTCGGCAGCGGCGGCGTAGTGGTCGGCGCGTTTGTCGAAATCGCTTTTGCGGATGCCCAGCGCGGCGCGCAGGCCGGCCACCGAGCCGTTTTCATGGCCGATGCGTTGGCCGGCGTTGTTGATATCGCGCATCAGCACCAGCGCTTTTTCGGCCGGGTCATGCAGCCAGGCGGCCAGCTTGCGTTGCCAGAGATCTGTCGTCATTCGTTAGCCCCAAGTCTGCGCAGGCCGAGGTGTTTGCCACTTTGCATCGGGTCTTGGTTCTGGTCGAGCATGTGGTGAATTTCCTGCCAGGTATGCAGCCAATTTCGCTCATCACCCAACCACTCGGACTCGTTACGCCCGATCTTGCTCAGAAACTCATCGGGAAGTCTTGTTGGCATATGCCACACGACAGCACGTACCTTTGTTCCCTTGCGAACCACCTTGAAGCGCAACGGCGACGCCAGGCGAGGCTCCTGATCGCTCCGAACCTTTAGCGGCAGTGCCCACGGGTTCCTGTCACCTGTCCCGGCCGGGTAGCCCAGGTAATGAATGGCACCCGCAGTTGATCGTGCGTCTCGGATGTGTTTGGCAGTCAGTCTCGCTGCAACGCGAATTCGAGCGAGGCGGCCGATTGCCGCTCGCCAGTGCTCCAGATCTTCGCTGACCCAGACCAGAGGGGCTCCGCTGTCGCTTCCTATTGCATGCGGCCAGTCAAGTTGCAGGCAATCGCGCCAAGGCCTGGCGTATCGCTGGGCCAGCTGCAGTGCGTCGCCCAATCCCAGCGACCTGGCAAGGTCGTTGTCAGGTTCCATGCGAAGTGAACCCCAGCCGTTGCGTGACCGGCTGCCAGCCGTGCCGAACCAGTGGATCAGACGCAACGTGTCGTCCAGATCGGGAATGGCTTGTTGCATGCCGAGCCGCAAGGTTGCAGATTTGTCTGCGTCGATGGCACCGCGCGAAATGAATATCTGTCGTCGGCCGTCATTGATCTTCTCCGAGGTGACAGGCCCATAGCCGGTGTACAGATCGGCCTTGAGGCTGGCTTCGCGGCTTGTTTTCACGGTGTCGAACTGGAGTTTCTGCCAGGAGTCTGTATTCAGCTTGCCAAGGCCGTGTTCCGATAACCGGATCAGCAGGTCGCTCTTGCGGTGCATAGGCTTGTTGGTTTCGTCGGACAGCCATGCGTTGCCGAATTGCATGCCCTCGGCGCGGCGCATCCTCTGAGTGTCGGCGGAGGTTCGTGCTTTTTGCACCACCCGCCACCACTGCCGTATCAGCGCCTTGATCGGCGGTGTGCGCCACTGCGCCTGCTGCTCGGCATTGCCCAGAAAGGCCGGGGTGTTGAAGCTCAGCGTGTAGTGAAGGGTCAACATGGTGCATCCGTCATTTGCAAGTTGTCCAGTGTCAAACAAAGCCCACCGCCGCCGGCGGCAGCGCCAGCCGGTAGCGCATCGGCTGGCGGCCTTCGCCCACAACCAGATAGGGCGCAGCGGCCAGGCCCAGGGCGCTGCGCAGGGCCTTGTTGAGCTTGGCCTTGCGCTCCAGAAACTGGCCCTTGTCCATGCCTTGCCGGTAGCGCGCCGCACTGCGCCCGTCGTCACCCAACACGCCGCGCACGCGGCGGTACTCCAGCAGATAGGCGGCGGCATGCTCGGCCAGCGGCACACCGTCGCGGGGGCAGGTCAGCCCGGGCAGCGCGGCTGCAGCGCGGCGCGCAAACCAGGCCAGAAACGCCAGATCGGCAGGCGCCAGGTTGACGGTACGCCCGGCCGCCTGCACGCGCTGGCGCGCCAGATCCAGCACCAGCCGGGGCGGCGCCAAACCGGCCTGGGCGGCGGCCACCGCCTGCGCAAACCCGGCCCTGCCGTCCAGCAAGGCCTCGGGCAGACCATGGCGCAGCCGCACGAAGGGGATGTCAGCCAGGGTGACTTCGGCCTGGGCGCAATCGACCAGCCTGTTTTGAGCGGTCTTGATGATGCGTTCGTAGGGTGTGGGGTAGAAAAAGTCCCAGCTCGACTCGTAGGGGTCGGACACCAGCACATGCGACAGGCGGTCGCCATCACGGCCGAACAGGCCGAGCGCATAGCCGGCAAAGTAGCCCAGGGTCTTGCGCCCACCGGCCAGGCTGACATGCAGCTGCACATCCTCCCGCGCGGTGAAGCGCCGCACCAGGTCGGCCACCTGGTCGGCGGCCAGTGCGTTGTCCTCGGCACTGCGAATGTCGGCCATGGGCTGGCCGTCGGCGTCTTGCAGCACGTGGATGTGGCCGGCATCGAAGGCAATCGGCGCCAGCCGGTAGTCCGCCAGAAAGCGCTGAAACCAGCCCAATTGTTCGGACAGCAAGGCCAGCCGCGCCCGTTCAGCCCCCACGGCGGTGGTCAGCAGGTGCAGTTCGTGCGGCAGCGCGTGCCGGCCTTGCTGCATCAGCGCATACAGGGTTTCCGTCACCACCTGGGGGGTCATGCCGGTGACAGCCAGCAGGATGCGGCGGGGCCTGTCAACCAGGATGGTGGTGTCAACATTCGCGGTGTGAGCAGGCATCGGCGGATGGTGGCACAGCGCCGGCTGTGCTCTTTCAACCGCAAGCTTGCGGGCATGCCCGTTGCGCGGCCTGGCTGTCCGGGGGACAGCGAGATACTGTATAAATCATCAGATTGCAGATGCCCTTGGCGCACCTTGGCCAATGACCATTGGCCCTTGGCCAGCCCTGACGCCAGATGCACCCGGCTCGCCGACGAAAGACCCCCATGAGTGCCACCTTGCCTATCACCGCCGAAAGTCATCCGCTTGCATCCGCCGCCACCACTGGCCGCGCCGCCCTGCCGCCGCAGACCATCAGCGCCGAGGTACTGGCCGAGAAATACGCCAAGGGCGACGAGACCACGCCCGACGATGTGCGCCGCCGGGTGGCCCGGGCGCTGGCGGCGGCCGAGCCGGCCGAGCAGCGCACGGCCTGGGAGGCCCGATTCCTGGACGCCCAGCGCTGCGGTTTTGTGCCGGCCGGGCGCATCAATTCGGCCGCCGGCACC
>JANLOP010000251.1:0-19791 GCA_031366635.1 Betaproteobacteria bacterium | reverse complement strand
TGCTGGTTCTGCGCCATAGCGCCGGCGCTGAAAAGCGACAGCGCAACCGAGAGCGGGAGCAGGCTGCGCGCAGCGAATAGGGAGAATCTCATGGTGATTACGCCTTATTCAGTCCGCGTGTACTCGTTCTGGGCCTGGTTGCGCGTCTTGATCGCGGTTTCCCACTGCACCTGGTTACCTTTGAACTGGTCATTGTCCCAGGGCTTGGCGTCAGGCTTGCCCTGATACTTGCCCTGCTTGTATACGATGACCTGCTCTTTTTCAGCGCAACCGGAGAGGGTAAGTGCGACCGTGGCGACAATCACCGCCGCGACGAACTTGTACATGCCCGTCACGATTTGGCTCCCGGCGCGGGAGCCGGCTGGCCCGCCGGTGCCTTACCGCCCGTGGGCGACCCATAGGCTGTTCCCCAGCCCCACACCTCGGAGCCCTTGCCGCGCTTGGTAACGCGGTCGCGATAGATATTGGAAATGACGTCCCCGTCGCCACCGAGCAACGCCTTGGTCGAGCACATTTCAGCGCAGGCCGGCAGCTTGCCTTCGGACAGGCGGTTGCGACCGTACTTCTCGAACTCGGCTTCGGAGCCATTGGCCTCGGGGCCGCCAGCGCAGAAGGTGCACTTGTCCATCTTGCCGCGCAGGCCAAACGTGCCGTTGGTCGGGAACTGCGGCGCGCCAAACGGGCAGGCGTAGCTGCAGTAGCCGCAGCCGATGCACACGTCCTTGTCATGCAGCACCACGCCTTCATCAGTGCGGTAAAAGCAATCCACCGGGCAGACCGCCATGCAAGGCGCATCGCTGCAATGCATGCAGGCGACCGAGATGCTTTTTTCACCGGGGATGCCGTCATTGAGTGTGACCACCCGGCGCCGATTGACGCCCCAGGGCACGTCATGCTCGGCCTTGCAGGCGGTGACGCAACCGTTGCACTCAATGCAACGCTCTGCGTCGCAGATAAATTTCATGCGGGCCATTGATGAGTCTCCTGTGGCAATTTGGTCGGCTGTAAGCAAGCGACCGCCGCAGAGCCGGCTTTGCCGGGCTGCTGGCGGTGCCCCCTTGAGGGGCAGGCGCCGAAGGCGCATCGGGGGTGGGTCATGCCACGCGCTCAATCTGGCAGACCGTGGTTTTGGTCTCTTGCATCATCGTCACGCTGTCATAGCCATAAGTGGTGGCGGTGTTGATCGACTCACCCCGGATCACCGGCATCGCGCCCGCCGGGTAGTACGGCGCCAAATCGACGCCGCCCCAGTGGCCCGAAAAATGGAACGGCAGAAACACCGTCTCGGCATTCACCCGCTCGGTCACCTGGGCCTTGACCTTGATGCCCTGAAAGCCCGGCACGGCCACCATCGGCGGTGTTTTGACCCACACATCGTCGCCGTTGCGGATGCCCCGGTCATTGGCGGTCTTGGGGTTGATCTCGACAAACATCTCTTGCTGCAACTCGGCCAGCCAGGGGTTGGACCGGGTCTCCTCGCCACCGCCTTCGTATTCAACCAACCGGCCACTGGTCATGATCAGCGGGAAGGTTTTGCCGATGTCCTTGTTCTTCTCTTGCACGCTCTTGTACAGCGTGGGCATGCGCCAGAACGCCTTCTTGTCGTCATGCGTCGGGTACTTGGCCACCAGATCGGCCCGGTTGCTGTACAGCGGCTCGCGGTGCTGCGGTATCGGATCCGGGAAGTTCCAGACGATGGCCCGGGCCTTGGCATTGCCAAACGGCTGGCAGCCGTGCACCTTCATGGCCACGCGGATGATGCCGCCGCTGGAATCGGTCTTCCAGTTCTTGCCCTCGGCGGCTTTTTGCTCGGCCTCGGTCAGATCACCCCACCAGCCCAGTTTCTTCAGCAGCAGGTGGTCAAACTCGGGGTAGCCGGTGGTCAGCTCAGCGCCGAGTGAGTGCGATCCATCAGCCGCCAGCAGAGAAACACCCTCGCGCTCAACACCAAAATTGGCGCGGAAGTTTCCGCCCCCGTCCATCACATGCTTGCTGGTGTCGTACAGATTGGGTGAGCCGGGGTGCTTCATCTCGGGCGTGCCCCAGCACGGCCACGGCAGGCCGAAGTAGTCGCCGTCCAGCACATAACCCGTCTCTTTGTCGATGCCCCCATTGGCGCGCAGCGTCTTGACATCAAAGACATTCATGTTGCGCATGTGGGCTTTGAGCCGCTCGGGGCTGTGGCCGCTGTAGCCGATGGTCCAGACGCTGCGGTTGATCTCACGCAGGATCGACTCGACCTCGGGCTCCATCATGCCGCCCTTGCCGGCGACGATTTTGAAGTTCTTCACCAGCTCTTTGTCGAAGCCCAGCTTCTGCGCCAGTTGGTACATGATCATGTGGTCGGTGCGGCTCTCCCACAGCGGCTCGATCACTTGCTGGCGCCACTGGATCGAGCGGTTCGATGCCGTCACCGACCCGCTGGTCTCAAACTGCGTGGCCGCCGGCAGCAAATACACCGCCTGGTTCGGGTTTTTGTCCTCCGGTCTGCCGGGCATGGCCACCATCGCCGCACTGGCCGACGGGAACGGATCGATCACGACCAGCAGGTCGAGCTTGTCCATGGCCCTTTTCATCTCCAGCCCGCGGGTTTGCGAGTTGGGCGCATGGCCCCAAAAGAACAGGCCGCGCAGGTTGCTGTCCTGGTCGATCAGCGCGTTGTTCTCCAGCACACCGTCGATCCAGCGCGACACGGTCATGCCGGGCTTGGTCATCATGCCCGGGGCGTATTGCTTCTTGATCCATTCGTAGTCAACGCCCCAGACCTTGGCAAAGTGCTTCCACGAGCCTTCGACCAGGCCGTAGTAGCCGGGCAGGCTGTCGGGGTTGGGGCCGACATCGGTGGCGCCCTGCACGTTGTCATGGCCGCGAAAGATGTTGGTGCCGCCGCCGCTTTTGCCCACATTGCCCAGCGCGAGCTGCAGCAGGCACGATGCCCGCACGATGGCATTGCCGATGGTGTGCTGCGTCTGGCCCATGCACCAGACGACGGTGCTGGGCCGGTTTTCGGCCATCGTCTTGGCCACTTTGTAGCAGGTGGCTTCGTCCACACCGCAGGCTTCTTCTACCGCCGCCGGTGTCCATTTCGTCAGGCACTCTTCACGCACCTTGTCCATGCCGTAAACCCGGTCTTCGATGTACTGCTTGTCCTCCCAGCCGTTCTTGAAGATGTGGTGCATCACGCCGAACAAAAACGGGATGTCCGAGCCCGAGCGGATTCGCACGTAGTCGTCGGCCTTGGCTGCCGTGCGGGTGAAGCGCGGATCGACCACGATCATCTTGCAGCCGGCCTCTTTGGCATGCAGCATGTGCAGCATCGACACCGGGTGCGCCTCGGCGGCGTTGCTGCCGATGTACAGCGCAGCCTTCGAGTTCTGCATGTCGTTGTAGGAGTTGGTCATCGCGCCATAGCCCCAGGTATTGGCCACGCCGGCCACCGTGGTGCTGTGGCAGATGCGTGCCTGGTGGTCGGTGTTGTTGCTGCCCCAGAAGCTGACCCACTTGCGCAGCAAATACGCCTGCTCGTTGTTGTGCTTGCTGCTGCCGACGACAAAGATCGAATCGGGCCCGCTTTGCTTGCGCAGGTCGAGCATCTTGGCGCTGATCTCGTTCAGCGCCTGGTCCCACGAGATGCGCTCATATTTGCTGCCGACCAGCTTCATCGGGTACTTCAGCCGGTATTCGCCGTGGCCGTGCTCACGCAGCGCCGCGCCTTTGGCGCAATGCGCGCCCAGGTTGATGGGCGAGTCAAACACCGGCTCCTGGCGCACCCAGACGCCGTTCTCCACCACCGCGTCCACCGCGCAGCCCACCGAGCAGTGGCCACAGACCGTGCGTTTGACTTCGACCTTTTTGGCCGCACCGTCAGCCGCCTTGGCGGCATCGGCGGCCTGCACCTTTTTGACCATCAGCAACTGCGAGGCGGCAATGCCAGCGCCCACACCCAGGCCGGAGCGGCGCAAAAACGCCCGCCGGTCCATCGTGGGGATGGTGCGCGAGATGCCGCGCGACAAGCTGGCCACCAGGCTGGAGGCGGCGCTGCCGTTGGCTGATGACGGGGGGGATTTGCGGGTCAGCAACATGACGGGGCTCCGGCGTCAGACTCGGGCGGTTTGGTAGTAGCGCTGCACATGCGCGGTGAGCTGGTAGCCGCCGCCGGTCTCGGGCGCGGCTTTGGGTGCCTCGGCGGCCAGCGGCGCGGCCGGCTGCACCAGCGGCAGCGCGGCGGCCACGGCGGCCAACGCGCCAGCGCTGCCGGCAGCGGCAAACAGGCGGCGGCGCGACACGGGGGTGGCGGTGGTTTTGCTCATCGGGGGCTCCAGTGGGCGGGCCCTGCAAGGGCCTGCATATCATCAAAACGTATTAGGCGGCACGGCTTACCCGCTTGCAATCGGGGTGCGCCCGGGGCCGTGGACGGCGAATTGTCGTGGCTGGGTGGACAGGCTGTTGTTTTGCCGGCGCCAGTGATGCTGCCAGCCCCACCGCCGCCGGTGCCGCCGCGCTGCTGCGGCCCGGCCAGCAAGGCCTGCTGTCACCGGCGCTGCGCGCCCCGGTAGCGGTACGGCACCTGGCGCCCGGCGGGCTAGACTCCGAAAGTTATGCAAATACGTCCGCATTTTCCGGTGGCCGTGGTGATCGAGCGTCACCGGCAGCCCAATGTCTGGGAGGCGTGGGGCTTTCGCATCGCCGAGGTGGTGATCGACGAGGGCGGCTTTGGCGACGGCCCGCGCCTGCTGCGCGACGACGGCCGGCTGGCGCAAATCCTGCACCCGGGCTTGACGGTGACATTGCACCGCGACGAGGCCGAGGGTTATTACCTCAACCTGAGCTCGGGTGCGCCGGTCTGGTTTGTGATGTGGCGCATCGACGAGGACGATCCGTCGCGCGCCTGGCCCGAGCTGGTCACGCTGTCGTACAACGAGGCCGGCCGCCTGCTGGACGCGCAAGAGCGGGTGGACAACCTGCCGTTGCCCGATGAGGTGTGCGCGCTGCTGCAGGGCTTTGTCGATGCGCACTACCAGCCCGAGGTCAAGCAGCGGCGCCGGCCGCAGTCCTTCAAACCGCCGGGGCAGCGCTGATGACCAACGTGCCGGCCGGCGCGCCGCCCGACGGCGACAGCGGCTTTCTGTCGCGCTGGTCGCGCCGCAAAGCCCAGGTCCGGCAGGGCGCTGTGCTGGCAGAGCCGGTTGAGCCGGCGCCGCCGCCCATGCCAGCCGTGCCGGTGGGGGCGCCCACCGGGCCGCCGGCCAGGCCGGTGTTGCTGCCGCTGCCGCCTGGCGTGCCGGCGGCGGCCGCCGAGCCCGCACCCGCCGCGCTGGCGCCCTGCCCGTCGCCGCCCCCGCCCACGCTGGCCGACGTGGCCGCGCTGACGCGTGACTCTGACTACGCCCGGTTTGTCGCGCCCGGGGTGGATGTCGGCATCAAGAACGCGGCGCTGAAAAAGCTGTTCACCGACCCGCACTTCAACATCATGGACCGGCTCGACACCTACATCGACGACTACGGCCAGCCCGACCCACTGCCCGCCGGCATGCTGCGGCAGATGGCGCAATCGCAGTTCCTGGGACTGTTCAGCGACGAGGAAGACAAGCCGCCTGTCATCCAGCCCGTCGTCCAGCCCGTCGCCCAGCCCGTCGTTCTTTCCATCACCCAGCCCAGCGCCGATCCCCACACCAACGCCCCGGCCGAAGCCACCCCCGAAGCCCCGCCCGAACCACCCCTCGACCCACTCGCCCGCCTGAACCCCACCCCCGATGAAGACCCTGATCTGCGATTGCAACCAAACGCTGCCGCTGGACCGCCCCGCGCTGGCCAAAGCACTGGGCCAGACCCCGGGCGCCAGCACTGACGGCCTGGCCGACGCGCACAGCCTGCTGTGCCGGCGTGAGGCGGCCGCCTTCCAGCGCGCGGCCATCGGCACCGGGCAGCGCGCTGAGCCGCTGCTGATCGGCTGCACCCAGGAAAGCCGGCTGTTTCTTGATCTGAATGCGCAGACCGAGGGCGCCGCGCCCACCGGCGTGCGGCCGATCCACTTTGTCAACCTGCGTGAGACCGGCGGCTGGTCACGCGACGGCGCACAAGCCACGCCCAAACTCGCTGCGCTGATAGCCGCCGCCCAACTGCCCGACCCTGAGCCGGTCGGCACCGTGGCCTACCGCTCATCCGGCCGCTGCCTGGTGATCGGCAGCGCCGGCGCGGCCGAGCGTGCCGCCGCGCTGCTGGCCGACAAGCTGGACCTGAGCCTGCTGATCGACGGCCCCGGCGGCGCGCTGGCCCAGGCCCACCGCCACGCCGCGCACAGCGGCCGGCTCAGCCGGCTCAGCGGCTGGCTGGGCGCGTTCGAGGCGCAGTGGACCTCCAGCAATCCGATCGACCTCGACATCTGCACCCGCTGCAATGCCTGCATCGACGCCTGCCCCGAGGGCGCGATCGATTTCAGCTACCAGATCGACCTGGCCGCCTGCAAAAGCCACCGCGACTGTGTGCGGGTGTGCGAGGCGGCCGGCGCGATTGATTTCACGCGCGCGCCGCAAACCGTGACCGAGCGCTTCGACCTGGTGCTGGACCTGCGCGCCGCGCCAGCGTTTGGCCAGCAGCAGCCGCCGCAAGGCTATTTCCACGTCGTCGAGGCCGACCCTGCGCCGCTGATGCAAGCCGTGTTGGCGCTGCGCGAGCTGACCGGTGAGTTCGAAAAGCCGCGCTTTTTCAACTACCGGCAAAACCTGTGCGCGCACAGCCGCAACCAGCAGATCGGCTGCACCGCCTGCATCGACGTGTGCTCGGCCCAGGCCATCCGCAGTGACGCCACCCTCAAAGGCAAATTGCAAGGCAAGAGCCGGGGGGCGATGCCCGGCGCCGCGCCGCCCGGCGCGCCAGCCGGGCAGGGTGGCGGGGTAATCGTTGAGCCGCACCTGTGCGTGGGCTGCGGCGCCTGCAGCACGGTCTGCCCCAGTGGCGCGATGGGTTTTGCCTACCCGGGCCCAGTGGACCAGGGCCGGCGCCTGCGCACGATGCTGACGGCTTACGCCAAGGCCGGCGGGCGCGATGCGGCGCTGTTGCTGCACAGCGAGCAGGCCGGCAGCCGGTTGATCGACGCGCTGGGCCGCGCGGTGAGAACGGGGGTCAGAACAGCGGCCAGCCCGGGCGCAAGATCGGGCACAAGGCCGGGCGCGGGCGCCGGCGTTCAAGCCGGCAAGCTGCACGGCGTGCCGGCCCGGGTGCTGCCGGTCGCTGTGTGGCACACCGCCAGCGTTGGCATCGACCTGTGGCTGGCGGCCATCGCCCAGGGCGCCAACCAGGTCTGGCTGCTGCTCACCGATGAAGAAGCGCCCGATTACCGCCGCGCGCTGGCCGAGCAGATGGCGGTGGCCGAGGCGCTGCTGCAAGGGCTGGGTTATGCCGGCCAGCACTTCAAGTTGATCCAAGAAGCCGATCTGCCGGCGCTCGATGCCGCGCTGCGCGCCCCGGCGGCCCAAGGCGTGGCCTGGCCGGCGGCCTTTGCTGCCCAGGCCGACAAGCGCGGCACGCTGGAGCTGGCGCTCGACCACCTGCTGACCCACGCCCCGGTCAAGGCCGAGACCATCGCGCTGCCCGCCGCTGGCGCACCGTTTGGCAGCCTGGTCATCGACACCGACAAATGCACCATGTGCCTGAGCTGCGTCGGCGCCTGCCCCGCCAGCGCGCTGCTCGACAACCCCGACCAGCCGCAACTGCGCTTCATCGAAAAAAACTGCGTGCAGTGCGGCCTGTGCGTCACCACCTGCCCCGAGGCCGCCATCACCCTGGCCCCGCGGCTTTGGCTAGCCGACGAAGGCAAGGCCCGCAAAGCCGCCCGCGTGCTGCACCAGGTGGCGCCGTATGCCTGCATCCGCTGCGCCAAGCCCTTCGGCACCTTGCGCGCGATTGAAGCGATGCTCACCAAATTGGCCGGCCATTCGGCGTTTCAAGGCACGGCGGCGAACCGGCTGAAAATGTGTGGCGATTGCCGGGTGATCGACCTGCACACCGACCCGACCGAAACCCGCATCACCGATCTGTAGACCGCCCGCCGCCATGACCGATACCGCCGCCGCGCCGCAAGCCCTGCAATTTGCCAGCGCCGACCAAAGTGAAGAGCTGGCCCGGGCCGAGCTGTACGGCCTGCTGGCGGCGCTGTGGCTGGCCCCGCCCGACGCCGCGCTGTTGCAGCAGTTTGCGGTGGCGGTGACCGAGGCGCCGCAGCGCGGCGGCCACCTGGAGGCACCCTGGGGCGATTTGGTGGCCGCGATGCGCGCCAGCACCGTGGCCGCCGCTGCGGCCGAGCATGAAGCGCTGTTTTTTGCCGTCGGCCGGCCCGAGGTGTTGGCCTACGGCTCGTTCTACCTCACCGGCTTCTTGAACGAAAAGCCGCTGGCCGTGCTGCGCGACGACCTGGCCGCGCTGGGCCTGACGCGCGACGCCCAAAGCCTGGAAACCGAAGACCACGTCGCCTTCGGCTTTGAGGTGATGCGCTGGCTGATCGCCGGCGACGATGTGGCGGTGTGCAACCTGGCCCAGCAGCAGCGGTTTTTTCGCAGCCATCTTCAGCCCTGGGTCGAGAAACTCTGCGACGCCGTGGTGGCGCACCCGCGCGCCAGCACCTGGAAGGCGGTGGCGGCGATGACCAGTGCCTTCATGCAGGTGGAGGCCCAAGGCTTTGACCTGCTGGAGACCTGAATGCGGCCCCCAAGCTCACGATGTTCGCGGCCCCCCGAGGGGGCGCAGGTCTCCTTTGGGGCGGCCCGGCAGGAGACCTGAATGACCCCCATCCCCACGAGTGAAATCACCGGCCTGGTGCTGGCCGGCGGCCGGGGCAGCCGGATGGGCGGTGTGGACAAGGGCCTGCAAAACCACCTCGGCATGCCGCTGGCGATGCACGCGCTGCTGCGGCTGGGGCCGCAGGTGGGGCCGATGATGGTCAACGCCAACCGCAACCTGGGCGCTTACGACTCGATGGGCGTGCCGGTCTGGCCGGATGCAATGACCGGCGGGTCGGACAGTTACCCCGGCCCGCTGGCCGGTTTTCTGGCCGGGTTGGAACACTGCGAGACGCCGTACCTGGTCACGGTGCCCTGCGACACGCCCAACTTCCCCACCGACCTGGTGGCCCGGCTGGCCCAGGCGCTGGTGGCCCAAGACGCCGAGATCGCGATGGCCGCCACGCTGGAGCAAGGCCGCCAGCAGGTGCAGCCGGTGTTTTGCCTGATGGCCGCCAATTTGCTGGAAAGTCTGGTGCTGTTCACCCAGTCCGGCCAGCGCAAGATCGACCGCTGGGCCGGCCAGCAGCGCTGCGCCACCGTGTTGTTTGACGACGCGGATGCGTTTTTCAATGCCAACACCTTGGCCGATTTGCAACGCTTGCAGCCGGCGCCTTGAGCCGGCCGGGGGCCAGGTGGCCGCTCAGCCGCCCTGCTTGTCGGCCTCGGAGGTGAAGGCGTCGGCCAGAAACTCCTCCGCCGGCAGGCCGCAGCGGTCAACAAAGTCACGCTGCGCCGCGTCCACCATCACCGGCGCGCCGCAGGCATAAACCTGGTGGCCCGACAGATCGGGCAAGTCCGCCATCACCGCCTGGTGCACATTGCCGGTGCGGCCGGCCCAGCCATCGCCGGGCGGCGGCTCAGACAGCACCGGGATGTAGCGCAGCCAGGGCAGGTCCGCCGCCGCCTGCCGGGCCCAATCGTCCAGGTACAGATCCGCCCGGCGCCGGCCGCCCCAGTACAGCACGGCCGGCCGGCTGGCGCCGGTGTCTTGCAGTTGCTCGACCAGCGCCTTGATCGGCGCCAGGCCGGTGCCCGAGGCCAGCAGGATGATCGGCTTTTGCGACTGGCGCAGAAAAAAGCTGCCAAACGGGCCTTCGAAACGCAGGATGTCTTTTTCTTTCAGCGTGCTGAAGGCGGCGTCGGTGAACAGCCCGCCGGGCAGATGCCGCAGGTGCAGCTCGATGGTCGGTGGGCTGCCGAGTCGGCCGGGTGCACAGGCCATCGAGTAGCTGCGCCGCGCGCCACCGGCCAGGATGAACTCGATGGACTGGCCGGCGTGGTATTGAAAGCGCTGGTTGGCCGGCAGTTGCAGCCGCATCACCAGCACGTCGGGCGCGGCGCGCTGCAGGGTCTGCACCCGGCTGGGCATTTTGAGCACCGCAAACTCACCGGCGCCGGGCACGCTGCGCGCCTCCACCCGGCAATCACTCTGCGGCGTGGCGCAGCAGGTGAGGATCAGCCCGGCGTCCTCCTCGGCCACGCTCAGCGCTTTGTGCTGGTGGGCGCCGTGCACCACCCGGCCTTCGACCAGCCGGCTTTTGCACGAGCCGCAAGCGCCGTCGCGGCAGCCGTACGGCAGGCCCACGCCCTGGCGGATGGCGGCCGACAGGATGGCCTCGTCGCGCTGCACCTCAAAGGCGCGGCCTGACGGCTGGAGGGTGACGGTGAAGTTCATGGTCAGGCGGCAGGGGCAGGGCGCTGCGGTGGCCAGGCGTGCGGGTGGCAGAAGGCTGCCCCCACGCCTTGGCTGCCGAAAATGGTGGCACGTAAACTGATTCGGGATTGTGACCGCTGCCCCCTGACCACCATGCCGCCCAACGCCAAAGCCCGCCGCCCGACCTTGCTGGTGGTGGGCTGCGGTGATATCGGTCTGCGCGTGCTGCGCCTGCTGCGCGGCCGCTGGCGGCTGCTGGCGCTGACCTCATCGCCGGCCCGTTTTGCCGAGTTGCGCCAGGCCGGCGCACTGCCGTTGCTGGGCAATCTGGACCAGCCGGCCAGCCTGCGGCGGCTGGGCGGCCTGGCCGACTCGGTGCTGCACCTGGCGCCGCCGGCCGCGCTGGGCAGCAGCGACCTGCGCACCTCCCACCTGCTGCACGCGCTGGCCCGGCCGGGCGGGCGGCTGACCCGCCTGGTCTATGCCAGCACCACCGGCGTCTACGGCGACGCCGGCGGTGCGTCGTTCGATGAAACCCGCCCGGTGGCGCCGGCCACCGACCGCGCCCGGCGCCGGGTGGATGCCGAGGCCCGGCTGCGCCGCTTTGGCCGAGATTTCGGCGTCAAGGTGTCGCTGCTGCGCATCCCCGGCATCTACGCCGGCGACCGGCCCGGCGGCCATCCTCGGGATCGGCTGGCGCGCGGTGCGCCGGTGCTGCGGGCCGAGGACGATGTCTACACCAACCACATCCACGCCGATGATCTGGCGCGGGCCTGCGTGGCGGCGCTGCACCGCGGCCTGCCGCAGCGGGTGCTGCATGTCTGCGACGACACCGACCTGCGCATGGGCGACTACTTTGACCTGGCCGCCGATCTGTGCGGCCTGCCCAGGCCGCCGCGCCTGTCGCGGGCGCTGGCCGCTGCGCTGCTGTCGCCGATGCAAATGAGTTTCATGGGCGAATCACGCCGGCTGCAAAACCGGCGGCTCAAGCAAGAGCTGCGGCTGCGCCTGCGCTACCCCACCGTGGTGCAGGGCCTGCTGGCCTGAGCCGGCAACGAGCGGCGGCCGCGCCGGCTTGGCGGCGCGGGGATCAGATGCCTTCCTCGTGGCGCAGCGTCTTCATGCGGTCCACCGAGAACACCTTCAACGTCTGCGGCTGCTGGTCGCGCTCGATGTCCAGCGTCACCTCGCGCTCGGGCGCGCCACCGGCCCACAGCGCCTGCCACAGCGTGGCCAGCGCTGTCACCGCCGTGCCGTCGATGCGCAGGATGCGGTCGCCCGGCAGCAGGCCAGCCAGGTCAGCCGGGCTGTCGTCGCTGACGCGCACCACGCGCAGGCTGCCGGCTTGCTCCACACAATTCATGCCCAGCCAGGCGCGCCGGCTGGCCGCGCTGCTGCCCTGGCGGCGCAGGTCGTCCAGGATGGGCAGCAGCAAATCCACCGGCACGAACATATTGCCGCTCTGGCGGGTTCGCGGGTCGTCGTCGGAATCAGTCAGCCCGCCGGCCGCATCGGCCACCAGCAATGAGCCGATGCCGATCAATTCACCGGCCGGGTTGAACAGGCCCGCGCCGCTGTGGTCGCGCCGGGGCGGAGCGGTGAACAGCGCGCCCTCGATGTGGTACTCCCAGTAACCCGAAAACGCCCGCCGCGACACCAGATGCGCGCCGCTGACTTCGCTTGCATCGCCCCCGCTGGCAATCATCAGCGGTTGATCGGACAGCGTATTGCCGCCCAGCCCGGTGTTGGCCGCGCTGCCGAGTGCCACCGGCTGCAGGGCCAGCGGCGCCAGCGCCTGCAGCAGGCCAAAGCCGGTGGCCACGTCGTAGCCCACCACCCGGGCCGGGATGCTGCGGCCGTCGCCCAGCGCCAATTGCACCTGCTCGGCCTCCAGCACCAGGTAGCCGATGGTCAGCACCAGGCCATCGGCGCCGATCAGCACGCCCGAGCCGCTGCGCGCCTGGCCCAGCGTCGCATTGGACCGGGCGCCGTCGAGCGCCACCACCTGCACGCCCAGCACCGCCTGGTGGGCCCGTTGCAGCGCTTGCGACCGCGCCACCAGATCGGGGCTGCTCTCGGCCACCGACGCCAGCCCGGAGGATGACCAGGTCAGCAGCCAGGCGGCCAGCAAGGCCAGCAGGGCGGTCCAGGCGGCAGCCGGGACGGGTGGCAGGCGTGGCTTCATCGCAGCGCTCCCGGATTGCACAGACCAAGGTGACAGACCCCGTTGCCACCCGTAGATAGCCAACGCCACGAAGCATGATCTGTTCCTGACGCCCCTGCTGCGGCGGGGGTGTTCCGCGTCAAGCGCGGGTCGCTGGGCGCGGTCGGGGGCCAAGTGGCCCGGCCCGCCCGGCCCGCACGGTCAGCGGCGGCGCCGCCCCGGCCCGGCGCTGAACGGCAGTTTGCCGCGCCACCAACTGATCATCAGCCAGGCGCCCAGCATGCCGCCCAAGTGGGCAAAGTGCGCCACGCCGCTGCCGCCGGTCAGGCCGAAGAGCAGTTCAAGCCCGCCAAACACCATCACAAAGGTGCGCGCCTTCATCGGGATGGGCGGGAACAGCGGCATGATGATCCGATCCGGGAACAGCATGCCAAACGACAGCAGCAGCCCGAACAGTGCGCCCGACGCGCCCACCGTGGGTGCGCGTGATCCGGTGAGCAGCGTGAAGCCCAACTGCACCAGTGCCGCCGCCACCGCGCTGGCCAGCAGCATCTGCAGATAGCGGTTGCGGCCCCACAGCCGCTCAAGTTCGCTGCCAAACATCCACAGCCCGAGCATGTTGAAGAACAAATGCATCATGCTGCCGTGCAGAAAGCTGTAGCTCACCAACTGCCAAGGCCAGAAGTTGCCGCTGCTCAACGGCCACAGCGCAAACCACGCTGCCAGCGGCAGCATCGGCATCGTCAGCCCTGGATCAAGCAAGAACAGCGCTGTGCAGATCAGCATCAGCGCCTTGGTGATCGGAGGCAGTGGCGGCATGGCTAGATTTGTGAACTCATTGACCAAACACCGTGCGGTGGGGGTTTGGTGCCCGCGGCCAGACTCGAACTGGCACGCCTTGCGGCGGCGGATTTTGAGTCCGCTACGTCTACCGATTTCGTCACGCGGGCAAGTCGCACCGGGCGGTGCGGCGTGGGGACGGATTATGTCATGCAGGGTCAGCCGCCCCGGCGCGGTGCCCGGACCGACGGCGCTGACACAATCGGCGCCGGAGGTACACCTTGTCCATTCGCCGTGATCCTGTCAGCCCGCCGGTGGGCCTGGCCTACCAGACCATCGAAGACACCATCGGCAACACGCCGCTGGTGCGCCTGCAGCGCCTGCCGGGTGCAGCCGGCGATGCGCGGGGCAATGTGATCCTGGGCAAGCTGGAGGGCAACAATCCGGCCGGCTCGGTGAAAGACCGGCCGGCGATGAGCATGATCCGCAATGCCGAGCAACGCGGTGAGATAGCACCCGGCGACACGCTGATCGAGGCCACCTCGGGCAACACCGGCATCGCGCTGGCGATGGCCGCCGCCATCCGGGGCTACCACATGGTGCTGATCATGCCGGAGGACTTGTCGATCGAGCGCGCCCAGACGATGAAGGCTTACGGCGCCGAGCTGATCCTCACGCCGCGCTCAGGCGGCATGGAATACGCCCGTGATCTGGCCGAGCAGATGGCGCGCGACGGCAAGGGCCGGGTGCTGGATCAATTTGCCAATGCCGACAACCCGCGCAGCCACTTTGAGAGCACCGGCCCCGAGCTGTGGCAGCAAACGGCCGGCCGCATCACGCACTTTGTCAGCGCGATGGGCACCACCGGCACCGTCACCGGTGTCAGCCGCTACCTCAAGCAACAGAACCCGGCGGTGCGCATCATCGGCGCCCAGCCCGCCGAGGGCTCGCGCATCCCCGGCATCCGCAAATGGCCCGAGGCATACCAGCCGAAGATTTATGACCCGTCGCAGGTGGACGAGCTGGTGCTGGTCAGCCAGGCTGACGCCGAGGACATGGCGCGCAAGCTGGCCCGGCAAGAGGGCGTGTTTGCCGGCATCTCGGCGGCGGGCGCGGCCTGGGTGGCGTTGCAGTTGGCCCAACAGGTGCAAGGCGCCACCATCGTCTTCATCGTCTGCGACCGGGGCGAGCGCTACCTGTCCACCGGCGTCTTCCCGGCCTGATCCCCAGGCGCTCACCGTGTCCAACGCCTACCGCTTTTGCCCCGCCTGCAGCACCGCGCTGCAAGCCATCGAACAACTCGAAGATGGCGGCCTGACCACCCGGCAACGCTGCCCGGCCTGTGGCTGGACCCACTGGAACAACCCGACGCCGGTGCTGGCGGCGGTGATCGAGTGTGCTGACCAGGGCGGCCAGGTGCTGCTGGCGCGCAACGCCGCCTGGCCGGGCCGGTTGTTTGCGCTGATCACCGGCTTTATGGAGGCCGGTGAGACGCCCGAAGAAGGCATCAGCCGCGAGGTCAAAGAAGAAACGTCGCTGGAGGTGCTGCAACTCAGCCTGATCGGCGTCTACGATTTCCAGCGCATGAACCAGGTGATCATCGCCTACCACGCGCTGGCGCGCGGCGCCGTGCGGCTGTCGCCCGAGCTGGCCGAATACAAGCTGTTTGCGCCGGCCGACGTGGTGTGCTGGCCGGCCGGCACCGGCTATGCGCTGGCCGACTGGCTGCGCCGTCGCGGCATCGAGCCGCGCTTCATGGACCTGCCGCGTCGCGCCTAAAATCGTCTTGTTATCACCGAGAGGCCCCGCCCATGGAATCGCAGAAGGAAATCGACACCCGAGGGCTGAATTGCCCGCTGCCGATCCTGAAGGCCAAAAAGGCGCTGGCCGAGTTGCAGGCCGGCCAGGTGCTCAAGGTGCTGGCCACCGACCCCGGCTCGGTGCGCGATTTCCAGGCGTTTGCGCGCCAGACCGGCAATGAGCTGGTCGAGCAAAGCAGCGCCGGCGCTGAATTCATCCACTACCTGCGCCGCCGATGATCGGGCTGGCGCGTGCGTGCCAGATCAGAGCGTCAAGCCCTTCAGGTAGGCCCTGAACGGTGCGCCTACTTCCGGGTGCACCAGGGCCAATTCCACATTGGCCTGCAAAAACCCCTCTTTGCTGCCGCAGTCGTAGCGCTGGCCGGCGTAGCGGTAGGCAAACACCTTCTCGCGCCGCAGCAGCGACGCGATGCCGTCGGTGAGCTGGATCTCACCCCCCACCCCGCGCGGCTGGCTGGCAATCTCATGGAACACACCGGGCGTCAGGATGTAGCGGCCGGCCACGCCCAGGCGCGACGGCGCGTCCTCGGGTGCCGGCTTTTCAACGATGCGGGTGACGTCCACCAGCCGGTCGTTGACCGGCGTGCCGGCGACGATGCCGTAGCGCCGGGTGTGCTCGGCCGGCACCTCTTGCACCGCGATGATCGACGCCCGCCACTCGGCAAATTGGTCCACCATCTGCTTGAGCACCGGCGGCTGGCCGACCATCAAATCATCCGCCAGCAACACCGCAAACGGCTCATTGCCCACCAGCCGCTGGGCGCACAGCACCGCATGGCCCAGGCCGAGCGCTTGGGCCTGGCGCACGTAAATACATTCCATGTCATGCGGCTTGACGCTGCGCACCACCTCCAGCAATTCGGTCTTGCCGGCTTGCTCCAGCGCCACCTCCAGCTCGAAGGTCATGTCGAAGTGGTCTTCGATCGGCCGCTTGTGACGGCCTGTCACAAAGATCATCTGGCGCACGCCAGCGGCATACGCCTCTTCCACCGCATACTGGATCAGCGGTTTGTCCACCACCGGCAGCATTTCTTTCGGCTGGGCCTTGGTGGCCGGCAAGAACCGGGTGCCGAGCCCGGCGACCGGGAAAATCGCTTTTTTCACCAACATCGAGGGTGTCCGTTGACGTGTGGAACTGGATTGATTCTGGCATGGCGTTGTTGACGCAAACGGCCCCATCCCGGGCTGAGGTGGCCGCATGGTGCTGATCGTCGAGCCCCTCGACCCCGAGGTGATGCAGTGGCTGGTGGCGCGCCACGCCGTGCGCTACGCGCCCGATCTGGCGCGCGACCTGGTGGCGCTGCGCCTGGCCCTGCCCACCGCGCGCGCGCTGATCATCCCGCCCACCGTGGCGCTGGACGCCGAGACGCTGGCCCAGGCGCCGCTGCTCAAGGCGGTGGGCCGCTTGTCGGCCGGGGCCGAGAACATCGACTTCGAGGCCTGCGCCCGGGCCGGCGCCGAGGTGGTGCGCCCGGGTGATGCCACCGCGCTGGCCGAGGCCGAGTTCATGGTCGGCGCGCTGCTGCAAATGCTGCGCCGGGTGCCGGTGGTCAATGCCGAGGGCCTGCTGGTGGGGCGTGAGCTGGGCGGCTGCACGGTCGGGCTGGTCGGCATGATGCCGGCGGCCCAGCCACTGGCCGCCTTGCTGGCGGCGTTCGGCGCGCATGTGGTCGGCTACGACCCGGCACTGCATGCCAATGACCCGCTGTGGGCCAACTGGCTGGTTGAGCCGATGGGCCTGCGTGAGCTGATGGAGCAGTGCGACGGTGTCTGTGTCACCTTGAGCTTTTTCACCCGTTACCAGGGCCTGCTGGGTGAGCGCTATCTGTCGGTCTGCAAGCCCAGCCAGGTGCTGGTCAGCCTGTCGTCCACCGCCTTGTTTGACGAGCTGGCGCTGGCCAACGTGCTGGGCAGCGGCCGCATGGCGGCGGCCTGGTTCGACAGCCTGGAGCCCGGCCTGCTGGCCCCGGGCCGGCCGCTGCACCAGATCGACACGCTGCAGGTCACGCCCCGGCTGGCCGGCACCACGCGAGAGTCCCGCGTGCGGGCCGCGTGGGAGGTGGCGCGACGCATCGATGCGCTGCTGGCGCCAGCGGACGACGTGCAGGGCTGGTGATTCACCCGGCGGCTGATCGGGCCTGGGGTGGTGGCGGGTGGCGGTGCCGCCGTCAGGCCGCTGGCAAGCCGGCCGCCTGGGTTTGCAGCCGCGCCAGCGCCTGGCCAAAGTCGGCCAGCCGGGCCCGCTCTTGGTCCACCACCGCCGGCTTGGCGCGGGCGACAAAACTGTCATTGCCCAGCTTGGCCTCGGTCTTGCTGATCTCACCCGCCAGCCGGGTGATCTCTTTGGCCAGGCGGGCGCGCTCGGCGGCGATGTCGATTTCCACCTGCAGCGCCAGCCGCACCCCGCCCGACACGGCCACTGGCGAGCGTGCGCTGGCCCGGGCAAATTCAGCCTCGTCGGTGAACACCGTCACCGCCGACAGCTTGACCAGCGCCTTCAGCAGCGGCGCGGCCTGGTGGATGAAAGCCACATCGGCGTCGCCATCGCCGATCAAATACAACGGCACCCGCGCCGCCGGTGACAGCGCCATCTCGCTGCGCAGGCTGCGGCAGGCGGTCACCTGGGCCTTGAGCCGGGCCATCCAGGCGTCCGACGCCGCATCGATGCGATCGAGCTGGGCCTGCGGGTAGGCGGCGGTGGCCCCGCTGCCGGTGGCATCGGCCGGCTGGCGGCCGGCCACCACGGCCACCGTGGCCCACAGCTCGGCGGTGATGAACGGCGTGACCGGGTGCAGCAGCCGCAGCACCGTCTCCAGCACGCGCAGCAGGGTGCGGCGGGTGGCGCGCTGCTCGGCCACCGTGCCCACCTGAAGCTGCAGCTTGGCAATCTCCAGATACCAGTCGCAGTACTCGTCCCAGACGAATTGGTAGATGGCGTTGGCCACGTTGTCGAGCCGGTAGCCGGCAAAACCGTCGGCCACCGCCGCTTCCACCCGCTGCAGCTCACTGCTGATCCATTTGTCGGCGGGTGAGAACTTCAAATAGCCGTGGGCCGGCATGCCGGGCTGGCATTCGGCTTTGGAGTGGTCTTTCAGGCCACAGTCCTGGCCCTGGCAATTCATCAGCACAAAGCGGCTGGCGTTCCACAGCTTGTTGCAGAAGTTGCGGTAGCCCTCGCAGCGCTTGCTGTCGAAGTTGACGCTGCGGCCCAGGCTGGCCATCGCGGCAAAGGTGAAGCGCAGCGCGTCGGCGCCGTAGGCGGGGATGCCTTGCGGGAACTCTTGTTGTGTCGCCTCGCGCACCTTGGGTGCGGTTTCGGGCTTGCGCAGGCCGGTGCTGCGTTTGTCTTGCAGCGGGGCCAGGGCGATGCCGTCGATCAAATCCACCGGATCGAGCACATTGCCTTCGCTCTTGCTCATCTTTTTGCCGTGGGCATCGAGCACCAGGCCGTGGATGTAGACCTGTCTGAAAGGCACTTTTCCAGTGAAGTGCCTGGTCATCATGATCATCCGGGCCACCCAGAAGAAAATGATGTCGTAGCCGGTGACCAGCACGCTGCTGGGCAAAAACAGGTCTTGCTCGATTGTTTTTTCGGGCCAGCCCAGGGTGGAGAACGGCAGCAATGACGATGAGAACCAGGTGTCGAGCACGTCCGGGTCGCGTACCAACCCTTTCTCTTTAAAATTTAATAGCTCGGTTATACGCGTCAAAGAAAATTCTGCTAAAGGGCTATCCTTCAGTCGTTGAATTGCCAAGTCAATCCTATTATGAAAAAGTGTCAATGCTTCAGATTCGGATCTGGCTACAAACGGATCTTGGGGGAGCCACTCTGAGTACCACGCCGGAATTTGATGACCCCACCAAAGCTGGCGGCTAATGCACCAGTCTTGGATGTTGTGCATCCACTGGTTATAAGTGTTAACCCACTGTTGGGGCACGAAGCGCACCTCGCCTGATTCAACGACCTCGATCGCCTGTTGGGCAATGCTCTTGCCGGGCTGGCCGTCGCGTACCCCGGCGGGCTTATTGACGGCGACGAACCATTGATCGGTAAGCATTGGCTCAATTACCACGCCCGTACGGGTGCAGCGAGGCACCATTAGCTTGTGCCTTCTGGTCTCTACAAGAAACCCCCCCGCATCCAGTCTGGCGATAATCTGTCGACGAGCATCAAAGCGGTCTAACCCCTGAAATTCAGTAGGCACAAGGCTTGACAGCGCCGCACTCAAGGGCGCATCAATTTGAAGATTTAAATACCTATACAATATTGAGTTAATAGGTTGATCTTCTTCGTGTTCAGCACCGTAGTTCCATATCAGATCCGAGAAGTCTTCGACCGATGTCGTACTGACTAACTTACCCTCCAAATCAAAGATCGTGATGGCAACTAGTCCGTTTCTCTGCCCCACCTGGTAGTCGTTCTGGTCATGCGCGGGCGTGACCTTGACCACACCGGTACCGAAGGCCTTGTCCACATACGCATCTGCAATCACCGGCACCAGGCGGCCGGTGATGGGTAGGCGCACCTGCACCTGCTTGCCGATCAAGCCTTGGTAGCGCTCATCGTCCGGATGCACCATCACGGCCGTGTCGCCC
>JANLOP010000200.1:0-10073 GCA_031366635.1 Betaproteobacteria bacterium | reverse complement strand
CAGGCCGTGGCCGAGGTCCACCGGCCGATCCTGATCGACGCGCCCATCATCGAGGTGCCCAAGAGCACCCGGGTGGCCAAGGAGCGCCAAAAGCCCTTGTTCCAAGACCCGCACGACACCCGGCTGCCGCAGGTGGACCTGCTGGACGCCGCACCCACTCAGCGGGTGGATTCGGTCACGCCCGAGTCGGTCGAGATGACGTCCCGCATGATCGAGAAGAAGCTGCGTGACTTTGGTGTCGAGGTGCGGGTGGTGGCCGCCTCGCCCGGCCCGGTGATCACGCGCTACGAGATCGAGCCGGCCACCGGCGTCAAGGGCGCGCAGGTGATGAACCTGGCCAAGGATCTGGCGCGCTCGCTCTCGCTGGTCAGCATCCGGGTGGTCGAGATCATCCCGGGCAAGACCACGATGGCGCTCGAATTGCCGAATGCCAAACGGCAAATGATCCGGCTTGCCGAAATTTTGGGCTCGCAGATCTACCACGACGCGTCCTCGCAGCTGACGATGGGCCTGGGCAAGGACATCATCGGCGCGCCGATGGTGGCCGATCTGGCCAAGATGCCGCACTGCCTGGTGGCCGGCACCACGGGTTCGGGCAAATCGGTCGGCATCAACGCGATGATCCTGAGCCTGCTCTACAAGGCCGAGGCACGCGACGTGCGGCTGATCCTGATCGACCCCAAGATGCTGGAGATGAGCGTCTACGAGGGCATTCCGCACCTGCTGTGCCCGGTGGTCACCGACATGAAGCAGGCCGCCAATGCGCTGACCTGGTGTGTCGGCGAGATGGAGCGCCGCTACAAACTGATGAGCAAGCTGGGCGTGCGCAACCTGGCCGGCTACAACAAGAAGATCGACGACGCCACCGAGCGCGGTGAGCTGATGGGCAACCCGTTCAGCCTGACGCCCGAGATGCCGGAGCCGCTGCGCCGGCTGCCGTTTGTGGTGGTGGTGATCGACGAATTGGCCGACCTGATGATGGTGGTGGGCAAGAAGATCGAAGAGTTGATTGCCCGCCTGGCACAGAAAGCCCGGGCCGCCGGCATTCACCTGATCCTGGCGACACAACGCCCCAGCGTGGACGTGATCACCGGGCTGATCAAGGCCAATATCCCGACCCGGCTGAGCTTTCAGGTCAGCAGCAAGATCGACAGCCGCACCATCCTCGACCAGTCGGGCGCCGAGGCGCTGCTGGGCCAGGGCGACATGCTGTTTTTGCAGCCCGGCGGCGGCGTGCCGGTGCGGGTGCACGGCGCGTTTGTCTCCGATGACGAAGTGCACCGGGTGGTGGAGTATTTGAAGAGCCAGGGTGCGCCCAATTACATCGACGGCATCCTCGAAGGTGGGGTGCTGGATGGCGATGGCGACGGCGCGGGCGGCGGCGGCGCTGGCGCTGGCGACGCTGAGGCCGACCCGATGTACGACCAGGCGGTGGCCATCGTGCTGGAGAACAAAAAAGCCTCGATTTCGCTGGTGCAGCGCCATTTGCGCATCGGCTACAACCGGGCGGCGCGGCTGCTGGAGCAGATGGAGAAATCGGGCCTGGTGTCGGCCCTGTCGCCCAGCGGCAACCGCGATTTGCTGGTGCCCAAGCGGGACATTTGAGTGGCTGGCATGTCATCGATTTACGTCGGCCTGGCCTGGGCCGTGGCGGCAGCGGCGGCGCAGGCCGATGCGGTGGACACGCTGCGCGACTTTGCACGCGAGGTCAAAACCGGCCGCGCCGCTTTCACCCAGACTGTCAGCTCACCTGATGGGGTGAAGAAAAAAACCTCCAGCGGTCAGTTTGAATTTGCCCGGCCGGATCGTTTTCGCTTTGTCTACCGCAAGCCGTTTGAACAGCAGATCGTTGCCGACGGCCGCAAGGTCTGGCTGTACGACGTGGATTTGAACCAGGTCTCGGTGCGGGCGATGTCGCAAGCCCTGGGCGCCACGCCGGCCGCGCTGCTGGCGGGTGGTGCGATGGACAAGGATTTTGAGCTGAGCGCCGCGCCCGCCAAAGACGGGCTGGACTGGGTGCAGGCCGTGCCGCGGGTCAAAGAGGGCGCGTCGGTGCAGACGCTGCGCATTGGCTTTCGGGCCAAAACCCTGGCCGCGCTGGAGATCGTCGATGTATTTGGCCAGCGCTCGCTGCTGCAATTCACCGCCGTCGAGGCCAATCCGAAGCTGGCCGACGAGGTGTTTCGCTTCGTGCCGCCCAAAGGCGCTGATGTGATCGAGTCACCGTGAGCCGGCGGTTCAGCCCGCCGCCCTGAGTTTTTACCCGCCCCGAGAGTCGGGGGTAAGTGCGCTGGCCCGGGCCATCCGCGTTTTACAAATCATTACACTGCGGTTTGCGCGCAGCAAACTGCTGTGGCGGGTCTGCAAGGCTGTCCGGCCGCCCGAGCCCACATGCCCCCAGACAGTTCTGGCTTCTTGATTTGACCGGTGGGCCGATGCCCAGGCCACCACACCACACCACCCCACCTCGCCGCGATGCTGCTGTCTTTGGATTTTTTGTCGCCGCCGCGACCCGAGCGGGTGCGCTGGCCCGACCTCAGCGCGATGCGCGGGGCCACCCACACCCGGCGCAGCAACATCGGCCGCCAGATCAAGCTGGCCTGGGCGTTGCTCAAGACCCAGCCTTTCCGGGCCCAGTTCAACGCCGTGCTCGACCGGCACAGCCACTGGCAGGCGGTCTTTGCGCGGCAAACTCAGAGTTTTGAGCCGCTGGTGCAGTCGTTCATGGACCGCCGCTACGGCGTGGCGCAGCGCTTCAGTCATTTGCAGCACGATCTGGCCACGGCCTCCCAGGCTTTTGGGCTGGCCACGGCGCAGCGCATCGCCGGCCGTGAACGGGTGGTGCTGTGGACGCTGGCCGACGGCGCCACCGTCACGCTGGGTTTGAACGAGGTCTGCCAGCGCGAGGGCATGTGGACGCTGGCCCTGCACACGGCGCAGGGCGTGCGGGTCTGCCAGCTCAGCTTCTCGTTCTTGCTGCGCAGCCGGCTGATGATCGGGTCGGTGCAGGGCGCGCCGGCCCAGGACGAGGCCGCGATGCAAGGCATCCGCGCGCTGACGCGCACCGCCGAGGGCCTGCGCCCGCCCTATCTGCTGGTGGAGGTGCTGCGGGTGCTGTGCCGGCGCTGGGGCCAGGCGCTGTTGGGCGTGGACCCGCAGCACCATGTGAAGAAAAAGTGGCATCAGCGGGCGCTCAAGGTGTCGTTTGACTACCGCGCCTTCTGGGCCGATCTGGGCGGCCACAAGCAGCGCAATGAGATCTGGGCCCTGCCCAACCAGCGCGCGCCGCGTGATTTGAGCGACGTGCCGGCCAAGCGCCGCGCCACCTACAAGCGCCGCGCGCTGCTGCTGGCGGCTTTGCCGGCGCAGTTGCAGAACCTGCCGGGCGCGGCGCTGGTCGCGTGTTGACGGCGGCCTGGCGCTTCATGCCGCGCCCGCCTCACCGCCACGCCTCGGCCCGACATCAGCCCCGCGCAAAGCACAGCCGCACCAGCAGCCCGCCCAGCGGGCTGGGCCCGAGTTGCAGCTCGGCGCGGTGCAGGTCGGCGATCTCGCGCACGATGGCCAGGCCCAGGCCGCTGCCGCTGCCGGTGGCGCCCGGGCCGCGCACAAAGCGCTCCAGCACGGCGTCGCGTTGGTCGGCCGGCAGGCCCGGGCCGTTGTCCGTCACCGCCAGCGTGGGCGCGTCGCTGGCCACGCTGATCTCCACCCGGCTGCCCGGCGGGCAATAGCGCAAGGCGTTGTCCACCAGGTTGCCCAGCGCCTCGCCCACCAGATCGGCCTGGACGGCGGCCAGCACCGGGTGATCCGGCGCCACCAGCTCCAGCGTGATGCGCCGGGCCAGCGCGGCGTCCAGGTAGAGCGCGCCCACGTCGTGCGCCAAGGCCACCAGATCGACCGGCGCCTGGCCGATGTCAAAGGCCGTCTCCGGGTCAAGCCGGCCCAGCGCCAGCAATTGCGCCAGCAGCCGGGCGGTGTGCTGGGTGCTGGCCTGCAGCTCGGCAATCACCTGGCGCGCGCTGGCCAGGTCGGGCGCCTCGGCGGCGCGCGACAGGCCGAGTTGCAGGCCGGCCAGCGGGGTGCGGATCTGGTGCGCCGCGTTGGCGGCAAAGCGCCGCTCGCGCAGCAGCATCTGGTGGATGCGGGCCAGCAGATCGTTCAGCGCCGTGGCAAACGGCAGCAGCTCACGCGGCACGCCTTGCATGTCGATGGTTTGCAGTGAGCGGTGCGAGCGCTCGTTCCAGCGCGCGGCGATCAGCGCCAGCGGGCGCAATGTCCAGCGCAGTGCCAGCACGATGGCGCCGGCGGCGGCCAGCAGCAGCAGGCCCAGCGGCAGCAGCATCCACTGCACATCGCCGCGCACCCGGCCCCGCTTGAGCAGGGTCTCGGCCACCAGCACCTGGGCCTGGGCCGCGCCGCTGCCCACGCTGACCTCGGCCACCCGCACCGCCTGGCCGGCAAAGTGGGCATCGAACACCCGGGCGTCGTCGTACTGCGCCATGTGCAGGCCCCGGGCCGGGATGTCGGGATGGCCCGCCACATGGCGCTGTTGCTGGCGCACGCTGTAGTAAATCCGGTCCACCACGTCGTAAGCCAGCATGGCCTCGGCGCCGCTGCCCAGATCGACGCTGGCCTGGCCGTCGACAAAACGCACCTGGTGGGCCAGTGAGCGGGCGGCGTCGATCAGCCAGCGGTCAAACGTGCGGTCAGTCAGGGTTTGCGCGGTGTACACCCCCAGCGCCCCGGTGGCGGCCACGATCAGCAGCAGCGGCAGCAGCAGCCGGCGCAGCAGGTCGCGCCACAGCGCGGGGGCGGCGCCAGCGGGCTGGGTTGCCCCGGGGGCGGCCTGCTCGGCGCGCGTCATGCCGCGCCGTCGGCCGCCCCGGCGCCCGCGCTGCCGGCCGGGCTGTCGTCGAGTGCCAGTTGGTAGCCAAAGCCGCGCACGGTGTGGATCAGCACCTGGCTGCCGGCCAGCCGGCGCCGCAGGCGTGAGATGTAGACCTCGGCCGCGCTGTCGTTGATCTCCAGGTTGCGCTCGGCCAGGGTCTCGATCAGCAGGCGCTTGGGCAGCAGGCGCGGGGCCCGGCGCACCAGCAGGCCCAGCACCTCAAACTCACGCGGCGACAGCGCCAACGGCCGTGTGCCCACACAGGCCCGGCCCTCGTCGCCCAGCCAGTGCAGCGCGCCAAAGCTCAGGCGCTGGCCGCCCGGCTTGCCGGCACGGCGCAGCAGGCTCTCCACCCGGGCGTCCAGCTCGTCGGGCGCAAACGGCTTGACGAGGTAGTCGTCGGCGCCCTGGCGCAGGCCGTGCACCCGGTCGGCCACCTGGTCGCGCGCGGTCAGCACCAGCACCGGCAGGTGGCTATCGCTGCGGCGCAGCTCGGCCAGCAGGTCCAGGCCGTCGCCGTCGGGCAGGCCCCGATCCAGCAGCAGCAGGTCAAACAGCCCGGGCACCACCAGCGCGCTGCGCGCCGCTGCCAGCGTGGCGGCGCACTGCAATAACCAGCCGCGCGGTTGCCAGCGCAGTGCCAGCTCGCGCGCAATCGTCGGGTCGTCTTCGATCAGCAGCAGCCGCATCGGGTGGTTTCAAAAGGGGCGATAGGTGTTTGCAAGCTTGGGTCACTAAGGTCGCAGCTTGTGCCTCGGCGTGGCTGGCCACGCTGCAGGTCGCTTGGGTGGCTGATCTTCCGGCCGACCGTCCGGCCAACCTTCCAACCGATCGTCCGCCGACCTTGCAACCGATCTTCTGGCCCGTCCCGGCCATTCTCCGTTCAGCCTGGTGCCCGATGCTGCGATCTGTTTTGACTGTTCTTTGCGGCTGGGCCTGGCTGGCCGGCCCGGCGCTGGGCTGCGCCGATCTGCCCAGCGCCGACGCGGGGGCGCTGACGCTGGCCCAGGCCCAGGCCCGGGTGGCCGATTGCCACCCCGACGTGCGGGCGGCGCGGGCCGCGCTGGGCGGCGCGGTGGCCGATGTGCAGGTGGCCGGCCAGCGGCCCAATCCGCAGCTCACCGTGGGCGCCGGGTCGGTGGGCAGCGCGCTGGGCAGCGGCTCGCCGTGGCGCAAGACCTTCGACCATTCGCTGCGCATCGACCAGTTGATCGAACGCGGCAACAAGCCGGCGCTGCGCCAGGCCACGGCCGAGGCATTGCGCAGCGCGGCGGCTGCCGATCTGGCCGATGTGACGCGCCGGGCGCTGTCGGCCGTGGCCCACGCGCACCAGGATTTGTGGGCCGCGCAGGGCCGCCGGCTGCAACTGGCGGCTGCCGTGGGCTTGAGCGCCGAATCGTTGCGCCTGCTTGATCTGCGGGTGCGGGCCGGCGACGCGCCCGCGCTGGACGCCACCCGCTTCACGCTCGACAACGCCCGCGTGCGGGCCGATCTGCGCCAGGCCGAGGCCGATGTGGCGGACGGGCAACGCCAACTGGCCTTGCTGATTGGCGTGGGCGGCCTGGGTGGGGCTGGCGGGGCGGGCAGCGTGAACGGCTTGCCCAGCGCGGCCAGCGTGGTCGGCCAGCTTCAGGCGCTGGCCGCCGACCTGCCAGCCGGCGCGCCCGACCGGCCCGGCGCGCCGCTGCCACCCTCAGCCGAGCGCAGCGCCGATGGTGTCGAGCGCAGCGCCGATGCCAAGCGCAGCGCCGATGGTGTCGAGCGCAGCGCCGATGCTGCCGAGCGCCGCGCCGATGTCGCCGCCGCGCTGGCGCGGCTGGCTGCGGCCGAGCTGGCGCGCGACCTGGCGGCCGCTGCCCGCACCCGCGATGTGAGTGTCGGCCTGCAGGTCGATCACTGGCCGACCAGCGCCGGCAATGGCAGCGGCACCGGCAACACCGTGTCGCTGAGCTTGACCGTGCCGTTGTTCGTGCGCCATGCCAATGACGGTGAGCTGGCCCGCGCCGAGGCCGACCTGGGCGCCGCGCGCGAGTCGCTGCGCCGGGTGCGTGATGCCGCCAGCGCCGATCTGGCGCACGCCGCTGCCCAGGCCAGCGCCGCCGCCGACCGGCGCCAGTTGGTGCTGGCGCAACTGGAGCCGGCAGCCGAGAAAGTGGCCGCCGGTGCCGAGCTGGCCTACCGGCGCGGCGCCAGCACCGCGCTGGACGTGCTGGACGCGCGCCGCAGCCTGCGCGCGGTGCGCATCGAGCGCATCACCGCCGACGCCGACCTGGCCAAGGCGCTGGCCGACTGGCAAGCCGCCGGCCTGCCGCTGCCCGCGCCGCCGGCCCGCTGATGCCTGATCTCTGGCCGCCAATGCCTGCTGCCTGCTGCCTGATCCCTGCTGCCTGATTGCCGTTGCCCGATTCCTGTTGCCCGATGCCTGTTGCCCGATCCCTGCTGCCTGAAACCCCCGCCGCCATGACCGATCTCTCACCGCCCCGAACCCGCGTGGCCATCACGCCCTCACCCGGGCTGGCGCTGGCCGCAGGGGCTTGTCTGCTGGTTTTTTTGCTCTGCGCCAGCCTGGCCGGTTGCAGCAAGACCGAGGTCAGCCCGCCCGAAGCCCGGCCGACACTGGCCGGCGCCGTCATCAGCTTCCCCGGCGACCAGGACCCGCCCACGCTGCGCCTGGCCACGGTGGCCAGCCCGGCCGACCACCCGGTGCTGCTGCCCGGCCGGCTGGCCTGGGATGAAGACCACACGAGCCGCGTTTTTGCGCCGTATGCCGGCCGCGTCGAGCGCCTGCTGGTCACAGTGGGCCAGCGGGTGCGGCGCGGCCAGGCGCTGGCGGTGCTCAGCTCGGCCGACATCGGCCAGGCCCAGGCCGATCTGCACAAGGCCGAGGCCGATCAGGCGCTGAACCGCGGCTCACTGGCCCGGGTGCGTGATCTGGTCGAGGGCGGGGTGATCGCCCGCAAAGACCAGGACCAGGCCGAGGCCGACCTGGCCCGCAGCAGCGCCGAGGCCAACCGCGCCCGCGCCCGGCTGGCGCAATATGGCGTGTCGGGCGTGTCGGGCGTGTCGGGTGCGGCGGGCGCGGCGGGCGGCGCCGTGACCCAGTCGCTGACGCTCACCGCGCCGCTGGCCGGGCTGGTGGTTGAGCGCAACAGCAACCCCGGCGCCGAGGTGCGCACCGACGTCGCGGGCACGCCGCTGTTCACCCTCAGCGACCCGGCCACGCTGTGGGCCACGCTGGATCTGGACGAGAGCCAACTGGCGCTGCTCAAGCCCGGCCAGACGGTCGAGCTGGTCACGGCGGCCTGGCCCGACCAGGTGTTTAGCGCCACCGTGCTGAACATCGGCGCGGCGGTGGACGCGGCCTCGCGCACCGTCAAAGTGCGGGCCCGGGTGGCCAACCCGGACGGCCGGTTGAAGGCCGAGATGTTTGTCAACGCCCGGGTGGCAGCCCACGGCGGCCTGCCGCTGGTGCCGGCCGATGCGGTGTTTTTGCACGGTGAGCAATCCAGCGTGTTTGTGCCCCGCGGCAAAGGCCGGTTTGAGCGCCGCGATGTGACGGTGCGTGCCGCCGGCCCGCAGTTTTTGCAGGTGGCCGCGGGCCTGGCGGCCGGCGACAAGGTGGTGGTGGGCGGCGCGCTGTACCTGAACCAGTTGCTGGACGCCGCGCCATGATGCAGCGTTTTGTGCAGTTCTCGCTGCGCCAGCCGCTGTTTATCGGGCTCGGGCTGGCGCTGTTCATCGGCGCCGGGTTGATCGCCTTCCAGAACCTGCCGGTGGAGGCCTTTCCGGATGTCTCGGACACCCAGGTCAACGTCATTGCGCTGTACCCGGGCCGGGCCGCCGAAGAGGTTGAAAAGCAAGTCACGTTGCCGATCGAGATCGCACTCACCGGCATCCCCGGCACGGTGCGGCTGTTCAGCCACACCCAGTACGGGCTGATGTTCGCGATGGTCACCTTCGACGACAAGCCGGGTGACCAACTGGCGCGTCAGCAGATTTTGGAGCGGCTGCGCTCGGTGGATTTGCCGGCGGGGGTGCAGACCGACGTGCCGCCGCCGTCCACCGCCATCGGCGAAATCATGCGCTTCAGGCTGCGCGGCGACGGCTACAGCCCGCGTGAATTGCGCGAGACGCAGGACTGGGTGGTCGAGAAAGCGCTGCGCCAGGTGGGCGGCGTGGCCGACCTGGTGACGATGGGCGGGGCCATCAAGCAGTACGAGGTGAACCCTGATCTGGCCCGGCTGCGCGACCACAAGGTGACGCTGGCGCAGTTGTTTGCCGCGCTGCAACGGGCCAACGGCAATGCCGGCGGTGGCGCGATGAGCCAGGGCCGGCAGCAATTCCTGGTGCGCTCACTCGGCAGCTTTCGCAGCTCGGCCGACATTGAGCGGGTGGTGGTGGCCGAGGTCGCCGGCACCCCCGTGCTGGTGCGCGACGTGGCGGCGGTGCGGGTGGGCCAATACCCGCCGCAGGGCCTGGTGGGACAGGACGAGGCCGACGACATCGTTAACGGCATCGTGGTGATGCGCAAAGGCGAGAACCCGTCCAAGGTGCTGGCCGGCGTGCAGGAAAAAATCGACATGCTGAACCGCCGTGGCCTGCCCAAAGGCATGACGATCATCCCGTACTACGACCGGTCATGGCTGATCAAGAAAACCCTGCACACCGTGTTTGCCAATCTGACCGAGGGCGCGCTGCTGGTGATGTTGGTGCTGTTCGTCTTTTTGCAAAATCTGCGCGCGGCGGCTATCGTCGCGCTGGTCATCCCGCTGTCGCTACTGGCCACGTTTTTGGGGCTGACGCTGGTCGGCATCCCGGCCAACCTGCTGAGCCTGGGCGCGATGGATTTCGGCATCATCGTGGACGGCGCGGTGATCGTGGTCGAGAACATCTTCCGCCGCCTGGGTGAGCTGGACGAAACCCAGATGAAGAGCCACCAGCAGCGCTTCAAAGCCGTGCTGCGCGCCACGGTGGAGGTGGGCCGGCCGACGCTGTTTGCGATGGTCATCATCATCGCTGCCCACCTGCCGATCTTCACCTTGCAGCGCCACGAGGGCCGCATCTTCTCGCCGATGGCCTGGAGCGTGACCTCGGCGCTGGTCGGCTCGCTGCTGATGGCCTTGTCGCTGGTGCCGCTGCTGTGCCTGATGCTGCTGCGCAAGAAGATTCCGCACGACGACAACGC
>JANLOP010000167.1:0-4934 GCA_031366635.1 Betaproteobacteria bacterium | reverse complement strand
CAGCACCACGGGGCCCGGCCGGCCGTTCATGGCCGTGGCAAAAGCACGCGCCACGTACTCTGGAATACGTTCCGCGCGGTCGATACGCTCGACGCGTTTGGCAAAGCCCTTGGTGCTGGGCCCAAAAAAACTGGCGTAATCGACTTCCTGAAACGCCTCGCGGTCACGGCAGTCGCTGGCCACGTCGCCGACCAGCAAGACCATCGGTGTCGAGTCCTGGAAGGCCGTGTGGACGCCGATGGAAGCGTTCGTGGCACCCGGCCCCCGCGTCACCATGCAAACGCCGGGGCGGCCCGTCAATTTGCCGTGTGCCTCGGCCATGAAGGCTGCGCCACCTTCCTGCCGGCAGGTAATGAAGGTGATCTGACCCTGCCGCGCGTGCAGGCCGTCGAGCACGGCAAGATAGCTTTCGCCTGGTACGCCGAACGCATGGGTAACGCCTTGGGCAATCAGGCAATCAACGAGAAGGTGGCCCGCCATTTGTGTAGTCATGGCGTTATTGTGCCGAACCCGAGAGATGACCCCCACGTTCGTTCACTTCGTGTAACTCGCTGCCCCCGAGGGGGCTGGCCTTGCTTGGGGCGGCCCGGCGTCGCGGCCTGGGTTCACCATGCAGTCTCTGTTCCGTTCGCCCTGAGGTATCGAAGGGTTGCCGCCAGAGCTGGCTCGTGTTCCCGGGACCCGGCTACTCGGGCGTGCTGCTGTCGCCGTCGCCACCGCCCGACTCCATCGCCTGCCGGGCGAGTTCTTCATCGCTCAGCGGTGGCGCATCTTGCAGGGCGGCGAGTTCTTCAAGAAACTCCGGTGTGGGCTCTTCATGCTCCAGCAGCACTTCTTCCAGCTTTTGGTGACCAGTTTCGACGTGAACGGATGGCGAATGCAGCGTCGTGGGCGGTACCGGAAACTTTTCGCCCAGCTCAAACTTCAATGCCTCGGATTTTTCTTCGACCCAATGGGCGAAGTCGCCGTCTTTAGGGGTATTGGAATCGTTCATGCCAGTCTCCTTGCGTGCTGTGCGGCACCAGCGATTCGCCGGGCCTGCATTCATTATGAAGCGACCTGTCGCACAAGGGTAGCGGCAACGACCGCTAAAGCGCAGCAAGTCACGAAACAGTCACTTGCCCTGCCTACGATCCGAAACTGACTGCAATTTTGCCAGCCAGCCTGAAAGATCGACATGATCATGACGAAGAAAACTATCTCGGCCGCAGCGGTTTTAACTTTGCTTTCCGCCGCAACGCTGGTCGCCTGTGGCGGCGGCCGTGACAGCACGCCTGCACCAATTGCGCAGCCGACGGTGGCCGCACCGTTCACCGCCAAGATCATCGGGTTGAACGACTACCACGGCACCCTGGAGTCGCCCGGCACGTTCGGCCAGACCGCTGCAGTCCCCGCCGCCAGCCGCCCGCCCGTGGGGGGTGCCGACTTCATGGCGGCGCACGTTGCCACGCTGAAAAAAGCCAATCCGCTGACCGTGGTGGTTGGCGCGGGCGACTCGATTGGCGCCTCACCGCTGATTTCTTCGCTGTTTTTCGACGAACCCTCGGTGGAAACGCTCAACCGCATCGGCCTTGAATTCAATGCCGTCGGCAACCACGAATTTGACAAGGGCACGGCCGAGCTGCTGCGCCTGCAAAACGGCGGCTGCAAGGCCACCGCTGGCCAGGCCGACCCCAACAGTTGCAAGGGTGCCAGCGTGGGCACACCGGTACCGTTTGAAGGTGCCAGGTTCAAGTGGCTGTCGGCCAACGTCATCAGCACGTCTACGGGCAAGACCCTGCTGCCAGCCTATGGCATCAAGACACTGAACGGCGTCAAGGTCGCATTCATCGGCATGACGCTCAAAGCCACGCCGACCATCGTCACGCCCACTGGCGTGGCTGGCCTGTCGTTCCGCGATGAGGCACAAACCGTCAACGCGCTCCTTCCCGAGCTGCGCGCCCAGGGCATCGAATCCATTGTGGTGCTGGTGCACGAAGGCGGTTTCCAGACCGGCACGCTGGGCGACATCAATACCTGCGAGGGCAGCCTGGCCGGCTCACCCGTCGCCGCCATCGTCAAGCAGCTCGACAACGCGGTGGATCTGGTGATCAGTGGCCACACGCACGCGGCCTACAACTGCATGCTGCCGAACGCCACGGGACGCACCATTTCGGTCACCAGTGCCAGCGCTTTCGGCCGTGTGCTGACGGATGTGGAGGTGACGATCGATCCAGCCACGCGCGACATCATCAAGACCGTCGCCACCAACCGCCTGGTAGTCCGCAACGACCCGGCCATCACCGCCGATGCCGTGGTCGCGAAGATCGTCGCCGGCTACAAGGCGCTGGTGTCGCCCATTGCCAACCAGGTGCTGGGCTCGATCACGACCGACCTGCCCAACTCACGCGTTGACGGCGCCTGCAACATGCTGGCCGGCAACCTGATCGCCGATTCGCAACTCACCGCCACCCAGCCCGCCAACTTTGGCGGCGCAGCCATCGCATTCATGAACGGTGGCGGGGTACGCGCACCAGGCTTCACCTTTGCTTCCAGCACGGCTGGCGAGGGCAACGGCAACGTGACGTATGGCGAAGCTTTCACCGTGCAGCCCTTCGGCAACAGCCTGGTCACCATGACGCTGACGACCCAGCTCATCAAGGGTTTCCTTGAAGAACAGTTCGCCGGTTGCCTGGGCCAGTCAGCCACAGCGACGCGTTTTGCGCTGCCATCAGCAGGCTTCAAATACACCTGGGACGGTGCCAGGGCTTGCGGTGCGCGCATCAGCAACGTGACGCTGGCCTCCGGCACCAACCCGGTCGAAACCCTGGTCGATGCGGCCGGCGTGGTGCAGAACCCGGCCAAGGCGTACCGCGTGACGGTGAACAACTTCATGGCCGATGGCGGCGACGGCTATTCGACGCTGGTCAAGGGCATCAACCGCATAGGGGGCGCGCAGGACATCGACGCCCTGACCGCCTACATGGCTACCAATTTCAAGGCCCCGTTACCGGCGTATGCACCCAACAGCAACACGGCCGACGCCAGCACGCCGCGCATCAACCGCGTGGGTACCAGCACCGTCTGCCCCGGCGGAGCGAACGTCAACCCGTGACGGGAAATCGCTCGGGCCATGCATAGGGGTAGCCATTGGGGCAGCAATTACCAGCCCGGCCGTGGCAACAACTCAATACGCCACGCCGTAACGGTAGCCGCGGTAAACAAGCACTGCGGTCTTGGGCCTTATTTGCGCCAGCTGTACGCCGGGGGCCGCTTCCGCGCCTTCGTTCAGTACCTGTCCGTTGACGATCAGAAGGCGTTGCGCGGCGTTGCTTGCGTAGACGCCGCCGGTGATGGTCAGTTTGGGCAGCTCGCGCTGGATGTCGGCGGGTAAATCGGTGATCGACAGCAGCCGATCCGGCGCCGCCGCTGCGGGTATGGCCGGTGTGGTTGCCAGCGGCGACGCGGGCGCTTGCGGTTCACGCGAAACGGCCGTAAGCGATGAAGGTATAGGTACAGGTGCCGGCGCTGGTGGAGGTGCCGGTGGTGCCGCCGGTAACACCTCGTTGGCAGGAACCGGCGCCCTCACCGCCGGGCCAGGCAACGCTGCAGGTGCAAGTGCGTCAGATGGCGAAGCCGCCATCGGCACCGCCGCCGGTGGTGCGGCAGGCCGCGCCAACCACCATGCCGCAGCGGCCAGCAAGGCTGCCACCGCCAGCAGGGCGAGTCCCCACAGCCAGAGCCGGCTCGCCGGGCGGGCCAGGCGCCCGGCCGGCCACGCCGTGACGCCGAGCGCGTGAATGCCCCGTGCGGGGTCTCGCTCGCGCTGGGCGTCGGCTTTACGAAGTGCATCAAGAATGTAGGACATGTGCTTAAGGGCTGGTGCGAAGGGCCGGCTCGACCACGCCGGCAGTGCGATTGAGTTGCATGAAAGTCAGCGGCCCGAGCTGGCCGTCAACAGGCAGCCCCTGAGCCAGTTGAAAAGCCCGTACACGCGCCTTGAACGCCGCGTTTTGTACCGGCTTGCCGGGCGGTGGTGTGGTGCCTTCCCAGGCCGCCATCCGGGCGGCCACCCATTCAACAACCGGCCCGCCCTGGCCATCAGCCACCGGACCGGTGTAGCCGGGCGGCACTCGCCACAGCGTTGAAAAATCGCCCTGCCATCGGCCGGCCAGCGCCGCCAGCGTCACCGTCTGCTCGGTGTCACCGGCGCGCAGGGTTGCACTGTCGGCAGTCAGCGTGGTGAGCAATGCATAAGACGACGAGCTGCTGCGGCTATCGAGCTTGACGATGCCGGGTCGCCCGAGTTGGCGTATCAGCGCCAGACTGGTGTTGATGCTGACGCAACGCACCTGTTGGCGCAGAAATGCCTGGCAGGCAGCGCCTTCCCCAGGGCTCAGCTTCCAGGCCTGGGCCAGTTCGCGCCAGGCCTCGTTTTCGTCTCGCAGCAAGGTGGGTGGTGGTGTGGGTTGCGAAGACTGTGAAAACTGCGAACCTGGTGGCGAAGGCGGCTGTGCTGCCGGCGCTGGCAAATCCATGGATGCTTGCGCGGCTGATGCGGAAGCCGCAGGAATGGATGCCGCCGCGTTGGCAGCCACCGCGCCAGGCGCTGGCGGCGCAACGACTGCAAGAGCGCGCACGCGCGCCACCGGCACAAGGTCAACCAATGCAGCCACCAGCGCGGCACCCGCAAGCGCCCCCAGGCCCATCAGCACCCAGCCCTGTCGCCTGCGCGCTGCCGAAGCTGGCGGCTTCGAGGTCGGATCGAACACCTCGGCGGCGGCCTTGTCAACCATACGCGCGCTGACCACCGCTTCGCCTGATGCAAACGCGCCCAGCAGCGCACGGTCGCACAGCAGGTTGATGCGGCGCGGCACACCCCGCGCAAGCTGGTGAATACGCCTGAGGGCTTTCCGATCAAAAGGCAGCGGGCTTTTAAGGCCCGACACATCGAG
>JANLOP010000127.1:0-3938 GCA_031366635.1 Betaproteobacteria bacterium | reverse complement strand
ATTAGAGGGCGGGATCCGGATTCTTGTGGTTCGCCAACAAAGTCGTGACCCTGAGTACGGTGAGCAACGCAGCTGACCCACTGCCCGCCTGGCCCCTGCCCGCCGGCGTGCGCAGCCGCCAGCTGCCCGGCATCAACGGCTTGAGCGTGCACCTGCTGGAGGCCGGCTTCGAGGTGCCGGGCCGGCCCTGTCTGCTGCTGCTGCACGGCTTCCCCGAGCTGAGCTACAGCTGGCGCCGGCTGATGCCGGCGCTGGCCGCCGCCGGCTACCACGTGATCGCGCCCGACCAGCGCGGCTACGGCCGAACCACCGGCTGGGACGACCGCTACGACGGCGACCTGGCCAGCTTTCGCATGCAAAACCTGGTGCGCGATGCGCTGGGCCTGGTGATGGCGCTGGGCCAGCGCCGGGTGGCAGGGGTGGTGGGGCATGACTTCGGCGCGCCGGTGGCCGCCTGGTGCGCCTTGCTGCGGCCCGATGTGTTCCAGCGCCTGGTGCTGATGAGTGCGCCCTTCGGCGGGCCGCCGCCCTTGCCCTTCAACACGGCGGATCGGCCGCCGGCTTCATCCGCCAGCCCCGATGTGCATGCCGCGCTGGCGGCGCTGCCGCGGCCGCGCAAGCACTACCAGTGGCACTACGCCACGCCCGGCGCGAATGCCGACCTGCTGCACGCGCCGCAAGGCGTGCACGACCTGCTGCGCGCCTACTACCACCACAAGAGCGCTGACTGGCCGGGCAACCAGCCCGTGCCGTTGGCGGGCTGGACGGCCGACGAGCTGGCCCGCCTGCCCACCTATTACGTGATGGACCTGCACGCCGGCATGGCCGCCACGGTGGCGCCCCAGATGCCCAGCGCGGCGCAGATCGCCGCTTGCCGCTGGCTGCCCGACGCGGCCTTGGGTGTCTACAGCCGCGAGTTCCAGCGCACCGGCTTCCAGGGCGGCCTGAACTGGTACCGCTGCAGCCTCAGCGAGGCCCAGCAGGCCGAGCTGCAAGTGTTTGCCGGCCGCCGCATCGAGGTGCCGGCGCTCTACCTTGCCGGCGCGGCCGATTGGGGCAGCCACCAGAAGCCCGGCGCGCTGCAGGCGATGCAGGACAGCGCCTGCACGCAACTGCGCGGCGTGCATTTCGTCGACGGCGCCGGCCACTGGGTGCAGCAAGAGCAGCCCGAGGCGGTGGCCCGGCTGCTGCTGGGTTTTCTGCAGGGCCGCTGACTGGCGGTCGCGCTGTCAGCCCGGCGCGGGCCCGACCCAGGCACACTCGTGGCAAACCGATCCCGATGCCCAAGCCGCCGCCCCCGCCGCCCCCCCCGCCGCCGCCCAAAGCGCCGCGCAACGCCGCCGTGCCGCAAGGCCGCAAGCAGCGCCTGTTGCAGCTGGGCCTGGCAGTGGGCGAGATGGCGGCCAGCGCGGCTGCCAACGGCCTGCAGGCCTGGGCCCGGGGTGAGCGGCCCAGCCTGTCGCAGCTGATGCTGTCGGCCGACAACGCCAGCCGCCTGGCCGAGCGCCTGTCGCAGATGCGCGGCGCGGCGATGAAGCTGGGCCAGCTGATGTCGATGGACGGTGACGCCGCGCTGCCGCCGCAGTTTGCGGCGCTGCTGGGTGGCCTGCGCGAGCAGGCCCACGCGATGCCGCCCGAGCAACTGGCCGTCTTGCTGGCCGAGCAGTACGGCGCCGACTGGCGCCAGCGCTTCCGCCACCTCAGCCTGCAGCCGATGGCTGCGGCCTCGATCGGCCAGGTGCACCGGGCCGAGACCCCCGACGGCCAGGTGCTGGCACTGAAGATTCAGTACCCCGGCGTGCGCGCCAGCATCGACAGCGATGTCGACAACCTGGCGCTGCTGGCGCGTACCCCCGGCCTGCTGCCGGCCGGGCTGGACATCACCGCGCTGCTGGCCCGGGTGCGGGCCCAGCTGCACCACGAGACCGACTATGCGGCCGAGGCCCGCGCCACCAGCCTGTACCGCCGGCGCCTGGGGCGCGACCCGGTGCTGAGCGTGCCGTCGGTGCGCCGCGCGCATTGCACGCCGATGATCCTGGCCACCGATTTCGCGCCCGGCATGCCGGTCGACCAGCTCGCCAAGCTGGGCCTGTCGCAGGAAGTGCGCGACCATGTGGCCACCGTGCTGTGCCGGCTGGTGATGCGTGAGCTGTTCGTGCTGCGCCTGGTGCAGACCGACCCCAACTTCGGCAACTACCTCTACGACAACGCCACCGGCCGGGTCTGGTTGTTGGACTTTGGCGCCACCGAGGCGGTGGACCCCGTGCGCGCCGATCAACTGCGCGCACTGGCCAGCGCGTTGCGCGATGACAATGCCGCTGGTGTGCGCGCGGCCGCCCGCCAGGTGGGTTATGTGGCCGACGGCGACCCGCCGGCCCAGGCCGAGGGCGTGCTGGAGATGCTGCACCTGGCCGGTGAGCCCTTCCGCCACCGCGGGGCCTATGACTTTGCGGCCTCGGGCTTGTCCAAACGCACCTTCGAGCGCGGTCGCGACCAGTTCTTTGGCGACGGCTTTGCCCGCACGCCGCCGGCTGATCTGGTGTTTGTGCAGCGCAAGATCGTCGGCATGTTCCTGCTGTGCGCCCGGCTGCAGGCGCGGGTGGATGTGGGGGCGGTGTTCAGCGCGCCGCTGTGATCCGGGCGCTGGCCACCGGCCCATGTGACCGCTGGGTTGGCGTTGGGGCGCGCAGCACCGTTTGCTCTTTTTTTGATCGGCGCGTTGAGCAAGGCCGAGCCGACAAGGCCTATCACCGCGAGCCTCAATAGGGCCCAAGGAACCGGCTTGCATTGAAATGGATCATGTGGGTCGGCGCGTCGGCGATCCACACCTCGGACTCCCAGGCGATGACGTTCAGGTAGCGAAGGGAGGTCTTGCGGTCCGGGAACGCAGAAACATAGACCAGGCCGGCACTGCCGGCCCTTGAACAGCCGGGCAAGTTCAATCTGTCGTTTCGACTCCAGAGGCCCGTGGCTTGTCACCGACTCAATGAGCAACAGCCAGTTCTTGTCTCGCGGGTAGATGACCACATCGGGCAATTTGCCGTGGTTATCGAGCACCGCGCCATGACTGGCCAAGAGATCCTTGTCGAAGAACCCGTGCTTGTCACCCGTATCGCCAACATAGACCAGCTCGCCCCCGGGCGCATAGCGGGGGCCAAAGTTCTCGACGACATCAGGGGTGATGCCTCTGAGGGATTCAACCTTGCGCCGCCGTTGAAGCGGACCCGCCGCCCCCTCAAGCCGGCCGGCGCGCCCGGTACAGCATGTCCAGCGTGATGTGGCGCACCTCGGTCTTGCTTTGCGCAATGTGGGCGCGCAGCAGGCGCTGGGCTTCGTCGGCGCGGCGCCGGGTGATGGCGCCCAGGATGCGGGCATGCTCGTCGTAGGTGGCGGCCACGCGGGCGGTCTTGGTGAAATCCAGGCGCCGGATGATGCGGATGCGCTCGGTGATGCTGCGGTGCACCCGGGCCATCTCGCGGTTGCCGCTGCCTTGCACCAGCTGCGCATGGAATTGCTCGTCCAGGCGGCCGACCTCGGCACCGTCGGCTAGCCGCTCGGCCTCAGGCAGCAGCCAGACCTCGGCCAGCGCCGCCAGCGTGGGCCGGTCTTCGGCCTCGGCCAGCAGCTGGGCGGCATGGCACTCGATCAGCGTGCGCAGGTCGTACAACTCGTCGAAGACGTCGAAGTCCAGCGGCGCCACCTGCCAGCCGATCTTGGCGCTGACCTGCACAAAACCCTCGCGCTGCAGCCGCTGCAGGGCCTGGCGCAAGGGCGTGCGGCTGATGGCCAGGCGCTGTGCCAATTCACTCTCGCTGCAGCGGTCGCCCGGCATCAGCGCAAAGTCAAAGATCAGCTGCTTGAGCTGTGCATGGGCCTGGTCGGCCAGCGTGGCCGCCTCGGGCGGGCTGACGGCGGCGCCAGCCGCGAGGGCGGGGGCG
>JANLOP010000126.1:0-20235 GCA_031366635.1 Betaproteobacteria bacterium | reverse complement strand
AAACAACCAAAGATTGGGCTGGTTCTCCAGCCGCTGCCGGATCGCGGCCTTGTAAAGCACCCGGTCGGCCTGCGCCCGGGTGGCCCGCACCGCCGGCCCCTTGCTGCTGTTCAAGATGCGGAACTGGATGCCGGCTTCATCAGTGGCGGCGGCCATCGCGCCGCCCAGCGCATCCACTTCCTTGACCAGATGGCCTTTGCCGATGCCGCCAATCGACGGGTTGCAGCTCATCTGGCCCAGGGTTTCAATGTTGTGCGTCAGCAGCAGGGTGGCGCAGCCCATGCGCGCAGCGGCCAGCGCTGCCTCGGTGCCGGCATGGCCGCCACCGACGACGATGACGTCGAATATTTGAGGATGCAACACGGCGGGGTGAGGCGCGGGCGGGCGCCGCCATCAGAGCGAAAGGGACCGTATTGTAAAAACCCGGCCCTGCCGTGCCAGCGTCAGCGTGCGATTGGCCTTGCCGTTGCCGCCCAGCTCAGCGCAGCCCGGGATGTCAGGCTCCGGCGCCGGCCGTGAATGGACCGGCGTGCACCGCCATCCCTCAAGCCCGGCGTGCTGCGATGGCCTCCAATGCGAGCGGAGAATAAAAAATGGCCCGGGTAGCCCGGGCCATTCAAACCGGCCCTGCGTACAGGACCGGGAGCAAAACAGTTAAAGATTACCAACCAGCTCTCGGCAGCATGACTTCGGATTGGCTGCTGACAACGGTGTTCAAAGTGATTGTTTGCATGGGATGCTTTCTTGGGGTGGCGGGTGACGGGTGGCGCATCTCTCAACGCCTGAAACAAATTTCACCAGCCCATGCCGCCGAGCGCTACTGTCAAGTCTTACAGGCAGGTATGCCCAGCACCCGGATCAGTTGATCAATCCCAGCCGCAAGGCCTTGAGCACCGCCTGGTGCTTGCTGGAGCAGTCCAGTTTGTGCATGGCGTTGTTGACATGAAGCACTGCCGTGCGCTCGCTGATGCCCAGGATGGCGCCCACCTCCCATGCCGTCTTGCCTTCCATCGTCCAGCGCAGCGCCTCCAGCTCACGCGGGGTGAGCGACGGCAGGTCGGTGCGCACGGCCGACGATGACAGCACGCGCAGCGCCGAATCTTGCGCATGCACGGCAAACAACTGCAGGTCGGCCACCAGCCGCGTTAATTCGACAGGGTCCGTCGGCAAGGGCTTGTCGCGCTCCACGCCCAATACGAAGTGCCGGCCCTCGGGCAGGTGCAGCGCCATCGCCACCCCGGTGTAGTAGCCGAACCCGGCCAACTCGTCCCACATATCGCCGAGCCCCTGGCTGGTATAGGTGGCCTGATCCCAGATGATCGGCCAACTGTGACGCCGACAGTGCTGCATCACCGGATCGCGCCGCATGCTGGACACGTTTTCGCGCATCACCTCGCAACCCGGTGGCGCGTTGGTGACCTCCACGAAGTCCGACCGCCCGGCCGCGTAGTCCATCACCATCATCGCCGACACGGTATTGAAGCCAAGACCCTGGGTGAAGCGCACCACCTCATTGCGGAAGTCATCTCGACTAACCGCTTGCAGGATCGACGCAAAGCCACCTTGCAACATGACACGGATCAATGCGGTTCAAATTCGACGCAGGCCCCCTGCAAATGTTTACATGTTTCCATTTGATGAGGCTTGCCGAAAACTATCTGACCTGTCCGCAACTTTCATGGTGATGACTTTGAACTCCACTCTCGGGCATTGCCCACCCTGGACTTTGTGCGCCTGGCCGCCATTATTGTGGCAGGTCGGCAAACATATTCCGTTACGTCTGCAGCATCTGGGTACACAAATCACGAGCCCGGGCGACGCGCTGTCGCGCACGCTGGGCCAGACCCTCTGGGCCTGGCATGGCCAGGAGGGCGACGTGGGCATCGCCTGGGATTGGGTGCAGCTCATGCCCGGCGTGGTGGCGTTGGCTGACCCGATGGCGGTGGTTTCCAACCTGCGCCTGGTGGGCGAGGCGGGCACGGTGCTGACGCCATTTGAATCGGCCCGCCACTTCAACGGCGTGGTGCATGCGTTGCACTGGCAGGGCGAGGTGGAGCGGGCGCTGAGCGGGCCGGCCTACCCCGGCCTGGGCTTTGATGGCAGCCATGCCGGCCGCCTGTTGGCGATGCCCGCCAGCCCGTTGACGCAATGAGCGGCGGCGCGCCGGGCGATGGTGCCACGGCCGCGCAACGCCTTTGCCACGCCTTTTCGCTTGAGCCCCGTCAGCGCAGCGCAGCGGCCCGCAACTGGCGCGCCACGTAGGCCACACACAGCGCACTGACCCCTGCTGCCACCGCCAGCGGCAGCAGCAGATCGGCCGGCGCAAACGGCTCGCCCTCCAGCACCCGCTGCATCAGGGTGATCTGCGCCAGCGCCGGCAGCCACAGATGCCAGGGCTGCTCACCGGCCTGGTTGAACAGCGTGAGCAGCGGCAGCAGCGACACCAGCAACACCACCGCCGTGTTGTTGGCCTGGGCCTCTTTGAAGGTCTTGCAGCGGATGGCGACGGCCATCATCAGCGCTGACAGCATGGCCGCCAGCGGCAGCAGCAGCGCCAAGAAAAGCAAGGCCTCGCGCCAGCCGAACAAGAACATCGCCGACAAGGTTTCGCTGCGCAACAGCCACTGGCCGGGCAGGAAACTGAAGCACGACAGCACCGCCACGCCCATGCCCATGCTGGCCACCGCGCCCCATTTGCCCAGCACCAGGGCCCAGCGCGGCACCGGCGTCATCAGCAGTGGCTCAAGTGAGCCGCGCTCACGCTCACCGGCTGTGGTGTCGAGTGCGGCGTGCAGCGCGCCGTACAGCACCGCCATCAGCACGAAGAACGGCAGCATGCGGGTGAGTTGCGCGGCCCGCACGCGCGGGTCAGCCAGGTCTTGCTCGTCCACGTCCATCACTTGCAGCAGCCCCGGTGAGACGCCTTGCATCACCAGCCGCAGGCTGGCCTGCTCCTGGCTGAAGCCGTGCAGCAGCCGCGCCACCGCGCCGCCCTCGCCCTGCGCGCGGGTGTTGGCACTGGCGGTGACGACTGCCAGCGTGGGCGCGATGCCGGCCGCCAGGTCTTGCTCAAAGCCCGGCGGCAGCACCAGCACGGCATGGCCAAAGCTGCGCTTTTGCATCGCCGCCGCGTAGCCGGCCGGCGCCGGGTGCACGGCCCATGCCTGGCGCTCGATGAAGTTGCGCAAAGTCGGCGCGTGCTCGATGCCCACCGCGTACACCTCACGCGCTTCGGCCTGGGCCTCGAAGTCGGCCACCAGCATCGACAGCGCCACCAGCAGCAGCGGGCCGATGGCCACCGACGACAGCAGCACCATCAACAGCGTGCGGCGGTCGCGCAGCGCATCGATCAGCTCTTTGCAGAAGACCTGCCAGGCGGCCGCCATCACGCTGCCCCGTGCCCGGCCGAGCCGCCGGCGGCTGCGGCGCCGGCGCTGCCGGGAAACGCCAGTTGCACAAAACAGGCTTCAAAATCAGTTTGCCCGGTGCGCGCCAGCAAGTCGGCCACGCTGCCGTCGGCCACGGTGCGGCCGGCGGCCACCACCACCACCCGATCACACAGCCGCTCAACCTCTTGCATGATGTGGGTGGAGAAAACGATGCACTTGCCCTGCTCATCGCGCAGACGGCGCAGGCAGTCGCGCAGGCTGCGCGTGGCCAGCACATCCAGGCCGTTGGTCGGCTCGTCCAGGATGATGTGCGACGGGTCGTGCACCAGCGCCCGGGCCAGCGCGGTCTTCATGCGCTCACCCTGGCTGAAGCCGTCGGTGCGGCGGTCCAGCAGCGCGTGCATGTCCAGCACGTCGGCCAGCAGCTCGGCCCGGGCGTTGGCCGCAGCGGCGCCCAGGCCGTGCAGCCGGCCGTAGTAGACGATGTTCTCGCGCGCGCTGAGCCGGGGCGACAGGCCACGCGCGTCGGACAGCACGCCCAACCGCGCCTGTGCTGCTTGCGGCCGGGCCACCACGTCGATGCCGTCCACCCGGATGCGGCCGGCATCCGGCACCAGCAGGCCGGCCAACAGGCGCAAGGTGGTCGTCTTGCCGGCGCCGTTGGCGCCCAGCAGGCCGGTGATGCAGGCGTCGGGGGCGACAAAACTCACCGCCCGCACGGCCGGCACCGACCGGGCGGGCCGGCCAAAACCCCAGCCCGCCGCCAAGCCCCCGCCGGCGCTGAACTGCTTGGCCAGCGCTTGCACCTCGATCATCGCGGCGGCGCCGGCCTTGGCGCTGGCAGAGATGGCGGCACGGACGGTGGCCATGCTGGCGGCACCGACGGCAGCGGCGCCGACAGCAACGCCGGCAAGCCAGGCGGCAGAAACGCCAGCGGGCGCGGCACGGCGGCCGCACAGTCGGCGCCGCCGGCCAGCGCGGCGGCCGCATCGTCGGTGCTGATGAAGCGCACCACCGCATCGCGCAGGCAGGGCAGGCCGGCCACGCCGTGGCCGGCGTTGGCCACCACGATGTGGCGCGCCAGTGGGCCGAGCGCGGCTGCCACCCGCTGGCCGTGGCGCGGCGGGGTGACGGGATCGAGCCCACCCGACAGCAGCCAGGTGGGCGCGGCGGCCGGCGGCAAGGTGTAAAAGGCCGGGTCCACCCGGCCCTGCGGCCAATCGGCACAGACCTCGCGGTACAGCGTGGCAAAACTGCCGCCAAAAGCATTGCCGGGCGAGGCGGCAGCGGCCACATCCGCCGGGTCGGGCGGCGGTGCGTTGGGCCCCAGGTCTTCGGCGCAGACGACTGAAAAATGCAGGCCGGTGGCCACCGCACCGGCGCGGCCGCCGCCCAGCGCGGCCAGCGCGGCCAGCGGCGCCCAGCGGCCGGCGCTGGCCGCGTTGATCGCGGCGGGCAGGGCGGCGGCCAGCGCCGGGGCATACAGCGGCGCGCGCACCAGCGCCAGCAGGTGATCGCGTTGCAGCCGCAGCGGCTCGGGCTGGCCATTCAGCAGGTTCGGCAGGGTCACCTGGCGCGGCAGGCTGGCCAGCAGCGTCGCCCACAGGGCGCGCAGCATCGGGTGGCGGCGGGCGCAGGCGGGCGCGGCGGCGCAAGCGTCCAGCCAGCCGTCCAGCGCGGTCTGGTTGTCGCGCGCTGCCGCTTCGGGCAGGTGCATGTCGGGCGGCGCCGCGCCGTCCAGCACGGCGCGCCGCACGGCGTGCGGAAACTGCCGCAGGTAATCCAGCACCGCGCGCGTGCCGTAAGACGCGCCGACGGCATTGAGCTGCGCGACGCCCAGCATTTGGCGCACCGCGTCGATGTCGGCCACCGCCAGTGCGGTGGTAAAAAAGCGCAGATCGCCGTACGGCAGCGCCTGCAACGCCTGGCGGCAGGCGCGCAGCCGCGCCAGGCGACGGGCCGGGTCGGCACTCTCGGCCTGGCTGGGTTGCGGCGCCTGCGGATCGTCGTCGGCACAGGCCAGCGGCGCGCTGCGGCCGGTGCCCCGTTGATCGACAAACACCAGGTCGCGGCGCTGGCCCAGCCGGGCGTAGCGCGACGCCAGCGGCCCGGCCAGGTTGATGGCGCTCTGGCCCGGGCCGCCGGCAAAAAAGAACACCGCATCGGCCGCCTTGTGGCGCGCCAGCGCCGGCAGCACGGCAAAGTGCACGTCGATCATCACGCCCTGCGGGCGCGCCGGGTCGAGCGGGCGGCGCAGGCTGCCGCACAGCGCGGCATGCGCCACGCCGGGCAGGCGGCAGGCCACCGTGGGCGGGGCCAGGGCCAGGGCGGCACTGGCCCCGTCCGCAGCCGATGCGGCCAGCGACGACGCCACAGCCGCCGCGAGCACCCGCCCGGCCGATGCCCGCGCCGGGCAGCGCCAGGCCCGCGTCATGCCGGCCCCGCTGAGGCTGACTGGCTCATGCGGACTGGCGCTTGCTGACTGGCACCTGCGGTGCGGCTCATGCCCACCCGCTGCGGCGCAACGTCGCCGGCCAAGTGCCTCAAGCCAGCAGGCGCGCCAGCTCACCGCTGGCGATCAGCCGGTCCAGATCGGTGGCGCCGCCCACCAACTGGCCTTTGACAAAAATCATCGGGAAGGTGGGCCAGCCGGTCCACAGCTTGAGCGCATTGCGGCGCCGCCAGTCACTCAGGTAGCCGCCGTAATCCAGATCATGGTGGGCCACGCCGGCAGCGTCCAGTGCACGGCGCGCTTTTTTGGGCCAGGGGTTGGCCGCCATGCCCACCACCACCACCGGGTGGCGGGCCACGGCGGCCATCACCTCGCCCACGATGGCAGCCTCATGCCCGGCCACCGTGGCACGCACGGCCGGGTGGATGGCGGATTCATCAAGCACTTGGCGCGGCATCGCAGGTCCTGCAACGTGAACGGGGCCAAAGCATACTGTGCGGCTGCGCGGCGCCGGCCCGGCGGGCCGCCTGCTACGCCTTTTTCAACGCCGCCTTCAACACACTGTCACAAGCCGCGCGCTGGGCATCGGCGGCGTCCAGCTTGGCGCACACCGCCGCCAGGCCCGGTTGGCCATGCTGGCCGTCGTTCAGCCGGCGCAGCGCGGCGTCATGCTGGCCGGTCTTGTTCCAGCCGGCCAGCTTGCTGCCCACCCGCTGCAACGAGCGCGCGCTGCGCTCGTGGAAGGCCGCCGGGTCTTGGCCGGCCTCGGTGAACAGTTGCCGGGCCACCTGCTCGATGCGGGCGCTGTCTTGCGGCGCCAGGTCGACCAGCGCGGCCAGGTAGGCGCCGCCCCATTGCAGCCGGGTGGCCGCGCCCACGCTGCCGGCATGGGCCTGGGCATACCAGCGCAGTGCGTCGGCATTGCGGCCCTGTTTGCGGGCATTGCCGGCCAACTGGCTCATCAGGTAGTACGGTGCATGGCAACGCGCCAGATTGGCTTTGAGCAGCGCGTCGCTGTCGGCCCACAGCCCGGCCTCGGCCAGCACACCAGCCCCGGCGGTGACCACCGCCTGGCGCTCGTAGCCGTCGCGAATCTCGCGGTCGTCGCGCGCCACTTGCGCCCGCACCTGCTGCACCAGTGCGGCGGGCAGCCTGGGGTGCAGCGCATCTTTGGGCTGGTCGATGCGGGCCAGCGCCACGCGCGACGCCAGCGCATTGAGCCGGTCGGCGCGCGACAGGCTGGCGTCGCCCTGCAGGGTTTGCAGTGCCGCATCAAAAGCGCCGGCCAGCGCACGCCGGTCGGCGCCGGGCCCCGGTGCCAGCGCCCGGGTGATCTCGGCGGCGTTGTTGACCAGCACATCCATCTGCAACCGGCTGGCTGCCGGATCGGCCAGCAGCACCTGCACACGCGCGCGCAGCGCCGCATCGGGCTTGATGCCTTTGCCGTCGTCGCTGTCGGCCAGGGCCTTGAGCAGCAGCCGGGTGGCCGCTGTCGGCTCACTGGCCGGGCAGGCGGCCGACAACTGCGCCAGCAGGCCGGCGCGATCAGCCGGGCTGCCGAGCTGGGCTTCGTCGATGTCCCAGCCGTAAAAGGCCAGTGAGCGCCATTCGGGCCCGCTCACCGGCTTGCCGGCCCGGGCGTCGGCCAGCACCGCCTTCACCGGCCGGCCGCCGGCCAGGCCGAGTTGCAATACCGCCAGCACTTGCGGCGCGTCCACCTCGCCGGGCAGGCGGGTGATTTCGGCGCCGTCCGCGCCCAGCAGCACCAGCGTCGGGTAGCCGCGCACCTTGAAGCGGCTGCCCAGCTTTTGCGCGCCCGGCAAATCCCCGTCGATCTGCACCGCGACAAAGCTTTTGGAGCGCTCGATGAAGTCTTGCCGGTTGAACAAGGTGGCCTTTAACTGGTTGCACGGCGGGCACCAGGCCGCGCCCCAGTACAGCAGCAGCGGTTTTTTCTCGGCACGGGCCAGCGCAAAGGCGCGCTCGATGTCGGCGTCGTTGGCGGCGCTGTGCCAGGCCACGGCGGCGGCGGCCGTCTGGCTGGTGGCTGGGTTGGCGGCTGGGCTGGCGGCCGGGTTGGCTGGCTGGGGGATGGGCGCGCCGGCAGTCTGCCCGGCCAGCGCGAGTGTCAGCGGCGCGCTGGCCAGCGCGGCAACAGCGGCCAGCCGCCAGGCCGACCGGGCGTGCGAGGTGGGGTGGCGCATAGGACGCAAGCTCCGAGGTGACACGGCTCGATTGTGCGGCGGCGGCTTTCACCGCCTCAACCCACCTCCGGCGAAAACCTTTCAGCCACCGGGCCCGGCCGCCACCGTGTCAACCCGCAGTTGCCGGGCCAGCACGGCGGCGGGGAGGCGCCCGCCACAGCGCTGCGGCGCTGAAGCGGCAGCGCAGCGGCCATCAGGCCCGGCGCGGCTCAACGCTCTTTGCGCAGATCAGCCACAGGCGCGGCCGAATCGCCCAGCATGTACATCGTGTACAGCCCTTTGCCGCTGATGGTGGCGCCGGTCAGCGAATAGACCGCCGCATTGCTGCCCGAGCTGACATCCAGCCGCATATTGCTGCTGGCCAACACGTTGGTGAGGGCCGACGCCTGCCCCTGTGCGACCGACTGCGCCACGACGCTGAAATCAGCCTTCAGCGTGAAGGCCATTGGCGCACCCGAGGTGGCGTTGACCAGCCGCAACTTGGCGCCGGTAATCGTCGCCGGATAGCGGTTGTCGTCGGTCAGCAAGGTCACGCCTGGCGCGGCGGCGTCGCCCCACACCAGCAAGGTGTAATCGCCACCCGGGCTCAGCGCCAGGTTGGCCACCGCCACCGGCTTGCCGTTGACCGCCAACAAGACCGGCGCGCCACTGCTGCCGAGGACCTGGCCGTAGCCGCCGACATTGGGCGACACACCGCCGACCAAGGCGGTGCCGGCCACATTCAACGTCACGCTGCCGGCGCCCGACACCGCCGACACCAGCCGCAGGCGCGCCTGGGTGTTGGTCAGCGCGGCGGCCTTGCCCTGCTGCACCAGCAACACGCTGTTCACCAGCACGCCGCCCAGGCTCTCGCTCAGCACCAGGCTGGCCACCTGGGCGCCGCCCAGCACCAGACCGCTCGCGTCCAGCCGCAGGTCGGTCTTGTCGCCATTGCCGGTGACGCGCAGCCGGTAGGTGCCGGCCGTCACGGGGGCAGGCAGCAGGCTGTTGGCAACCCCCAGGTTGGCGGCCAGCGGGGTGGCGTTGTCCAGTGTGTCGGTGCTGCCGGTGAGGTAGACATCGACGGCACCGGCGTCGGGCGCCAGATTGACCACCTGCAAGCTGGCCAGGCCAGCAACCGGGGCGGCCACGTCTTCCGACAGGACGAAGGTCTTGAGCGCACCCGATGAGCCGTAAGCCACCAGCGTGAAATGGCCGTCTTTGGCCAGTGACCGGCTGACCGACGACAGCGCCGCCGTCGATCCGGTGCTGCTGATCACCGTGGCCGCGCCGTTGCTGTTGGCGCTGGCGTAGCTGCCCACCGCGCCGAAGGCCAGGCCGGTGTTGACGGCGGCAGCATCGACCGCCAAATCCAGCGACGCATAGCCCGAGGTGGCATTGAGCAGCCGCACATTGCCGCTGCCGCTGGACGAACTCTTGCTGCCGCCGCAGGCCGACAAGCCGGCCAACCCCAGGCCCAGCAGCAGCGCCGCCGCCACACCCGCCACGCCCCGCCTGCCCCATTGCATCTCAGTACGCATCGCTATTCACCCCTCGTCATTGAAATTAAAACCGTCGATTGCAGCCGCCGCGCGTCAAGCCCGGGTTGCCGATTGATGCTGGCGGGTGAAGCAGCGCCGCCGCGCCGGCCCGGTCAGACCACCTGCACGCCCTTCCAGAAAGCCAGCCGGCCCTTGATGGCGGCCGCCGCCTCGCTGGGCTCGGCGTAATACCAGACCGCGTCCGGGTTCAGGTCACCGTTGACCAGCAGGCTGTGGTAGCGCGCCTGGCCCTTCCAGGCGCAACTGGTTCGGTGGTTGCTGTGCACCAGGTAGGCCGGCTTGACGGCAGACTCGGGGAAGTAGTGATTGCCTTCCAGCACCACCGTGTCGTCGCTTTCGGCGATCACCACGCCGTTCCAGATCGCTTTCATGCCAGGGCCTCCGAGCCAGCGGCGCGCCGGGTTGGCGCGCCGTCGTGGTGGGCCCGATGGTATGCGGTGCGCAGCGCCGGCGCTGCGCCAGCGGCTGTCAAGGCGCGGCCGGGCAGCGCGGCTACCGGCTCGGCCAGCGCGTGGTGTTGAGCCACGGCGACGGCGCCATCGAGGCCAACGACCCTGCGGTCCAGCCCTTCACCGTCAGCCGCATCCTGGCCCGCACCGGCACGCCGGTGGACCGCACGCTGCGGGTCAGCTTGCCGGCGCTGGACGCGATCCACCTCGACTGGGCCGGCGGCGTTTCGCGACGAGCCGCTGCTGGCCATCCTGCCCGGCCTGGCGCTGGACGAATGGTGGGGTGCGGTGGCCGCACTCGGCCCGTGGGTGCAGGCGCACGCCGGCATCACGCTGCGCCTGCCAAGCCCGGGCAGCGCAAAATGGGCCAGGCTGGCCAGCCTGCTGGCGGCCGGCTTTGTGGCCCGCCTGCTGCCCGGCTGGCGCGCTTATCGCCTGTCGCTGGCCGACGGGCTGTCACCCCGGATCTGACGCCATGCCGCTTGTGCTGCCACCGTTCAAACGCCCGCCCGGGCACCCGCACGATCCTCCTCAACAGCGCCGCCGCCTGTTGCAACACGCCGGCGCCGGGCTGCTGACGGCGTGGCGGGCCAGCGCGCCGGCCCGGGCCCAACCACTGGCCAAACCCGGGCCGGGCGGCTTCACCGAGCTGGCCTGGGACGATCGGGTGCCCAAGGGCCGGAACCCGATGAAGAGCCTGCGCGACCAAGGCATCAACTCGAATGCGCTGGTGGACGGCGACCCGAAGACGCAAGCGCTGCTGCGCCAGATGCGCGAGCGCCGGGACAACGCGCCCACCGAGCCCACGCTGGACGGCGCCCGCGTCAAGCGGCCCGGTGGCCTGGTGGTGCTCGATGAGGTGGCCGCCGGGCCGATCGGGTTTTTGCGGGTGCCGCATTTCGGCGCCTGCATCCACACCCCGCCGCCGCCGGCCAAGCAGATCGTCCGGGTGCCGCCGGCCAGGCCGGTGGCCGGCTGGCGCAGCAGGGACACGGTGTGGGTCAGCGGCACGCTGTCGGCGCTGCGCGGCAACCCCGCGCTGCGCAGCACCTCGGCACTGCGCAGCACCGGCTGCCGGCTCGACGCCCAAGTGGTGGCGCGCTACCAAGCCACGCCGCGTTGACCGGCGCGCCGGGTGCTTCGCGCCGCCGGGCCAGCGGCGCCCGGCGCAGCGGCCAGCCTGGCGATGCCGACCCTCCTTTTTCATTGCATGCTCAACCCTGACTCTTCAGCGCAGGCCGCTGCCTGGCACGCACTCACCCGGCTGGGCGAGGCGCAAATCCTGCTGCCGGCCATGCTGCTGGCCGCCGGCTGGCTGGCCTGGCGCGGCGCGCCCCGGCTGGCGCTGGCCTGGCTGGGCGCCAGCGGGCTGGCTGCGGTCATCACCACCGCCAGCAAAGTGGCTTTTCTGGGCTACGGCATCGGCTGGGCGGCGCTGGATTTCACCGGCTTCTCGGGCCACGCGATGTTTGCCGCTGCGGTGCTGCCGCTGCTGCTGCAGTTGGCCGCCGGCCGCGCTGGGTCGGGTGCGCCGGGTGGGTCGGTTGCACGGGCCAGGCCGCGCGGGCCGCACAACGGCCTGGCGGCGGGCTTTGTGCTGGCCGGAGCGGTGGCGGTGTCGCGGGTGATGGTGGGCGCGCACTCGTGGAGCGAGGCACTGGCCGGCTTTGCGCTGGGCGCAGCGGCCAGCGCGCTGGCGCTGCGCGGGGCCGGCGCGCTGCCGCCGCTGCGCAGTGCACGCTGGGTGCCGGCCGCGCTGCTGGGCTGGGCGCTGCTGGGCGTGGTGGGCGCGCCGCCGTCACGCACCCACGACTGGGTGACGCGGCTGGCGCTGGCCCAATCCGGGCGCACTGAGCCGTTTCGGCGCTGGCCAACCCACCACCCGCTGCACGAGCACCCGGCGCTGCGCCAGCAGCGTGAGCCGCAGGGGCACGGCAGCGACGGCCCCTCGCCGGTCAACCCGGGCCGGCCGGCGCCGTCACTGCAAGGCCGTTGAGCCCGCAGCGCCGCTGGCCGCCAGCGCGGCAAACCACAGCGCGGCCACCGGCCCGTCGCTGTCAGGCCATTCGCTGACGCGCAGGCCCTGCTGCAAATCCCAGCTCGAATCAAACCAGCCGCAGGCCGGGCCGGCCAGCGCTGCGGCGTCTGGCAGCGCCGCCGGGCTGGCCGCGTCGGTCGGCGGCACAGCGGTGGGCTGACAGGCTGACGTGGGCGCGGCCACGGGCGCCGGTGGGACCGCCGGTGCCCGTGGCGGCGCTGCGCGGCAGGCCAAGGCCACGCCCGACAGCAGCCCGGGGTTGAAGCGCGCCGTTGCGCTGCGGCGCAGGTGGGACAACAAGGCATTCATGGGGGTCTCCGGGGGCGGGTTGCGGGATCGGCGGCACGGTGAGCGGCAAGGCCAGGCCATCTTCGGCGGCTGGCCGGCGCGCCGCCATCACCCGACCGGTGGCCCGTGGGGGGCCCCCCTGGCCGATCCCCCATCGGGGTGGGGCGGGCCAACCGGCCCGGGGGGTTGCCAGCCCACGCCACGGCAGCCGGCGGGCACGAAGGCTATGCTCGGCGCCACGATGCGTGCGCGTGCCCTTGCCCTGGCCCTGGCTTTGCTGCTGCTGCTCACCCAGCAATTTGGGGTGCAGCACGCGCTGTGGCACGGGCGCGGCCTGGGCGGCACGGGTGGCGTGGGCCGCGCGGCGGCGGTCTCGGCCGGGCTTGCGCCCGGGGGTTTTGCGGTTGCCAACAGGCCCTCGACCCGCCTGTCGCTGGCCACCCCGGCCCCTACGGCCACCTCGGCGGGCAGGGCCGGTGCGGCCAGCGCCGCCGCCCCGGCCCCGCCTGGCGACACAGAGCCGCCAGCCGACAGCCTGTGCCCCGTCTGCCTGCTGCTGGCCACGCTGGCGGCGGCGCTGTTGCCAGCCGCCCTGCGCTGGTGCGCCGCTGCCGCGCAGCGCAGCGCGCCGGTGCAGCGCGCACAACCGACGCCCATCGGCCGGTGCGCCGCGCACTACCAGGCCCGCGCGCCGCCCGCCCTGCTTGCACTGACCTGATCCCGCACGCCCAGCGCGCGCGCCCAACCGGGCGGGCGCGACGTGCGCCCATCCTCTGTTGCAAGTGAGTTGGCCATGCACCCGTTGTCAAACGCCCGGCGCCGCCGTGCGCGCCGCGCTGCGCTGTCGCCCCGCACCACCGCCTGCCGCGCCACCGCGCTGTGCACCTCCGCACGGCTGGCTGCGGCCGTGTTTGCCGCCGCGCTGCTGGCGCCGCTGGCCGGCCCGGCCCGGGCCCAAAGCGCCGCGCCGAGCCCAGCCCCTCAAACCAGCCAAACCGGCCCATCCAGCCCGGCCCCGCCCAGCGCCGACCCGCCCGCCGCCCGGGTGGTGATCACCGGCAACCCGCTGGGCAATGACAGCCTGGCCCAGCCCAGCAGCGTGCTGGCCGGCGACGCGCTGGCCATCCGCCGTGCCGGCACGCTGGGCGACACGCTGGCCGGCCTGCCCGGCGTCTCAGCCACGGGCTTCGGCCCGCAGGCCAGCCGGCCGGTGGTCCGCGGGCTGGACGGCGACCGCATCCGCCTGCTGGACAACGGCGGTGCGTCGGCCGATGCGTCCAACCTGAGCTTTGACCACGCCGTGGCCATCGACCCGCTGGTGGTCGAGCGCATCGAGGTGCTGCGCGGCCCGGCCGCGCTGCTGTACGGCGGCAATGCCACCGGCGGCGTGGTCAACACGCTGGACAACCGCATCCCGCGCGACGCGCTGGCCGGCCTGGGTGGCCGGGCCGAGCTGCGGCTGGGCGGCGCGGCGCAAGACCGTGCTGCCGCCGCGCTGCTGGAGGGCGGCGCGGGCGGCTTGAACTGGCATGTGGACGCCGCCCAGCGCCAAAGCAGCGACCAGCGCACGCCGCGCTTCGTCCCGCAGCGGGACGGCCAGGCCCTGCCCGAGGCCACCCGCATCGCCAACAGCGCCGGCGACAGCCGCGCCGCCGCGCTGGGCGGCTCGTATGCCAACGCGCTGGGCTTTGTCGGCCTGGCCATCGACGACTACCGCAACGACTACGGCGTCACCGTCGAGCCCGATGTCACCATCCGCATGCAACGCCAGCGGCTGCAAGCCGCCGGTGAGCGGCGCGGCCTGGCCGGGCCGTTTTCAGAGCTCAGCTTCCAGGCCAGCCACAGCCGCTACCAGCACCAGGAGCTAGAGGGCAGCGGCGCGGTGGGCACCACCTTCAGCAGCCAGGGCAGTGAGCTGCGCCTCCAGGCCAAGCAGGCGCCCCGGGCGCTGCTGGGCGGCCAGTGGGCGGGCGTACTGGGGCTGCAAATCGAGCAGCTCGATTTCTCGGCGCTGGGCGCCGAAGCCTTTGTGCCCAACACCCGCAGCCGGTCAAGCGGGCTGTTCACGCTGCAATCGCTGACATTGCCCGGCGTCACCCTCTCGGCCGGCGCCCGGCAGGAGACATCAAGCGTGGCATCCGACGGTGACGCCAACCCCGCTGCGGCGCACTTTGGCGCCGCCAGCCAGCGCGATTTCACGCCGCACAGCCTGTCGTTTGGCGCGGTGGCGCCACTCGGTGCCGGCTGGCAGGCCAGCGCCACCCTCGGCAGCACCGAGCGCGCCCCGGCCTACTACGAGCTGTATGCCGACGGTGTGCACGTGGCCACCGGCGCTTTTGAGCGCGGTGATGCCCAGCAGCAGGTCGAGCGCAGCCGCCATGCCGAGCTGGGCCTGCAATGGCAGCAGGGCGCCAGCCACCTGCGGGCCGCGCTGTTTGCCACCCGCTTTGCCAACTACATCGCGCTCGACGCCAGCGGCGCGCTGATACCGGTGGCCGACGGCGCGGGCGGCACCGCCCACCTGCCCGAGTACCGCTTCACCGGCGTGCCGGCGCAGTTGAGCGGGCTGGAGATCGAAGGCCGGCACCGGCTGGCCAGCGCACCGTGGCAACTCGACGCCAGCGCCGGGCTCGATCTGGTGCGCGGCCACAACAGCGCCACTGGCGAGCCGCTGCCGCGCCTGGCGCCGCTGCGCCTGCAACTCGGGCTGGAGGCGGCGCAGGGCGCCTGGCGGGCCGGCGTGCTGGCCAAAATGGTGGCGCGCCAGGGCCAGGTGCCGGCCAACGATGTGCCGACCGACGGCGCCACGCTGGTCGATTTGTGGGCCAGTTGGCAGCAGCGGCTGGGCCCGACCGACGTGCTGTGCTACGCCAAACTGGGCAATCTGGGCAATGCGCTGGCCTACAACGCCAGCGCGCTGCGCACCGCGCGGGTGCTGGCGCCGGCCGGGGCGCGGGCCTTGTCGGCCGGCGTTCGGCTGAGTTTTTGACGGCGCGCCGGGCTTGAATCAGCCCGGCGCGTGGTGAATGGCCGGATCTGGCGGCCCATCTGGCCGCCCGGCCCGGCGCATTTCAGGGCTTCAACGCTAAAGTTTGGCGCCTACCCTGTGCCCCAAGATGAGCCCACGCCGCCCCTTGCCCCAACCCAGCCCCGCGCCCGACGACGCCTGGGCGCAAACCCGTCCCAGCCCGTTGCCGCCGGCCAGGCCGCGCCTGCAGCCGCCGCTCAAAGAGGTGTTCAAAGGGCTGGATGCGCGTGAGCTGGAAGGCCCGACCGTCTTCGACCAGTTGTTCGGCCTGCCGCCGGGCCCGTGATCCGGCGGGCGGCTATCCGCCAAACGGCCGCACGCCGAACAGGCGGACATGGGCCCAGAAGGCCAGCCCAGCCCACAGCGCCAGGCCCAGCAGCACGGTGCCGGCCGTGGCGGCGGGTGTGCCAGCGGCGTAGACCACCGCGCCGGCCCGGTCACGCTGCCGTGACGAGCGGAAATCCAGCACCGCCCACAGCAAAAAGCTGCCAAACAACAATAAATCGGCGACCGTGTTGTTGGCCAGCAAGTGGGCCAGCGCCCAGACCTTGACCGCCAGCACCATCGGGTGCTGCACTTTCGCCTTGATCTGGTTGCCCGGCACATAGGCCGCCACCAGCAGCACCATCGAGCCCAACATCAGCAGGCTGGCCAGATGGCGCGTCCACAGCGGGCTGGCCCACAGCACCTGCGGCGCCAGCCGGGCCTGGCCGTAGCCCCAGACGATCAGCCCAAAACCGACCAGCGAGACGACGCTGTACAGGCCCTTCCAGGCGCCCGGGCCGCGCCGCGCGATCACCTGCGTGCGCCAGCCGTCGCCGGCGATGCGCACCGAATGCATGCCCAGAAACAGCAACAAACCAAGGATCAGCGCGCCCATGGTCGGGCCTTTCAAGTGGTGGGAAGGGACAGCGGCGCATTCTGCCCGTCGCACCGGCGGCCGGGCTTGACGGCAACGGCTGGCGCGGCGCGGCTATGCTGTGCGCGCTGTTTTGACCGCGCTCGGGTTCAGGCCTTGCTACCCCATCGGCTGCGCCGCCTGTTCGTCGTTGCGCGGCGCCGTCCGCCGCCTGTTCCACCGCCTGTTCCACCGCCTGTTCCGCCGCCTGTTCCGCCATCCGCGCCACCCCCGCTGCCCGCCGCCACCGATGACCGACCTACTCGCCCCTCGCCCCATCCAATATTTCTGGGATGACTTTGCCGTCGGGTCGGTGCGCGAGTTTGGCCAGATGCCGGTCAGCCGCGAGGCGGTGCTGGCCTTTGCCGGCCAGTTTGACCCGCAGCCCTTCCACCTGGACGACGCCGCCGCCGAGGCGTCGCTGTTTGGCCGGCTGTCAGCCAGCGGCTGGCACACCTGCGCGATGGCGATGCGCATGATGTGCGACGACTATTTGCTTGATTCGGCCAGCCTGGGCAGCCCGGGCATCGACCAGTTGAAGTGGCTGAAACCGGTCTACCCCGGCGACACGCTGCGCCTGCGCTTGTCGGTGCTGGAGGCCCGGCCGATGACCAGCCGGCCCGGCGTGGGGCTGGTGCGGTCGCGCTGGGAGGTGCTGAACCAGCAGCGCGATCTGGTGCTGACGATGGAGGGCTGGGGCATGTTCAGGTGCCGGCCGGGGGTGGCGGACGGTATCGGCTGACGGCATCGGCTGAGCGCATCGGCTGAGTGCATCGGCTGACCGCAGGCGCGAAACACCGGCCCGCAAGGCCAAACCCCGACGCCCACCGTCACTTGCGCGCCGCGCTGCCCACGAACAAACCCCAAAGCCGCGCCAGGTCGGCCACGCCGTCCGCGCCTTTGACGGCGGCAAAACTGCGCTGCGCATCGTCGCCTTTGCCGGCGCGCCACTGCGCCACACCCAGGTGCAGCAGCGCGTCATCGGGCCGGCGCAGCCCGCCTTTGGCCTGGCCCTGAGTCATCAGCGCCAGCGCCCGGTCGTGCGCGCCGGTGGCTGACACCGCCAGCCCCAGGTTGACGGCGCCATTGCCGTCCTTGCCCTTCAACGCACCGGCCTCGCTGTCAGTCAACGTGGCGCGGTCTTGCGCGGCGGCTTTGGTGGCCGTCTCGCGCAGTTTTTTGTCGGCCGCCAGGTTGTCGCCTTTGTCCAGCAGGCCGCTGGCAAAGCCCTCGTCCAGCAGCGCCTGGGCCTCGGCCGGCAGGCCGGCCTGCTGGGCCCGCACGGCCATGTCGCCCAGCTCACCAGCGTCCAGCGGCACACCCACCGCGCGGCGCAGGCGGTAGACATCCAGGCGCAACCGTTCGTCGGCAAAGCCGTCGCGGCGCACGGTGCGGGCGATCAGCTCGGCCCAGTATTCCGTTTTGCCGGTGCTGCTGGCCAGGCGCTCCAGCGTGGTGAGGTAGGCCGGCATGTCTTTGAGCGCGCTCTGGCTGGCCGCCAGCAGGCGCAGCGTGGCCTCGGGCGGCGTGCGCTGGGCGGCGTCATCGGCGGCGATCTGCGGCGCCAGCTCACGCAGCACGCCGGCATGGTCGCCCAGCACACTGAGCACCTGCGGATAGAGCTTGCGGATCTCGCTGGTGGCGCCGGCCTGCGCCAGATAAGTCTTCATCCACCCGGCAGCACGGGCATATTCTTTTTGCTGAAGCAGCAGCTTGATCGTGGTTTCGGTGATCGACGCCCGGTCGGCCGCCGGCAGCAAGGGCGACGCCAGCACCGCCTCGAACTGCGTGGTGGCAGTGGCCAGGTCACCGGCACCAAACGCCGCCGGGCCCTTCAGCCGCTGGGTGATGAAGACCTCGTAGGGCGTCAGGCCCGGCAGGGCCTCGGCCTCGGCCAGCCGGGCCAGCGCGTCCTGGTAGTTGCCGGCCTTCACCGCATCTTGCGCGGCCTGCAGCGGCTTGCCCACCTCGGCGCGCAGCGTCGGGCCGGACGCGGCGGCGGCCGGTGCAGACGCGGCAGTCGGCGCCGCCGCCGAACCCGCCGCCGGCGCCGCCTGGCCCAGCGCACCGGGCGCGGCGCCGGCCAGCATCGCAGCCAGGGCGGCCGCTAGCAACGAGGGGAGGGGATGGAGCTTGCGGTTCATCGGCGGTGCCTGCGCATGTCAGCCCAGTGAGCGAAGCGGCGAGTGTAGTGACCCGCCACAGCCCAAAAACATCCGCCGGGCGCCGCGTCGGGCAGCAAAAAGGCGGCCGCAGCCGCCTTCTCCAGCCACCCGCCGCCGGGCAGCCCGTGCCGGTCACTGCACCGGCGTGATACCGGCAATCGCCCAATCCCCGTGGCCGTCGGCCGGGCGCACCAGGTGCCACAGCTCGTTGAACGGCTCGGCACCGGCCTCGGGCGCCTCGCGGATCAGGCCGTGGAAGCGCACGGTGACGATGTCCTGGCCGTTCTCGCGCGCGGTATCGACCACCTGGGCGTCGATCTGCACCACGTCGGTGGTCTGCTTGGCGCTGCCGCGCTCTTGCAGGTCGAGCCGCAGCGAGGCAAACAGCTCGGGCGTGGTGAACTTGCGCAGATCGTCCAGATTGCTGGCGTCGTTGGCCGCTTGCAGGCGGATGAACACCATCTTGGCCAGGCGCTCAAAATCAACCGCCGCCATGCCACCGGGCAGGGTGGGCGGCGCTGCGGCATCGGCAAAACCGCTTGCGTTTGACGCGGCGGCTGCTGATGCCGGGCTGGCGAGCGCAGGCGCGGCGTCCAGCGCCGTGCGCGGCAGGTTGATCTGCGCCGGGGCCGGCAGGTTGGCTGGCGGCGGGTCCATCCAGCCCCCGGCCAGCGGTGCACCGCCACCGGCACCGGCCATTTGCGGCCCCGAGCGCGCCGCGCCGCCATTCATGCGGTTCATCACAAAGCGGATGGCGACAAAGGCCAAGCCGGCCAGCAGCAGCATCGTCAGGATGTTGCCCATCGCCCCGCCCAGGCCGGCGCCCATGCCCAGGTGGCTGAACAGCGCGGCAATGCCCAGACCGGCAGCCAGGCCGGCCAGCGGGCCCATCCAGTTGCGCTTGGGCGGCGTGGCGGGTGCGGCGGCCGGGGTGGCCGGCGCCGGCGCCGGCGTGGCGCTCTTGGCGGGTGCGTTTTGCGGTGCGGCGTTGCTGGGCGCGGCGCGCTGCATGCCGGCCGGCCGGCCACCGCCCAGCCGCTTGGCGTCGGCGTCAGCGGGCGCCAGGCTCAACGTGAGCGCGGCCAAAGTCATTGAAATGGCAAGCAATAGATGTTTCACGGCAAATGTCTCCAGTCCATCCAGGCACCCGCCCCGTGGCGGATGCAACCGACGAGTGGGCGCACGGTAACCCAGTTCTTGGGCCGAGCACCAGCCCAAGCCGTGAGATGGCGCCGTCGCGGCTGATTTCAAGCCCGGCGGGCGGGCCGGTCGGTCGCCAGATCACGGCTGGCAAGATGACCTGCACCAACGGGATGTTCACCAGCCAGCTTGTCCCGATGCGCTGCGCCACCGGCACCGCGCCGCGCCAGCGCCAGCAATCGGCACCGGGCAAGGGCTGGCATTGCCGTGCGGCAAATCCAGGCGGTCAGTCAAACGCTTGAATCGAGCGTTTGATCTGCCCAACCGCCGGCGTGCATCATCGGCCCGGCCGCTGCCATTCAGCCCGTGGACCCACCCACCGGAGACCGCCATGCCCGCCATCGACCACCCCCCGCTGCATCTGCAAGCCGGCGCCGGCCAGGCGCTGACGATCCCGCTCGAAGCCATGCCCGGTGCCGGCATGCTGTGGCAGGCGCCGGCCGCCCCGGCCGGCTGCACGCTGACCGAGGCCGACCGCAAACCCGCCGGGCCCGGCGTCGGTGGCCCGGTGCTGCAACGCTTTGTGCTGACCTGCGATGCACCCGCTGAGCACCAACTGCGCTTCGAGTACAAGCGGCCGTGG
>JANLOP010000103.1:0-27142 GCA_031366635.1 Betaproteobacteria bacterium | reverse complement strand
TCAGACCGGGCCCTGGAACCCGCCCTGCCGGAACGTCAGCACCAAAGTGTCGCGGTGCCCCACCACGCCCGGCGCCAGCGGCTGGATCGGCGTGCTCTCGTGCACCACCCGGGCGTCGTCCAGCAGCAGCGCGCTCCACGGCTCGGTCAGGGTGAAGCGCTGGCCTTGCGGGCCGTCGGCGTCAAAGACACGGGTCTCACCGCCCTTGATGCCCAGCCGCGCCACCAGCACCACCACCACCAGATCCACCCCGTCGCGGTGCGCGCCCTCGGGCGTGGGCCGGCCGATGCCGTCGGTGGTGTCGATGCGGAACGGGTGGGCCTCGACAAACCACGGCGTGCACAGCGCCGCCCCGCGCAGCGTGGCGGCCCGCGCCGCCAGCGCGCCCAGCAACGCCGCCCAGGCGGGCGCGGTGGCCAGCGCTGTGTCCAGCGGCTCAAACCAGCGCTCGATGCCGCCATGCAGCGCGTTGTATTCCACCGGCTGCCAGTGGGCGCGGTGCGGCACCGCTTGCAGTTGATACGGCAGCGCGCCCGCGCCACCGGCTGCGGCCTGCAGCACAAAACAGCCGTGGCGCCGGCGCCGGTAGCGGCCACCGTCTTTCAAAAACGCATCCGGCGGCAGGTGGTCCCATTGGGCCTGCCAGGCGTCAAACGCGCCGCGCGCCACCCCCGCCAGCCGGGCCAGCGTGGCCGCGTCCAGCACGGCGTAGCCGGGGCTGTGCAAACGGGCGTCCAGATCGGTCAGGGCAGTGAGTGGCGGCAGCAAAGGCATGGCGGTGGGCGGGGCAGCAGATCGGCAAAGCAAGGCGAACCAGGGCGGAAAGTACGGCAAGGGTGGCAAGGGCGACACCCGAAGGCGCAGTGCCAAACGAGCAGGCCGGATTGTGCGCGAGCAGGTGCGCCGGGTGGCCGGCCCGGGGCCCGCAGGGGCGGCGCAGTGTGTCCGCTTAAACTTTGGCTTTGCAACCCGCATGACCTTGCCTGCCCCCGATTTGCCTCCTGCCACGGCGCCTGCAAACCCGCTGGCGGCCGGGCTCGGCACTGGCACGCTGGCGGCGGCTGTTACGGCGGCGGCCACCCAGCGCCTGCAGCTAGACATGGCCGCCGCGCTGGCCGACATCGTGCCGTGGCAATACGACGTTGCCAGCGGGCTGCTGCAAAGCACCGAGCGCGGCTGGGCCATGCTGGGCCTGGTAGGCCCGCCGCAGGGCCTGCCGCTGGCCACGCTGGCGGCCTGGCTGCACCCCGACGACCGGGCCGCTGTCGAGGCGCAGGCGGCGGCCGCCCGGGGCACCGACTCCCGCCCCCCGGCGCCGATCGACCTGGCGCTGCGCTTGCGCCACGCCAGCGGGCGATGGCTTCATCTGAGCACCCGCCGGGTTGAGCAGCGCGACGCCGAGGGCCGGTGGCTGGGCCATGTCGGCGTGGCGCAAGACCTGACCGGCCGCATCGACGCGCAACAACAGGCACAGGCGCAGGCCCAGCGGCTGGCACTGGCCAGCGCCACCGCCACCGCCACCGCCGCCGCCGGTGTCGGCCTGTGGAGCCTGGCGCTCGACCCGCCGGGCGCCCTGCAGTGGGATGCGCAGATGCGGGCCCTGCACGGCCTGGCGCCTGAACAGCCCGCGCCGTCGCTGGACGCCTACATAGCCGACCATGTCCACCCCGATGACCGTGCCGGTGTGGCCGACAGCCTGGCCACGCTGATGCAGCACCGCGACGGCCTGCTCGACCTCGACCTGCGCGTCCTGCTGCCCGGCGGCGGCGTGCGCTGGCTGGCTTCGCGCTCGTCGCCGGTGCGCGACGAGCACGGCCGCACGCTGCGCCGAATCGGCATCAACTGGGACATCACCGACGCCCGCAACGCCGCCAGCACGCGCCAGGAGCGACTGCTGACGCAGCGGGAAAGTCAAGCCAAATCGCGCTTTCTGGCGCGCATCAGCCATGAGCTGCGCACCCCGCTGAACGCGGTGCTGGGGTTTTCGCAGTTATTGCTGGCGCATGGCGCCGAGGCCGACCCGGCCACCTGGCGCCGCCGGGTTGAGCATGTGCAGGCGTCGGGTGAGCATTTGCTGGCGCTGATCGACGACGTGCTGGCGCTGTCCAGCCTGGCGTCGGATGAGCTGCCTCGCGCCCTGGAGCCGGTGGCGCTGGCGCCACTGGTCGAGACCAGCCTGCCGCTGGTAGAGTTGCTGGCGCGAGCGCACGGCGTGGGCTTGCAGCTCGGCCCGCTGGCCGGCTGGGCGCTGGCCGACCCGGTGCGGCTGCGCCAGGTGCTGCTCAACCTGCTGAGCAACGCCATCAAATACAACCACCCCGGCGGCAGCGTGACGGTCAGCACCGAGTTGCAGGACGGCTGGCTGCTGCTGCGCGTCACCGACACCGGCTGCGGCCTGGATGCCGAGCAGATCGGCCACCTGTTTGAGCCCTTCAACCGGCTGGGCCGCGAGGCCGATGGCATTGCCGGCACCGGCATCGGGCTGGCCATCGTGCAGGCGTCGGTGCAGCAGATGGGCGGCACGGTGCAGGTGCGCAGCCAGCCCGGCCAGGGCAGTTGCTTTGAGGTCGGTCTGCAGGCGGTAAACGCGCCGGGCCCGGCGCCCGGGCTGGTCGGTCTGGCCGGGCCGGCCGGGCCGGGTGTTGCCGAGCCCGGCCCAGGCGGCCACGTGCCCGGCGGCGGCCGGCTGCTCTACATCGAGGACAACGAGGTCAACCTGCTGATCGTCAGCGAGCTGGTGCGCGGCCGCAGCGACATCCAGTTCAGCTCGGCCGCCGACGGCGCCAGCGGCCTGGCGGCGGCCCGCGCCCAGGCCCCAGCGCTGATCCTGCTGGACATGCATTTGCCCGACATGGACGGCCACGAGGTGCTGCGCCGGCTGCGCGCCGACCCGGCCACTGCCGGCATCCGCTGCATCGCGCTGAGCGCCAATGCAATGCCCGACGACATCCGCCACGCGCTGGAAAACGGTTTTGACGACTACTGGACCAAGCCGCTCGATCTGCGCGCCTTCAGCCGGGCGCTGGACCGGCTGTTTGGGGTGGCGCCGGGGTGAGGGGCTTACCCACCCCCTCAATCCAGCAAGCCGCGCGCCCGCAGCATGGGCTCGATCTGCGCATCGCGGCCGCGGAAGGCACGGTAGGCGGCGCCCGGCTCCACGCTGTCGCCCCGGCTGTAGATGCAGGCTTTCAGGCGCGCCGCCAGCGCCGCGTCAAACGCGCTGCCGGCCTCGGTGAAGGCCGTCCAGGCGTCGGCCTCCAGCACCTCGGCCCACAGGTAGACGTAGTAGCCGGCAGCGTAGGCGTTGCCCGAGAACAGGTGCGCGAAGTGCGGCAGCCGGTGGTTCAGCCCGGCATCCGCCGGCAGGCCGCGCTCGGCCATCAGATCGGCCTCGAAGGTGGCCAGGTCGTCGATGGGCGTGCTGCACTCATGCGCGGCCAGATCGACGATGGCGCTGGCGGTGTAGCGCACCGTCTCATAGCCCTGGCCAAAGCGCCGTGCGGCGTCCAGCCGGTCGAGCAGCGCGTCAGGGATGGGCTCACCGGTCACGGCATGGCGGGCATGGCGGCGCAGCAGCTCGCGGTCTTGCGCCCAGTGCTCAAACAACTGCGACGGCAGCTCGACAAAATCGCGCAGCACCTGGGTGCCCGACAAACGGCTGTAGCCGACGTCACTGAGCAGGGCGTGCAGGCCGTGGCCCAGCTCGTGGAACAGGGTGCGCACATCGTCGGGCGACAGCAGCGTGGGCTGGCCGGGCGCGGCCTGGGCAAAGTTGTTGTTGTTCAGCACCACCGGCAGGCTGGCGGCGCCGCCGGGGCCGTTGCGGTGCTGCAGCGCCAGCGTGCTCATCCAGGCGCCGCTGCGCTTGTTGGGGCGTGAAAAGTTGTCGTGCAAAAACAGCCCGACCGGCGCGCCAGCGGCGTCGTTCACCTGGTAAACCTGCACATCGGGGTGGTAGGCCGGCAGATCGGTGCGGCGCACAAAGCGCAGGCCAAACAGCCTCTGGGCGCAGTCAAACGCCGCTGCCACCATATTCGGCAGCGCGAAATAGGGTTTGAGCGCGGCCTCGTCCAGCGCAAAGCGGGCTTGGCGCACCTGCTCGGCCCAAAAGCGCCAATCCCAGGCTTGCAGCGGCTGCTGCTCGCCGGCGGCGGCCATCGCCGCGTGCAGCAGCGCGCGCTCCCGGGCCAGTGCCGGCAGCGCCCGGGCCCAAACATCGTCGAGCAGCGCCCACACCCGGTCGCGCGACAGCGCCATGCGGTCGGCCAGCTTGAAATCAGCGTAGTTGGCGTTGCCCATCAGCACCGCCTGGCGCTGGCGCAGTGCCAGGATCTGGCGCGCCACCGGTCGGTTGTCGGATTCACCCGGCCGCTCACCCCGCCCAACCCAGGCGCGCCAGGCGCTCTCGCGCAGATCACGCCGGGCCGAGAAACTGAGAAACGGCACGATCAAGGACCGGCTGAGCGTGATCACCGGCGTGGCCAGGCCGCGCTCGGCGCCGGCCTGGGTGGCAGCGGCGCGCAAGAAATCGGGCAGGCCGGCCAGCGCCGCCTCGTCGGCCAGCGGCAGCGTGAACCGGGCCTCGTCATGCAGCACGTTCTGGCCAAAGCGGGTGGCCAGCTCGGCCAGCTCATTGCCGATGGCGGCAAACTCGGCCCGCTGGGCCGGGGCCAGGCGCGCACCGGCCCGCACAAAATCAAGCTGGACGCGGGCCACCAGGCGCTGCTGCTCGGGGCTCAAGCCCGGCGCGCCTGCTTGGGCCGTTGCGGCCGTTGCGGCCGTTGCGGCCGTTGCGGCCGTTGCGGCCGTTTCGGCCGCTTGCGCCATTTGCGCCGCCACGGCGTCGATGCGCGCCAGCAGCCGGCTGTCTTGCTGCACCGCGCTCCAGTGTGCGGCCAGTGGCCCGGCCAGCGCCCGCTGCACCGCCTGCAGGGCCGGGCTGGTGGCCGAGGCAGCCAGGTTGTGGAACACCGACTCGATGCGCGCCAGCAGCGCGCCGGACCGGTCAAACGCTGCCACCGTGTTGGCAAAATCAGCCGCCTCGGGCTGGGCCACCAGGGCGTTGATCTCGTCGCGGTGCAACTGCATCGCCCGCTGCAGCGCGGGCCTGAAGTCATCGGCCTGGATGCGGCTGAAAGCGGGCAGCGACAAGCCGGCGTCGCCGTCGATCAGCAAGGGGTTGGTGGTGGCGTCCATCGGGTCTCCCGGCAGGGCGGCGGCGGGCTTGATCGCCCGGGCTCGGTCTGCACTGCCCGATGATGCCATCGGCCCCCGGCGCAGCAGGCGCAGCCGCACGACGCAGCCACCGGCGGCCCGACCGGCCGGCCACAGTGTCGCCCATCGATGCGCCTGTGCTAACCTGAATCAACGCTGGCAACGACAAACCCCGACAGCCTGACAGCGGCACGCATTGCCGTGAAATGTTCACTCTCGGCCAGCCGCTGCCGGCGGCGGCTGGCCTCCACCGGTTCATACTCGCAGGCCCCGACGAGGCCCGGTGCGGCCGGCTGCGGCCCGCGGTCCCGGCATCGACAAGCCGCCCGCCGGGGGCAGCAGGGAGCAGCGTCTGATCGACCGTTTATTTTGGCCACGCCCGTCTGCGCTGGACCGCGCCGCGCAGGACATCGGCCTGGCCTTGACCCCCGCCGGCCGACAGCATGTGGCGCATGAGCAAATGCGCATGGTGCTGCTGCACACCCGCATGGGCACGGTGGCGGCCACCTTCTTTGCCGTGTTGCTGGCCCTGCACCTGATCGACAACCTGCGCGGCGGCTTGACGGCCAGCCAGGTGCAGGCCTGGCTGGGGCTCAAGCTGCTGGTGGCCGCCGCCCGCATCAGCCTGGCCCAGGCCTATGCCCGGCGCGGTGCGGCCAGCCCCGGCGGGCCACGCTGGCAGCAGACCCTGTTGGCGCTGCTGTTGATCGACGGTGCGGTGTGGGGCCTGGCGGGCTGGTTTTTGATGGCCGAGCCGGTGCCGCTGGCCGCGCTCAGCGTGGCCGCGCTTGACGGTGTGGCCTGCGTGGCCACCTTTGGCCTGCAGGTGCGGCTCGCCGCCACCGCCGCGTATGTGCTACCGATCTTGCTGCCCGTGGCGCTGGGCCTGGCGCTGCGAGGTGACGAGATCGCCTACTTCACCAGCGCCGGGCAGTTGATCCTGGCCGGCCTGACCCTGCTGACGGCCCGCGTCACCTCACGCCAGTTGCTGATGGGCATGTTGCTGCGCCTGCAATCCGAGCACCTGGTGGTTGAAAAGGACGCCGCGCTGCGCCTGGCACAAGAGCAAAGCGCCGAGCGCACCCGCTTTCTGGCCAAGGTCAGCCATGAGTTGCGCACGCCGCTGCATGGCATGCTGGGCCTGGCCCGGCTGCTGCACCTGGAGGCGCTCGATGCGACGGTGGTGCACCGGCTGGAGCTGATCGAAAGCTCGGGCACGCATTTGCTGGAGCTGATCAACGACCTGCTGGATGTCTCACGCATCAACGCCGGCCAGTTTGCGCTGCATGACAAGCCGTTTGAGCTGACCGCCCTGCTTGACCAGGTGGCCGATGTGTTTTTGCTGCGTGCCAGCGACAAGGGTTTGCAGTTTGAGCTGCAACAAGGCTTGGCCCGGCCGCACTGGGTGTGTGGTGACGCCGCCCGGCTGCGCCAGGTGCTGAACAACCTGCTGGGCAATGCGGTGAAGTTCACCCAGCAGGGCCGCATCGTGCTGGCGGTGGCGCTGGGCGACCTGGCCGACCAGGTGCAACTGACAGTGCATGACAGCGGCGACGGCATCAGCGACGCCGACCAGCGCCGCATCTTTGCGCCGTTCCAGCAGGCCGGCGCCGAGCGGCCCACCGACGGTGTGGGCCTGGGCCTCACCATCGCCCGCGAGATCGCCATCGCCATGGGCGGCGACATCGGCGTGCGCAGCAGCGCCGGCCAGGGCTCGAGCTTCAGCTTTGTCGCCCGCCTGCCGCCAGTGGCCGCACCGCACAGCGCCGGCCCGGCGCCGGCCGCCCGGCCCGGCCTGCCGCGCCTGGTGCTGGTGGCCGAGGACGACGCGGTGAACGCGCTGATCGTGCATGATTTTTTGCAAGGCCTGGGCGTGCGCAGTGAGCATGTGGCCGACGGCAAACAGGCGGTGAGCCGGGCGCTGCGCGAGACCGACCGGCCCGAGCTGGTGCTGATGGACTGCCGCATGCCGGTGATGGACGGCCTGCAGGCCACGGCCGAGATCCGCCGCCAAGAGCGCATCCTGGGCCTGGCGCGGCTGCCGATCCTGGCGCTCACCGCCACCACCACCGACGCCGATCACCTGGCTTGCACGCTGGCCGGCATGGATCGGGTGATCGGCAAACCGTTCAGCCTGGCGCAGTTGGACCAGGCGCTGCGCGGCGCCGGGCCGCCCCAGCCACCGCCTGCGGCCGTGCCCGACACCCCACGGCGCTGAGACCCGGCCGGCAAGCGGCCACCGGGCCAGTGGCCACCGGCAAGCAGCCACCGACATGCGCAGGCCGTGCGGGGTCAGGCCGTCTGCGCCGCTGCGGCGGCCGGCCGGGCCCTGACGGCAGACGTTGTGACCGTCGGCGCCGGTTGCCGGGTTGAGCGCGCCGCCACGCCGGCCCACGACCGGGGCCGCCGGGCCGGCCATGCCGGACGCGCGGCCGGTGCCGGCTCGGGCCCGGCCAGCAGTTGCAGATCAGGATGCCAGGTCTCGACCATGAAACCGTACAGCCCATGTTGCGCGGCATGCCAGGTGCGCTCGGCGCTCACCACATCAAACGCCAGCACGCTGTGCGGCAGGCCGCCGGCATGGGCCAGCGGCACTTGCTGGCCGGCGCCCAGCAAATCGTCAAAGCCCAGCCGCCGGTAGACCCGGATCAGCGCCGGGCTGCGCGCGCCGATCACCAACCAGCGGATCTGGCTGGCCACGGCGTACAGATAGCAGGCCTTGACCAGCATCGGCCGCACCTGCGCGTCGGCCCCGGCCAGGATGGCCAGGCGGGTGATCTCGGCACGCGGCTGGCCGGCCAGCGCTGGCGGCAGCGCCACGCTGTGCTCGATCTGCAAGGGCTGCGGGTGGTTGCGCTGGATGCGCGCGGTGCCCACCACCTGGCCGCTGTGCTTGTCGCGGCACACCAGCACCACGGTGCCGGGGGATTGGTCTACCGCGTCGGGCGCGGCCAGTGCCAGCGCCAGCGCCGGCGCCATGCCAGGCAGGTGGTGGCCATAGGCGGCCGCGCGCACCGCGCTGGCCTCTTGCAGATCGGCACCGTGGCGGGCGATGCGCACCGAAAAACTCAGCATTGACGTGGCCATGTGGACAGGATTCTCAGGTTGTGGGGCCTTGGCAGCCCCGGGGTGGATGCAGCTTGGGGTGCGGCCGGGCTGACCCGGCAGAGCGTGCTGCCAAGGGTCAGCAAACACGCTCACTATGTAAGTTATCTTGCCGGGTCCACGCTCGGCCGGTGGCGCAAAAAAGCGGCCAATGGCCGGCCAGATCCGGCCCGGTGCAGCACGGCGCTACAGTGGTCGGTCCAAGCTGCCGCCGCTAGCCGCTAGCCGCTAGCCGCAGCCGCTGCGCAGCGCAGGCTGGCTGTCAAATCCGTGTCTGCCCAATCTGTGTCTGTGAAACCCATGCCCAGCAAATCCGTCGCCCGTGCCACCCCCCGCCGCGCCAGCCCGCCCGGCACCACCCCGCTGCTGCTGTGGCTGGGCCTGGCGCTGCTGGTGGTGCTGGCCGACCAGATCAGCAAGACGCTGGTGATGGCGCAGTTCGCCCTCGGCGACAGCCTGCCGGTCACCGGCTTCTTCAACCTGGTGCGCGCGCACAACGCCGGCGCGGCGTTTAATTTCCTGGCCGGGGCGTCGGGCTGGCAGCGCTGGTTTTTTGTCGGCCTGGGCGCGCTGGCGTCGCTGTTCATCGTCTGGATGCTGCGCAAGCACCCGGGCCAGCGGCTGTTTTGCGCCGCCATCAGCCTGGTGCTGGGCGGTGCGCTGGGCAATGTGATCGACCGGCTGCTGCACGGCCATGTGGTCGATTTTTTGCAATTCCACTGGGCGTTCCTGGCCCCGCTGTTCCCGGGCGGCTACTTTCCGGCCTTCAACATCGCCGACAGCGCGATCACGCTGGGCGCGGCCGGGCTGATTGCCGACGAGCTGCTGCGCGTGCGGCGCGGCGGCTGAGCGCTTGCGACCCAGCCCGATGATGGCGCCATGACCGAGCCCGCCTACCGTCCGGTGAATAAATCAGCGCACGAATCAGTGCACGAATCAGCGCATGACCCGGCGCAAGACCCGGCGCCCGGTCCCACGCCCTTCGGCCCGGCGCTGCGCACGCTGCCGCTGGCCGCCCCGCTGCACTGGCTGCTGCTGGGCTGGCGCGACTTCATCCGCTGCCCGGGCATCGGGCTGTTTTACGGCGCCTGCTTCATGGGCATGGGCTGGCTACTGATGGCGGTGTTTGAGCACGCGCCGGCCTACGTGCTGGCGCTGTCGGCCGGTTTTTTGCTGACCGGGCCGTTTTTATGCCTCGGGCTGTACGACGCCAGCCGCCGGCTTGAGCGTGGCGAGTCACCCGATCTCGGCAACTCCCTGCTGGCCTGGCAGCAGCGCGGCGGCACGCTGGCTGTCTTCGGCTTGCTGCTGCTGGTGCTGGAGCTGCTGTGGGGCCGGGTGGCGCTGATCATCTTTGCCGTCAGCTTTGACGGCATGCCCGATTTCAAGGGCTCGCTGCTGGCGTTGGTGAACCCGGACAACCTGGCCTTCATCGCCGCCTACGGGCTGGTGGGCGGGCTGTTTGCCGGGCTGATCTTTGGCGTCAGCGTGGTCTCGCTGCCGATGCTGCTGGACCGGCCCAGCGACGCCATCACGGCCGGCCTGACCAGCCTGCGCCTGGTGTTGACCCAGCCGGCGGTGATGCTGCTGTGGGGCGCGCTGATCACGCTCACTGTGCTGCTGGCGATGCTGCCGTGGTTTGCCGGCTTGCTGGTCGCCGGCCCGGTGCTGGGCCATGCCAGTTGGCATGCCTACCGGGCCGCAGTGGCCGACCCAGTGGCCGACCCAGTGGCCGATCCGGTGGTCGATCCGGTGGTCAATCTGATAGCGGATCCGGTGGCTGATCCGGGGGCCGATTGACCGCCCTGCCCGCCCGCAGCGCCCGCTGGCTTTTGCGCTGGCGGGAGTGCCTGGGCCTGGCGCTGGTCAGCGTCGCCGGGCTGGCCGCCACACCGGCCCACGCCGGCCTGCCCGAGGTGGTGGCCGCAGCCAAGCCGGCGGTTGTGGCGGTGGGGGTGTACAGCGCGCTGACCAGCCCGCGTTTTGCCTTCCGGGGCACCGGCTTTGTGGTGGCCGACGGCCGCACGCTGGTGACCAATGCCCATGTGCTGCCCGACGAGCCGGCCGCGCTGGCGCAACTGGTGCTGCAGATCAGTGGCAACCGGGCCGCCGGGCAAGACGCCGCGCCCGAAACCCGCCAGCTCACGCTGCTGCAAATCGACCGCACGCACGATCTGGCGCTGCTGGGCTTTACCGGAGAGCCGCTGCCGGTGCTGGCGCTGGCGCCGGCCGACAACGCACGCGAGGGGCAAGCGGTGGCCTTCATCGGCTTTCCGATCGGCGGCTTGCTGGGGTTTTCACCGGTCACGCACCGGGCCAGCATTTCATCGATCACGCCGATTGCACTGCCGCCGCCGAACGCCCGGCTGCTCGACGCGGCTGCCGTGGCGCGGCTGCGCCAGGGGCCGTTTGACATCTTCCAGCTCGACGGCACGGCCTACCCCGGCAACAGCGGCGGCCCGCTGCTGGACGCCGACAACGGCCAGGTGCTGGGCGTCGTCAACATGGTGCTGGTCAAGAACAGCCGCGAATCGGTGCTCAGCAGCCCGTCGGGCATCAGCTACGCCATCCCCGTGCGGTTTGTGCGGGCGCTGTTGGCGGGCCGCTGACGGGCCGCTGACGGTCGGTTGCAGCGCCGCCAACTCAGGGCAGCAAGATGCTGCACCCGGTGGTGTTGCGCGCCTCCAGCTCGGTGTGGGCCCGGGCCACGTCGGCCAGCGGGTAGCGCTGGTCGATGCGGATCTTCACCGCGCCGCTGGCCACCACCGCAAACAAGTCGTCGGCCATCGCCTGCGTGGCCTCGCGGCTGGCGATGTGGCTGAACAAGGTGGCCCGGGTGAGGTAGAGCGATCCCTTGGCGCCCAGAATGCCCGGCGCAAACGGCGCCACCGGGCCCGAGGCATTGCCAAAACTGGCCAGCAGGCCAAACGGCCGCAGCACGTTGAGTGAGCCGTCGAACGTGTCTTTGCCCACCGAGTCGTAGACCACCTTGACACCGGCGCCGCCAGTGATGGCCTTGACGCGGGCGACAAAATCCTCGGTCCGGTAATTGATGGCGTGCACCGCACCGTGGTCCAGCGCGAGCTGGCATTTGGCGTCGCTGCCCGCCGTGGCGATCAACTGCAGGCCCAGCGCCCGCGCCCACTGGCAGGCGATCAGGCCCACACCCCCGGCAGCGGCATGCCACAGCACAAAGTCACCGGCCTGCAGGCCCTCGGCCGGCAGGGTTTTCTTCAGCAGGTACTGCGCCGTCAAGCCTTTGAGCATCATCGCCGCGCCGGTCTCGAACGAGATCGCATCGGGCAGCTTGCACACCGTCCTGGCCGGCATCACCCGCACCTGGCAATAACTGCCGGGCGGGTTGCTGGCGTAGGCGGCGCGGTCGCCGGGCTGCAAGTGGCTGACGCCAGCGCCCACCGCCTCGACGATGCCCGCGCCCTCCATGCCCAGGCTCAGCGGCAGCGCGTTGGGGTACAGGCCGGTGCGTTGGTAGACGTCGATGAAGTTCAGCCCGACGGCGTGGTGGCGGATGCGGATCTCGCCCGGGCCGGGGTCGCCCACCGGCAGGTCGACCATCTGCATCTGCTCGGGGCCGCCAAATTGCTGGATCTGGATGGTTTGGGTCATGCGGTGTTCTCCGGGGGTTGCTGTGGGTTGGGTAGATCGGGCCGCTGAGCGTAACTGCTGGCCGCTGGCGGCGCAGCGGCGCGGTTGCCGCAGCCGGGTTGCCGCAGCGCAGTTGTCGCCGCACACGCAGGCCAGGCTGCGGGCCACAATTGACGCATGCACCCCACCCGCAGGCCCGCCCGATGATGCGATTGGCCCAAGCCCCCAACCTGGTGATCGCCACGCTGTGGTGCGACATGCTGAACGGCGCCGGCTTCAAGGTGACGGTGCAGCGCATGTTTGCCGGCAGCATTGCTGGTGAAATACCGCCCGACCAGGCCCTGCCCGAGCTGTGGCTGGTGGACGAAAGCCAGGCCGGCGCCGCCCGGCAGTGGCTGCACGCGCTGCAAAACCCGCCCGAGCGGCGCTGGGCCTGCACCGGCTGCGCCGAGGTGATCGACGGCCCGTTCGACACCTGCTGGGCCTGCGGCAGCGCCGCGCCCGCCGGGGCGTGACCTGGGCGCGGCACCGGCCGGTGGATCTGGCCGGCGGCTTGCCCCGAAGATAGCCCGGCGGATGGCCCGGCGTGCTGGCACTTTGGCGACTGCGGCCGCCCCAAGCCGCAGCCACACTGCGCGCTCGCCACCCTGCCCCACATGACCCAGCCCCACATCACCCCGCCCCGCATGACCCCGGATCACGCCCCATGAACCGGGTGCTTGCCGACACCGGCGCCACCTACCCCATCGTGCAGGCGCCGATGGGCTGGATTGCGCGGTCAGCGCTGGCCTCGGCGGTGTCACGCGCCGGTGGGCTGGGCATCATCGAGACCTCGTCCGGTGAGACGGCCAACTGCCAGCGCGAGATCCGCACGATGCTGGCCAGCGGCCTGCCGTTTGGCGTCAATCTGCCGATCCGGTTTTTGAAAGACGACGCGATGCTGCGCTTTGTCTGCGCGTCCGGCATCCGCTTCGTCACCACCTCGGCCGGCAGCCCGGCCAAGTTCATCGCCCCGCTGCATGGCGCCGGCATCAAGGTCTACCACGCCGTGCCCACGCTGGAGACGGCGCTGAAGTGTGTGGACGCCGGCATCGACGGCCTGGTGGTCGAAGGCAGCGAGGGCGGCGGCTTCAAAAACCCCGAAGAGGTGAGCACGCTGGTGCTGCTGCAAGCCATCCGTCAGCGGGTCGGCGTGCCACTGATCGCTGCCGGCGGCATCGTCGATGGCCGCGGCATGGCGGCGGCGTTTGCGCTGGGTGCCGAGGCCGTCCAGATGGGCACGCGCTTTGTGGCCAGCGCCGAAAGCCCGGTGCACCAGAACTTCAAAGACGCCATCCTGGCGGCCGACGCCACCGGCACCTGGGTGCTGAACAAAAAATCCACGCCCTGCATCCGGGCGCTCAAAACCACCTTCACCCAGGCCATCCATGAGGCCGGGCTGATGCCGGCCAGCACCTTTGCCGGCATCCAGCAGGTGTATTTTGGCGGCGACATGGACGCAGCACCCGCCCTGGCCGGCCAATCGGCCGGGCTGATCCACGGCGTGTTGACGGTGCAGCAAATCATCGACAACACGGTGGCCGAGTTCCACGCCATCACCGCCCGGCTGGGCGCGATGGCCGGCGCGGCCGATTTCGGCTGAGGTTGCAACCGCTTTTTTCAGGAGACACCCGATGAGCAAGCTCTTTTCACTCGACGGCCGCACCGCGCTGATCACCGGCGGCTCACGCGGCATCGGCCGCATGATTGCCGCCGGCTTTTTGCAGCAGGGCGCCAAGGTCTACATCTCGGCGCGCAAGGCCGCCGCCTGCGACGCCACCGCCGCTGCGCTGACCGCGCAGTTTCCGGGCGCCGGGCCGTGCATCTCATTGCCGGCCGATGTGTCCACCCCGGCCGGCATTGCCGGGCTGGTGGCGGCCTACAGCGCGTTGGAATCCAGGCTCGACATCCTGGTGAACAACGCCGGGGCGGCCTGGGGTGCGCCGTTTGATGAGTTTCCCGAGGCCGGCTGGGACAAGGTGGTCGATCTGAACCTCAAGTCGCCGTTTTTCTTGACGCAGGCGCTGCACAAGCTGCTGATCGCGGGGGCGTCGGCCAATGGTGGCCACCAGCCGGCCAAGGTGATCAACATCGCCTCGATCGACGGCCAGACGGTCAACCCGCAAGAAACCTACAGCTACGCCGCCAGCAAATCGGGCTTGATCCACCTGAGCAAGCGAATGGCGCTGCGCCTGGTGCAGGACAACATCGTCGTCAACGCGCTGTGCCCGGGCGCTTTTGCCAGCGAGATGAACCGCGACGCGCGCGACAACGCGGCGGCGGTGGCCGCCCGCATCCCGGCGCGCCGGGTGGGTGTGGACGACGACATGGCGGCAGCGGCGATCTACCTGGCCAGCCGCGCGGGTGACTACGTGGTGGGCACCACCTTGACGGTGGACGGCGGCGTCAACCTGGTGCGCTGAGCGCCTGGCAGGGGTTCACCGGCCCTCGGCCACGCGCTTGATCTGCGCCAGCAGGCGCTGGCGGATCAGGCCGCTGGCCGGGCGGATCAAGCCCCAGTACAAGGCCATGCGGCGGCGCGTAGCGTCGTCCGCACAGACCAGGCGCGAAACGGTGGTGATCACGGTGGCGGCGGCGCCGCTGCCGCTGTCATCGGCCGGCGACGCCGTGCTGCGGATGTGGTGAACTTCGGCAAATTGCCAACGCGGCATCCAGGCATCGATCCAATCCATCCAAACAGCCGAACAGCCTGACCACCCGACCCACCATGAACCTGATCATCATCCGCCACGGCGAAACCGCACTCAACGTCAGCCGGGTGCTGCAGCCGGCCGACACACCGCTGTCGGCGCGTGGCCAGGCCCAGGCCGCTGCGCTGGCCGAGCACCTGCGCAGCGCCGGGCTGGCCGCCATCCTGAGCAGCGACCTGCCGCGCGCGCTGGCCACCGCCCAGGCCATCGCCCGGGTCTGCGGCTTGCCGGTGCAAACCACACCGCTGCTGCACGAGCGCAACTTTGGTGACCTGCGCGGCCGGCCCTACGACAGCCTGGACCACGACCCGCTGACCGCTGTTGACGCCCCGCCCGGTGGCGAGTCGGCAGCCGGGTTCCGCGCCCGCTGCGCCGCCGCCTGGGCGTTGCTGATCGCCCACCAGGCAGCGGCGGGCGGGCCGCTGGCTGTGGTGACACATGGCCTGGTGATCCACGACTGGCTGCAACACGGGCCGCTGCGGCTGCCGGCCGGGCTGGCGCTGCCCGACCGGCTGGCCAACACGTCGGTGACGCTGGCCAGCGCAGTGGCGCCGCACTGGGTGCAGCACCTCAACCGCACCGACCACCTGAGCGGCCTGACGGCTGAAGACGGGCAAAGCCTGTCAGGCGGTTGAGGGCGGCGCGCCAGGCGGCCCAGCCGGCGCAAAAGCACCGGCGTCAAACGCCGCATCAAACACCGCCGCATCCCGGCGCACCTGCAGGGCCAGGTCTTGCGCGACATCCAGCAGCCGGTCGGGCCATTTTTTGCGCTGACCAAAATCGATCAGTGCGTCGGCCGGGGCCGAGCCCTGGCGCCCGGCGCTGCGCAATTGGGCCCAGGCCAGCAGCCGGCCCATGTGGCCGATCACCTGCGCCAGCTCGGCCAGTGCGTGGTCGGCCCGGTGCAGGCTGACGCGGTCCTCGGACGGTTGCAGCTCACGCAGCACGTACGGCTGCACAGATGGCGCCTGACCCAGCCGCACGGCTTGTAGCAGCGCCATCGGCACCGCTTGCAGCCGGCGCTGCAGCGCCACCACCCGCTCGGCCTCGTTGGGCCAGCGCGGCTGCACGGCGCCCGGCAGCCCGGCCAGGTGCGGCAGCAGCGACGACGCTTGCGCGCCCTTCAGATCCAGCAGGCTGGCGCCGGCCGCCCCGCCCGCGCCCTGCACCAGCAGCACAAAGCGCTCGCTGCCCAGGCTGCCCAGGCCGGCGATGCGGCGCGCCACGTCCAGCAACTTGAAGCGGTCCGGATCGGGCTGGGCCTTGGCAAAACCGGCCATGAAACCGGCCACCAGGCCGCGCTGCGCGGCGCTGGCCGGCAGCGCCTTGCCGTTGTCCAGCCGCAGCAGCCGGCGTGGGCCGGCCCGGTGGGTGCGGCTGGCCAGAAAATCAGCGCGCTTGCGGTCTTTCAACCCGTCCAGCAGGGTGTGCACCAGGCCCTGGGCGGTCTCGCGCTCGATCCAGTAAGCCTTGCCGTCGGCCAGCGCCGCCGTGTAAGCGCCCAGCAGCGCCTGGCCCAGGTGCTGGGCCTCACGGCGGCGCAGCCCCAGGCTGCCAGCGCCCACCCACAAGCTGGTGAGCAGGCGCAGCAAATCCCAAGAGGCGGGGGCCAATGCGGCCTCGTCAAAATCGGTCAGGTCGAAATAGACCTGCCGGTTGTCGCCCCGATAACTGCCGAAGTTCTCGAAGTGCAGGTCACCGCAAGCCCAGGCCAGCGGCGCCGAGCGCAGCACGCCGGTGCGCGGCAGCCGGTCATGAAACAAATGGCAGGTGGCGCGAAAAAACGCAAACACATCGCCGTGCATGCGCTGGTATTTGAGCTGCAGGCGCTCGGGCTCGCGCCCGGCGTTGAAAGCCTGAATCCGTCGAACCACGTCCATCGTGCCGCTCCCCGGTTGGCAACCCCCACAGCGCTGCCGTGCCGCCCGGTTGTACCCGATGGCGGCGCTGCTGCCGCGCCGCTGGCGGGCGTTGATGAGGGATGATGCAGGCGCATCAAACACCGCCCACCCCTGATGAAACACGCCGGCCCCGACACCCTCGCCCACCTGGCCGCGCTGCGGGCGGCGCTGCGCGGCCTGCCCGGCCTGGCCGAGCGCCGGCCCGGCTGTTTTTACCGGCGTGGCCAGGCTTTTTTGCATTTCCACGACGACGCCGCCGGGCGGTTTGCCGATGTGCGGCTGGCCGGGCCGCATTTCACCCGGCTGGCGGTGACGGACGCGGCTGGTCAAGCCGATTTGCTGCGCCGCGTGCAGCAGGCGCTCGAACCGCCGGCGGCCAGTGTCGGCCACACGCCGGGTCAACCGAACCCTTGAAGCGGCGGGTGAGGGTCGTGCGTGCCGCCAGATCAGGGGCCGAGGGGGCGCACGATGCGGCCGCTCACGGGGTCGCGCCGTCGCCCATCATTTCGCCCATCCTGATGGCCCCGCCCGGCGCCCAGGCCGGGTTGAAGGCCCAGGCGCCAGCCGCCGGTTTGGGGAACAGCATCACCACCGTCGATCCCAGCAAAAACCGGCCCATTTCGGCGCCCTGCGCCAGCGTCACCGGCGGCTGGGCATCGGCGCCGTAGCGCCAGTCACGCACCACGCCCGGCCGGGGCGGGTTGACCACGCCGTGCCACACCGTGGCCATGCTGCCGACGATGGTGGCCCCCACCAGCACCAGCGCAAACGGCTGGCCCTGCGCATCGTCAAACAGGCAGACCACCCGCTCGTTGCGCGCAAACAGGCCCGGCACGCCGCGTGCGGAGGTCGGATTGACCGAGAACAGCGCGCCCGGCACATGCACCATGCGCCGCAGCGTGCCGGCGCAGGGCATGTGGATGCGGTGGTAGTCGCGCGGGCTCAAGTACAGCGTGGCAAAGCTGCCGTCGGCAAAGGGCGCGGCCAGCGCCGTGCCATCCACCAGATCGCCCACCAGATCGCCGCCCAGCAGCGCGGCGGCGCTGTACTGGTGGCCTTTGGCCTGGAAGATCTGCCCGCCCTGGATGCGGCCGAACTGGCTGATCGCGCCGTCCACCGGGCTCAGCAGGCGGGCGGTGGCCAGCGGCCGGGCGCCGGGGCGCAGCGCGCGGGTGAAAAAATCATTGAAGCTGGCGTAAGCCTCGATGCGCGGCTCGGCCGCCTCGGCCATGTCGACGGCGTAGCGGCCGACAAACCAGCGGATCAGCGCGGTGCTGGCCGCGCCGCCCTGCCAGCGCGCCAGCACGCCGGCAAAGCGGGTCAGGGCTTGCTTGGGCAGGCCATATTGCAGCCAGACGGGCAGGCGGTCGCGCAGCACGGGCGGGCTCAATACGTGCCCGGGTAGGCGCCGCCGTCGAGCAGCAGGTTCTGCCCCGTCAAGTAGCCGGCCTGCTGGCTGCAGACAAAAGCGCACAGCGCACCAAACTCGGCCGGCGTGCCAAAGCGCTGCGCCGGCACCAGCATCCGGCGGCGCTCGGCCAGGGCCTCGGGGCTCAAACCGGCTTTGGCGGCGTTGGCCTGCAAGCCCTGTTTCAGCCGGTCGGTGTCGAACGAGCCCGGCAACAGGTTGTTGATCGTCACATTGCGCCCGGCCAGTTGCGGCTGGCGCGCCAGGCCGGCGACAAAACCGGTCAGCCCGCTGCGCGCGCCGTTGGACAGGCCGAGAAAATCGATCGGCGCCTTCACCGCGCCCGAGGTGATGTTGACCACCCGGCCAAAGCCGCGCGCCGCCATCGCGTCCACCGTGGCCTTGATCAGCTCGATGGGCGTGAGCATGTTGGCGTCCAGCGCGGCGATCCAGGCGGCGCGGTCCCACTGGCGGAAATCGCCCGGCGGCGGGCCACCGGCGTTGTTCACCAGGATGTCGACCTGCGGGCAGGCGGCCAGCGCCTGGGCGCGGCCGTCGGGTGTGGTGATGTCGCCCACCACCGTGCGCACCTCGACGGCCGGGTGGGCGGCGCGCAAGGCGGCGGCGGTGGCCAGCAAGGCATCGGCGCCGCGGGCGGTGATCACCAGGCTGACGCCCTCACGCGCCAGCGCCTCGGCGCAGCCTTTGCCCAGCCCTTTGCTGGCGGCGCAGACCAGCGCCCATTTGCCGTTGATGCCCAGATCCATTTGCTTTGCTCCGTTGACCGCTGATTGGCCGATTGGCCGATCCGCCGATTATTGGCCCCGGCCCAGCAGCATCACCCCGACCAGCACACACGCCGAGCCGGCCGCCACCCAGACGGTGAACGGTTCACCCAGGACCCACACGCCCAGCAGGATGGTGGACAGCGGCCCGACCATGCCGTACTGCGCGGTGCGCGCCGGGCCCATCAGCTCGATGGCGCGCATCACCAGCCCCACCGGCAACACGGTGCACAGCGTGCCGTTGACCAGCGACAGCCACCACACCGGCGCCGGCAGCAGCGCCAGCCCGGCCAGCGGCCGCAGCAGCGCAAATTGCGCCAGGCACAGCCCGCAAGCCACGCTGCTGGCCCAGCCGGTGAGCCGCAGAGAGCCGATGCGCCGCACCACCTCACCGCTGTACAGCAGGTAAGCGGCATAGCTGGCGGTGCTGGCCAGCACCAGGCCGGTGCCCAGCAGCACACGCGGGCCGTCCAGATGCAGCTCATGGCCAAACACCAGCAGCAGGCCGCCATAGCCCACCGCCAGCGCCGTCCACTGGCGGGCGCTGGCACGGCGGCCCAGCAAGGCCCACGACAGCAGCAGCACCACGGCCGGGGTCAAGTACAGCACCAGCCGCTCCAGGCTGGCGCTGATGTGCTGCAGGCCCAGGAAATCCAGCAAGCTGGCCAGGTAGTAGCCCAGAAAGCCCAGCGCCGCTGCGGCCGCCCGGTCACGCCAGGCCAGTGCCGGCTTGCCGCGCCCGGCCCACCACAGCATCAGCCCGAAAAGCGGCAGCGCCACCACCATGCGCAGCATGATCAAGGTGATCGCATCCACGCCGTGCCGGTAGGCCAGCTTGACGATGATGGCCTTGCCCGAGAACGCCACCGCGCCGACGATGGCCAGCAGCGGGCCCGACCGGTGCCAGGCCGGCCGATGGGCGGGGGCCGCCGGGGCGCTTATCGGCGGGGGCATTGGCGGGTGGGTCGGCGGGTGGGTCGGCTGACCAGTCGGCGGGCGGGTCGATGATCGGGTCGGTTTGTTTTCAAAAGTCACTTCAAGGCCAGCGGCGAATTGTAGAAAGCGGTCGCTGCCGGGGCTGGCGCAGTGCCAGTCGCCAGTGCGCCCGCCGTTGCCAAACATTCACCTGGCGGGCCTGGCAAAGCGCTTGCTTGAGGGCGCTGCACCGTCAACCCCAAGTGCGGCGGCCCCGGTGGCTGGGCATACTGCGCCGGCCGTGCCCCAAAAAATAACCGCCCTCGTGCCCAACCCTGCCGCCCCGGCCGCCGCACTGCCCGCCGCTCCGGCCGGCCGGCCGGCAGCCGCCCGCTGGCCACGCACCTGGCTGCGCGCGCTGTTGCTGGCCCTGCTGTGCGCTGCGCTGCAGGCGCTGCTGCCCACCTACACGCTGGGCTCGGCGGCATTGGCGCCGCTGTCGGTGGTGCTGGGCGTGGCGGTGGCCGCCGCCATGTCGCGCGGCCGCTGGACCGTGCCGTCGGCGCTGGCCGGTGTGCTGCTGGCCGAGCTGGCCGGCGGCAGCGCGCCGCAGCCGGCGCTGATCGAGGCCGCCGTGCTCGGCTTGCAGGCGATCACCGCCGGCTGGCTGATGCGGCACAGCGCTGACCCCGATCTGCTGCGCCTGGACGACGCACCGCGCCTGCGCCGCTTTGTGCTGGTGGCCGCCCCGGCCGCAGCCGGCGTGGGCGTGCTGGCCGGCCTGCTGGCGCAATGGGGGGCCGATGCCGCCGCCGCGCTGCCGCTGGCCCGGCCGCAACTGGCAAGCGCGGTGGGCCACTTCATTGCCGACGTGGCCGGCATCGTGGTCACGGCGCCGGTGCTGCTGTGCTGGCTGGCCCGGCCGCCGGCGCCGTGGCGGCCACGGCGGCGCCTGGTGGCGCTGCCGCTGGTGCTGCTGGTGGCGGTGATGCTGCCGGGCTTTGACCAGGTGGCGCGGCGCGATGAGCTGCGGCTGCAAACCACTTTCGACCGCGACGCCAACGCGCGCCGGCTGCGCATCCAGCAATCGCTCACCGACCCGGTGCACGCGGTGCTGGCCTTGCGCGGCGTGCTGGCCGCTGGCGGCGACGCCCTGCCGCCGGGGCTGTTTGGCCAACTGGCCACCGGCTGGATGGAGCGGGTGCCCGGCCTTCAGGCCATCGGCTGGATAGACCGGCAGGCCAGCCCGCCGGGCCCGCCTGCAGGCACGCCGACGCCGGCCCCGCCGCAGACCAGCGGCGCAGCAGGCGCGGACGCCGCCGACTGGCTGCTGGGCCCGCTGCTGGGCAGTGGCGGCGCCGCCCTGCTGCCGGCACTGCCCGGCGCCCAGGCCGCGCCCGACCGCCGCCTGATCTTGACGCCCGCGCTGCGCCGGGCGGCCGAGCGGGCGCTGGGCGGTGATCTGCCAGTGGCCGTCAGCGCAGCACCGGGGGCGGTGGCGCCTGCCGCAACGGCGCGCCCGGCGGCTGGCCCGCCTGGCAGTGCCGGGCGGGCGCCGGCCCCACCCGGCAACGCGGCGCCGCAGGCGCTGATCGTGCTGCAGTCGGTGCCGGCGCCCGCCGGCCGTGGCCCCGCCACGCGGCTGGTGTTTGCCGTGGTTCAGGCCGGCCCCTTGCTGCGCAATGCCCTGCCTGACGACGACGACCCCAACCTGCGCGTCTGCCTGACCGACGGCCCGGACGACGGCGGCCCGCCCCGGCAGCGGCTGGCCGGCCCGCCGGGCTGCGAGGCCGACGCGCTGGGCAGCACCGTCCGCCACCAGGCCGGCCAGTTGCTGCTGGCCGGCCAGCGGCTGAACCTGCTGATCAGCGAGCCGGCCAGCGCCGACAACCGGCTGTTCACCGCCGTCTGGCTGCTGGCGCTGCCGGCCGCCCTGGGCGCGGCCATGCTCAGCGCGCTGCTGCTGGCGCTGACCGGCCGGCTGCGCCGTATCGAAGACCGGGTGTTAGAGCGCACCACCGCGCTGCGCGCTGAAATCGATGAGCGGCGCCAGGCCGAGCGCGCGCTGGCGGTGAGTGAGCAGCGCTACCGTGCCATCTTCGACAGCGTCAGCATCGGCGTCACGGTGGTCGATCCGCAGGGCTTGATCATCGAGGCCAACCCGGCCTTCTGCACGATGATGGGCAGCACGGCGGCCGATCTGCTGCGCCGCCCGCTGGCCGACTTTCAACTGCCTGATGTGCAAGCCGACGACGGCACCGCCGCAGCCGTGGGCGGCGGCCAGGCCCGGCGCCAGCGCTACCTGACGCCCGACGGCCGGGTGTTGCAGGTGGCCGCCACGCTGCACACGCTGCGCGACGCCGACGGCCAGCCGGTGGCCACCGTGGGCGCACTGCAAGAGCTGACCCAGGTGCTGCGGCTGCGCGAGGCCGAGCGCGAGCGCGACGAGGCCGAGGTGGCCAGCCGCACCAAAAGCGAGTTTCTGGCCAACCTGAGCCATGAGCTGCGCGCCCCGCTCAACGCCATCATCGGTTTTGCCCAGATGCTGGGCCGCACCGGCGATGGCGGCGGCAAGCCGGACGACGACGGCGACAGCCTCGACCAGCGCCACGGCCTGGCGCAGATCCGCCAGGCCGGCTGGCATTTGCTGGACATGATCAACGATGTGCTCGACCTGTCGCGCATGGAGGCCGGCCACCTGCGGCTGACGCTGCTGCCGGTGTCGCTGGCCGATCTGGCGCAAGAGGCGATGGCGATGGTCGAGCCGGCCGCGCTGCAGGCCGGGGTGGCGCTGGACTTGTCGTTGTCACCGCAGGCCGACCGGGTGCAGGCCGACGCGCTGCGGCTGCGCCAGGTGCTGATCAACCTGCTGGGCAATGCCGTCAAATACAACCGGCCCGGCGGCCGGGTGACGCTGCGCACCCGGCCGGGCGCGCTGGGCGAGGTGGTGGTGGAGGTGGAGGACACCGGCATCGGCATGAGCGAGTCGCAGATCGGTGAGCTGTTCAGGCCGTTTCACCGGCTCGGGCGTGAGCGGACCGGGCTGGCCGGCGGCCCCGGCCTGCACGGCGTGCAGGCCAGCACCCACGGCATCCAGGGCACCGGCATCGGCCTGGTGATCTGCCGCAAGCTGTGCGCGCTGATGGGCGGTGAATTGAGCGTGGCCAGCCGCGAGGGCGAGGGCTCGGTGTTCGGCCTGCGCCTGCCGCGCCCGGTGGGCGAGCCCAGCCGCACGGTGGTGCTGGCCGGCGTGACGGCCATCCCGAGTGTCAGCATCGGCAGCGTGCTCTACATCGAGGACAACCTGGGCGACATCGATTTGATGCGCCAGTTGCTGGCGCGCCGGCCGGGCGTCACGCTGCTGTGTGCGCGCAGCGCCGCCGACGGCCTGGCGCTGGCGCATGACGCCGATCTGGTGCTGCTCGACCTGGACCTGCCCGACCAGCCCGGCATCGACCTGCTGCGCACGCTGCGCGCCGACACCCGGCTGCGCAGCACGCCGGTGATCGTGGTCTCGGCCGAGTGCCGGCCGCAGCGCATCGACGAATGCTTTGAGGCCGGTGCCGCGCAGTTCCTGACCAAGCCGCTGGATGCGCAGCAGGTTTTGCAGGCGGTGGACGACGGGCTGGCTTGATGCGGCGTTGGCCGTCGCCGACGGGCCGTCAGAAGCCGACCGCCTGGCCGTCGCGGCGCGGGTCGCTGGCGGCGACGTAGCCGTCGTCGGCCGGATCACCCGACTCGCCAGCCAGGCGCCAGATGAACTGGCCGGCACCAAAATCCTGGTAGCTGTCGTACAGCACCTCCACCCGGTGGCCCAGGTCGGCCAGGCCTTGCACCAGCGCCGGGTCCATCTGCGCCTCGACATTGATTGACAGCCCCTGGTTGAAGCGCCAGCGCGGTGCGTCGCAGGCAGCTTGCGGGTTCTGGCCAAAGTCGAGCATGCGCACCAGGGTTTGCAGGTGGCCTTGCGGCTGCATATTGGCGCCCATCACGCCGTAGCTCATCACCGGCCGGCCGTCTTTCGTCAAAAACGCCGGGATGATGGTGTGGAACGGCCGCTTGCCGGGCGCCACGCAGTTGGCGCTGGCGGCATCCAGGCTGAAGCCGTGGCCGCGGTTTTGCAGGCTCAAACCAAACTCGGGCACCACCACGCCCGAGCCGAAACCCAGGTAGTTGCTCTGGATGAAGCTGACCATCATGCCCTGCTCGTCGGCCGCCGTGAGGTAGACGGTGCCGCCTTGGCGGTGCCGGTCTTGCGGGCTGCCGGCGGCGAAATCCTGCGCCCGCTGCGGGTCGATCAGCCGGGCGCGCGCGGCCAGGTAGGCCGGGTCCAGCATCTGCTCGACGCTGACCTGCATGCTGGCCGGCTCGGCCACGTAGCGGTAGACATCGGCAAAGGCCAGCTTCATCGCCTCGATCTGCAAGTGCTGGTTGGCCACGCTGTCCACGCCGTTGGCGGCCACGTCAAAGTGCTGCAGCAGGCCCAGCGCGATCAGCGCGGCAATGCCCTGGCCGTTGGGCGGTATCTCATGCAGCCGGTGGCCCCGGTAATCCTGGCCGATGGGATCGACCCACTCCGGCTGGTAGGCGGCCAGGTCGGCCAGCGTCATCGCGCCACCTTGCGCAGCCGCCTGGCGCGCCAGCGCGGCCGCGATCACACCCCCGTACAGCGCCTGGCCTTGGGTGGCGGCAATCAGGCGCAGTGCGCGCGCGGCGCCCGGAAAGCGGAACAGCTCGGCCACCGCTGGCGCCCGGCCGCGCGGCAAAAACGTCTCGGCCCAGCCGGGCTGGGATGCCAGGTCGTGCACCTGGGCGGCGGCGGCCCATTTTTCTTGCACCACGACCGAGACCGCATGGCCGCGCTCGGCGATGTCGATGGCCGGGGCCAGCACCTGCTCAAGCGGCAGCTTGCCGAAGCGCTGGTTCAGTGCCACCCAGCCGGCCACCGCGCCGGGCACGGTGACGGAATCCCAGCCGCGCGCCGGCGGGGTGCGGGCATCGGCCGGGTATTTGCGTTTGAAGTAATCCGGCGTCCAGGCCGCCGGGGCCCGGCCCGAGGCATTCAGGCCATGCAGTTGCTGGCCGTCCCACAGGATGCAGAAGGCATCCGAGCCCAGGCCGTTGCTGCACGGCTCGACCAGCGTCATCACCGCCGCGCAGGCCACGGCCGCGTCCACCGCATTGCCGCCATCGGCCAGCATGCGCAGCCCGGCCTGGGCGGCCAGCGGCTGCGAGGTGGCCACCACATTGCGGGCAAACACCGGCAGGCGGGTTGACCGGTAGGCCGGTCGGTAGTCAAAGGGTTGGGGCATGGCGGTGGCGGCGGCAAGGCCGATGAGTGGCGCTTCGATTGTGCGTGGCCTGAAGACAAACGGTCCCTCGCGGAGGCCGTTGCGGCGGGCCGGGGGTTGGCGGATCAGCCTTCTTCCTGAAACGCCTCGTCTCGTCTCGACTTGATCGACGGCAGCAGCACGATCACCACCATCAGCGCGGCCACCGCCAGCAGGCCGGCCGACAGCGGCCGGGTGGCAAAGGTCGTCCAGTCACCGCGCGACAGCAGCAGCGCCCGGCGCAGGTTCTCTTCCATCATCGGCCCCAGGATGAAGCCCAGCAGCAGTGGCGCCGGCTCACAGCCCAGCTTGTAAAACGAATAACCGACCAGCGTGAACAGCGCTGTCATGTAGACATCGAACGAGCTGTTGTTCAGCGTGTAGCTGCCGATGGCGCAAAACACCACGATGGCTGGAAACAAAAAGCGGTACGGCACCGTCAGCAGCTTGATCCAGATGCCGATCAGCGGCAGGTTCAGGATCACCAGCATCGCATTGCCCACCCACATGCTGGCGATCAGGCCCCAGAACAACTGTGGGTTGCTGGTCATCACCTGCGGGCCGGGCTGGATGCCCTTGATCGTCATTGCCCCCACCATCAGCGCCATCACCGCATTCGGCGGGATGCCCAGGGTGAGCATCGGTATGAAGCTGGTCTGCGCACCGGCATTGTTGGCCGACTCAGGCCCGGCCACGCCGCGGATATTGCCCTGGCCAAAGATCACCTCGCCCTTGCGGCCCTTCACCTTTTTCTCGACCGTGTAAGCCGCAAACGACGCCAGCAAGGCGCCGCCACCGGGCAGCACGCCCAGGATCGAGCCCAGCGCGGTGCCGCGCACCACTGCCGGCCAGGCGTCTTTGAAATCTTGTTTGGTAGGCCACAGGCCCTTCACATCTTTGGTGAACACTTCGCGGTGCTCGGCCGGCTTGCCCAGGTTGGCGACGATCTCGCCAAAGCCGAAGATGCCCATCGCGATCACCACAAAGCCGATGCCGTCGGTCAGCTCGGGGATGTCGAAGCTGTAGCGCGGCACACCCGAGATCACATCGGTGTTGATCTGGCCCAGCAGCAGGCCGAGCAGGATCATGGCGATGGCTTTGATCAACGATCCCGAGGCCATCACCACCGCGCCGATCAGGCCCAGCACCATCAGGCTGAAGTACTCGGCCGGGCCGAATTTGAAGGCCAGCTCGGTGAGCGGTGGCGCAAAAGCCGCGATCATGACCGTGCCCACGCAGCCGGCAAAAAACGAGCCCAGGCCGGCGGCGGCCAGCGCCGGGCCGGCGCGGCCTTTGCGCGCCATCGCGTAACCGTCAATGGCCGTGACCACCGAGCTGGACTCGCCCGGCACATTGATCAGGATGGCGGTGGTCGAGCCGCCGTACTGCGCGCCGTAGTAAATGCCGGCCAGCATGATGAGCGCCGGTGTGGCGTCCAGCGCGTAGATCGACGGCAGCAGCATGGCGATGGTGGCCACCGGGCCCAGGCCCGGCAGCACGCCGATCAAGGTGCCCAGCACCGAGCCAAAAAAAGCATACAGCAGGTTTTGCGCCGTGAAGGCGACACCAAAACCCAGCATCAGGTTGTTGATCAGTTCCATGGCGCGCGCCTCAACCGGTGATTGACTGCGGCCACAGCGGGATCACCAGCTTGAGTCCGTAAATGAAGATGAACCACGAGCCGACCGTCAACACCACCACGCTGATGAGGGCGTCCTTCCAGTGAAACTCATCGCCAGCCAGGCTGCAGATCACGATCATGATCGGCAACGCCAGCGCCATGCCCAGCAATGGCAGCGTGTAGCCGAACACGCCCACCGAGGCCATCACAATCAGCAGCGGCCGGAAGGCCCAGGTGCCGATCGGGTTGCCGTCGTCGGTCTCGACCACCAGCGCCTTGAACAACACCACCGCGCCCAGGATGGCCAGCAGCAACCCCAGGCCGAGCGGAAAAAACCCGGGCCCCGGCCGCGCTGATGAGCCAAAGTTGTAGTTGGTGGCGCCCCACGCAAAGCCGATGCCCACGGTTAAAAACATCAACCCCGACCAGAAATCTTTCTGGTTCTTGATCTTCACTGTGGTGTCTCCTCAGGCAGCTTGGCTGCGGCGATTCTAGGAGGCTGTCGGG
>JANLOP010000064.1:0-13456 GCA_031366635.1 Betaproteobacteria bacterium | reverse complement strand
CCGTTTCACCAAAAACACGACATGAAATCGCGTCTTTTTCCGCCATGCGTCGTTGCATCCCCTTGCCGCACTGGCAGTGCGACTGCGGGTCTACGCCTAGCCTGGCGAAAAAATCCATCGATTTCATTTCGTAATGCCTTTGGTGAAACGAACTACTAGATGAGCCCACCCGCCTTGCCGGTCAGCCCACCCGTCGGCCCACCCGTCCGATCACAGGGCCTGCGCGCCCGCGCGTTGCGCCACGCCAGTTTTTTGGTCGGCGCGGCGCTCAGCGCCTTGCTGGTGTTGGCCGCCTTGCTGTCGCTGGTCTGGGCGCCTTACCCGCCAGCCGAGATCGACATCCCCAACAAGCTCAGCGCCCCTGGCGCCGCGCACTGGCTGGGCACCGACAGCCTGGGCCGCGACATCGCCTCGCAGCTGCTGGTGGGCGCGCAAAACTCCATCGTGGTGGGCGTCATCGCGGTGGGCATCGGGGTGTCGATCGGCGTGCTGCTGGGCTGCCTGGCGGCGGCCCGCCGCGGCTGGGTCGAAGAGGCGGTGATGCGTGCCGCCGACTTCACCTTCGCTTTCCCGGCGCTGCTGTCGGCCATCATGCTGGGGGCGATCTACGGCCCCGGGTTGCTGACTGGCATCCTGGCCATCGGCATCTTCAACATCCCCGTGTTCGCCCGCATCACCCGCGGCGCGGCACAAGCGGTGTGGGCCCGTGAATACGTGCTGGCGTCGCGCGCGGCCGGGTTCGGGCCGCTGCGCATCACGCTCGACCATGTGCTGCCCAACATCGCCAGCGTGCTGATCGTGCAGGCCACGATCTCGTTTGCCACCGCGATCCTGGCCGAGGCCGCGCTCAGTTACCTCGGCCTGGGCACCCAGCCGCCGCAACCCAGCTGGGGCCGCATGCTCAACGAGGCGCAAACCCTGCTGTTCCAGGCGCCGATGCTGGCGGTGTACCCGGGCGTGGCGATTGCGCTCAGCGTGCTGGGCCTCAACCTGATGGGCGACGGCCTGCGCGACCTGCTGGACCCTCGGCTGGCGCGCCAGCGCTGACGCACCGGTGCGCCCCACCGTCCCGCAAGACATGTGGTGCAAGACAATCCTGCTCACTGCGGCAGACGCTGGATGGAGGAGTGCAGGATGAACGACGTTTCGCGGCAGGTGTTTTTCTCGTACGCCTGGGGCGGCGAGAGCGAACGTATCGTGGACGCGCTGGATGCCGAGCTGCAAAAGCAGGGCATCGTCGCCGTGCGCGACAAGCGCGACCTGGGCTACAAGGGTTTGATTCGGGAGTTCATGCAGCGCATCGGCCAGGGCCACGCCGTGGTCGTGGTGGTCAGTGACGACTATCTGAAGTCGCGCTACTGCATGTACGAACTGGTGGAGATCCTGGAGAACAAGCACCTGAAGGACCGCATCTTCCCGGTGGTGCTGCCAGACGCCAAAGTACAGGACCCAGGTGACAGTACCGACTACGTGCGGTACTGGCAGGACAAGCAGGATGCACTGGACCAGAATGTGAAGAGTCTGCGCAGCCAGGCCAACCTGCAGTCGCAGCACACAGCGCTGAACGACTACAACAGGTTCCGCGAGAGGGTGTCGAACATCACGGCGCTGCTCAGCGACATGAACACGCTCAATCCGGACATCCATCAGCAGACGGGTTTTTCAGCGCTCATCGCCGACTTGAAAGCGCGACTGTCGGCGGATGGTCTCGCGGTCGGGCAGGCCGCAGCACCGCTTGCCGGGCAGGCTGCGGCGCTGGCACAAGCACCGGCGCCATCGGGTGCGCCAGCGGCTCCACGCACGGGCTGGATGCGGCCGCGCAACATCGGCGTCGGCATCGCAGCGCTGGCGCTGGCAGTGGCGCTCGCGGCCCTGCTCGGCAACCCCACGGCCGAGCGCAGCGACACGCCCGCGCCGGCGCAGCCCCAGATGGCCAAGCGCAGCGCGCCCGCTGACCCGGCGCCGCCGCCGTCGCCGGCCACCGAGCCCCCAGGCGCGCAAGCCCGCCAAGGGGCCGGGCCTGCGCCGCCTGACGCCACGGCGGGCGAGCCCGGCAGCGGTGACTACACCCTGCAGACCAAATTCCTGGAAGGGCAGAACAAGTGCCTGGATGGCAACGGGCCTGCACCCGGCGCTGCCCTGGGCGGTGCCCCCTACCTGGACGACTGCAGTGGCGCCCCGCGCCAACGCTGGACAGTGGTCCCGGCCCACAAGGGCTACTTCAGGCTGAAGACCGTCCACCCCGACGACAAAGGCCTGTGCCTGGAGGGCGGCGATGGCGACGCCAACAGCATCCCGGTGGCCCAGGCGCCCTGCAAAAACGTCACCGGCCAACTCTGGAAAGCCGTGCCGGACGGCACGGGCTACTACTGGCTGAAGACCAAGTTTCTGGAGGACAAGGACCTGTGCCTGGAGGGCGGCTTCGGCAAAGCCCGGCGCAGCCCTGCGGTGCAGCACCCGTGCAAGTCGCAAACCGGCCAGAAATGGAAGTTCTCGCCTTGACCGCTGCGCCCTGAGTACGGCGTGCCGGTGCCGGTGGCAAGCCCGACCGGCGAAGCGCCCCCGCATGCCGCCGTGACAGCGCTTGCGCACCGCAAACACGCGCCCGGCGCGCTACAATCTCTGGTTTGGTCCGTGGCGCCTCCACCACAGTGGTGCCACCGATCGGCCACACCAGCTGTCCATGCCCAGGGTTGCAACCGGTTTGCAGCCAAACAGGGTGTAGACAGCAAGTGGTGCGGCCATCCCGCCAGCCGCTGCCCAGCCCGCCACGGTGCCTGCCCCAGGCCCCACCACGGTTGCGGCAGGTCTGCCGCTCTTCCATGCCAGGAGCCCCAGATTGCCCGCCCCCGCCATGGGTCGGGCCTGAAGCGACCGACAAAGTTGCCTGTGGTCTGCCGGTGTGGGTTTGCCGACGGGTTGCAATGATCGATTGACCGGTGTTGCCGGGCCGCAGGCGGCCGCAGCGCCCTACCGAACCAAGCTGGAGATTGCCACCCCATGGCCAAGGAAGAACTGATCGAGATGCAAGGCAAGGTGACCGAGGTCTTGCCCGACTCGCGCTACCGCGTCACGCTGGACAACGGCCATGTGCTGATCGCCTACACGTCGGGCAAGATGCGCAAGCACCACATCCGCATCCTGGCCGGTGACGCGGTGTCGCTGGAGCTGTCGGCCTACGACCTGAGCAAGGGCCGCATCACCTTCCGCCACATTGAGCGGCGCGGCCCCGGGCCAGACCAGCCCCGGCGCTGAGCGGCGCCCGGCGGGGGCCGCAAGACGCGATGCACAACGGCTTGGCGCACAACGGCCGGTCGCACAACGGCCGGTCGCACAACGGCCGGTCGCACAAAGGCCTGTCGCACAATCTCGCCCATGCCCGCCAACGTTGAAATCAAGGCCCGCATCGACAGCGTCGATGCCTTGCTGCCCCTGGCCCGCGCGCTGGGTGACGACGCCCATCCGCAGTTGATCCACCAGGACGACACCTTTTTTGACGTGCCGCACGGCCGGCTCAAGCTGCGGGTATTTGGCGACGGCTCGGGTGAGCTGATCCACTACCACCGGCCCGACGCCGATGGCCCCAAATTGTCGGACTACGTGCTGGTCTCGGTGCCCGAGCCCGAAAGCCTGCGCGAGGCGCTCGCCCGCGCCTGCGGCCTGTTGGGCCGGGTGCGCAAAGAGCGCATCCTCGTGCTGGTGGGCGCCACCCGTATCCACCTCGACCGGGTGCAGGGGCTGGGTGATTTTCTGGAACTGGAGGTCACGCTGCACGATGGCCAGACCGAGGCCGAAGGCAGCGTCATCGCCCACCGGCTGATGGCCCAGCTTGGCATCGCGCCCCACCAACTGCTCAGCGGCGCCTACCTCGATTTGCTGTGCGCCCAAGCGGTGCTGTTGGCGGTTGCGCCGGCCAAACCTGACCGGGCATGACCACCCCGCCCTTGCTGGCGGTGCAAGACCTGCGCGTCACGCTGAGCACGCCGCGCGGGCCGGCCGAGGCTTTGCGCGGCGTCTCGTTTTCACTCGAACGGGGCCAGACGCTGGGCCTGATCGGTGAATCGGGCTGCGGCAAAAGCATCACCGCGCTGGCGCTGATGGGCCTGCTGCCCGACGCCGCCCAGGTGGCCGGTGCCATCACGCTGGACGGCCAGCCGCTGCTCGGCCTGGCCGAGGCCGACTGGTGCCAGTTGCGCGGCAACCGGCTGGCGATGGTGTTTCAAGAGCCGATGACCGCGCTCAACCCGCTGCACACCATCGGCCGGCAGATCGCTGAATCGCTGCGCCTGCACAAGCGCCTGGACGCGGCAGCGGCCCGCGCCGAGGCGCTGCGCCTGCTGCAACGGGTGCAACTGCCGCAGGCAGCGCGCCGGCTGGACGCCTATCCGCATCAACTCTCGGGCGGCCAGCGCCAGCGCGTGGTGATCGCCATCGCGCTGGCCTGCGGGCCAGACCTGCTGATCGCCGACGAGCCGACCACCGCGCTCGATGTGACGATCCAGCGCGAGGTGCTTGATCTGATCGCCCAACTGGTGAGTGAAGACGGCATGGCGCTGCTGCTGATCAGCCACGACCTGGGCGTGATGGCCGAGAACGTGCAGCGCATGCTGGTGATGTACGGCGGCACGGTGGTGGAAAGTGGCCCCACCGACGCGGTGTTTGCCCACCTGGCGCATCCGTACACCCGGGGCTTGTTTGCGGCCCGTCCGGGGCTGGGCCTGCGCGCTGAAAACGCCGCGCTCACCGGCCGGCGCGGCCGCCGCCTGGCCACCATCCCCGGCCGCGTGCCCGAGCTGATCGACCTGCCGGCCGGCTGCGGCTTTGCCGACCGCTGCGCACTGGCCATCGATGACTGCCGCCGCGCACCGCCGCCGGAAATCGAGCTGACGCCCGGCCACGCAGCGCGCTGCATCCGGCTGGACGCCGTGGCGGCGATGCCATGACGGTGGCCGAGCCGCCTGCGCTGTTGCAGGTTTCTGAGCTGTTCAAGCACTACACCCTGCCGCGCGCCCACCTGCTGGCGCCGCCGCCGGTGGTGCGGGCGCTGCAGGGCGTGGGCTTCAGCCTGCAGGCCGGCCGCAGCTTGGGTGTGGTGGGGGAGTCGGGCTCGGGCAAAAGCACGCTGGCCCGGCTGGTGATGGCGTTGGAGCGGCCCAGCGCCGGCCAGGTGCTGTTCAACGGCCAAGACCTGCACCGGCTGGCGCCGGCCGCGCTGCGCCGGGCCCGGGCGGATTTTCAGATGGTGTTTCAAGACCCGTTTGGCTCACTCGACCCGCGCCAGACGGTGGGCCGCATCGTGGCCGAGCCCCTGGTCGCGCAAAGCGGGCCATCGTGGTTATTGGCGCAAGGCCCGGCGGCAAAAGCCGAGCAGCAAGACCGCGCCGGCGCGATGCTCGACGCGGTGGGCCTGCGCGCCGCCGATGCCAGCAAGTACCCGCATGAGTTCTCGGGCGGCCAGCGCCAGCGCATCGCCATCGCCCGGGCGCTGGTGACCCACCCCAAATTGATCGTCGCCGACGAGCCGGTGAGCGCGCTCGATGTCTCGGTGCAAGCCCAGGTGCTCAACCTGATGCAAGACCTGCAGGACCGCCTTGGCGTCACCTATCTTTTCATCAGCCACGACCTGGCGGTGGTCGATCTGGTGTGTGACGAGGTGATCGTGCTCTACCAGGGCCGGGTGGTGGAGCAGGGCAGGCCCGAAACCCTGTTCAATGCCGCCGGCCACCCGTACACCCGGGCACTGATGGACGCGGTGCCGCAAGCCCGGCCGGGCGCGCGACGCAGGCCCAAGCCGGTGACGGCCCACCCGCTGCCACCCGATCTGCCGGCCGATGCGGCTGTCGGCTGCGCTTTTGCGCCACGCTGCCCGTTCCGGCAGCCGGTCTGCCTGGCTTGCGCGCCGGCCCTGCGCCCGCTGGCCACCGGCCACTGGGCCGCCTGCCACCGGGCCGAGCTGGTTTTGGCCGGTGCACCGGCCGACGCGGCAGAATCAAACGCCGCCGGCCGCTGAGCCCGATCCTGTTTGCCCGATCCGGCTTGCCCGATCCCGTTTGGCCAGACCCTGCTTGCCCGCCCTCCCGGAGAACCCCATGACCCTTCGCCGCCGCACCTTGGCCCAGGCCGCCGGCCTGCTGGCCCTGCCGTTCAGCATCACCGACGCGCTGGCCCAGCGCGCCAAAGACACGCTGGTGCTGGGCATGGTGCTGGAGCCCACCGGCCTCGACCCCACCACGTCGCCGTCCGCCGCCATCGGCGAGATCGTGCACTACAACGTGCTGGAGGGGCTGACCAAGATCACGGTGGGCGGCTCGGTGCAGCCGCTGCTGGCCGAAGACTGGACCGTCGATCCCGACGGCAAAAGCTACAGCTTCAAGCTGCGCAAAGGCATCAAGTTCCACGACGGCACGCCGTTTGATGCCGAGGCGGTGAAGTTCACGTTTGACCGGGCCCGCGCCGCCGACAGCACGAACAAGGCCAAAAAAGGCGTGTTCGACAACATCTCGTCGATCAGCACGCCGCAGCCCGATGTGGTGATCCTGACGCTGAACAACCCTGACGCCACCTTGCCGTTCCGGCTGGGTGAGAACACCGCCGTCATCCTGAGCCCGAAGAGTGCCGCCAGCACCGCCACCCAGCCGGTGGGCACCGGGCCGTTCAAGCTGGAAAGTTGGCAAAAAGGCTCGGCCGTCACCCTGCTGCGCTGGGACGGCTACCGCGACGTGGCGGCCATCAAGCTGCGCCGCGTCACCTTCCGCTTTATCAACGACAACGCCGCGCAGGTAGCGGCTTTGTTGGCCGGTGACATCGACGGCATGCCGCGCTTTGGTGCGGTGCAAAACCTGGCGCAGTTCCAGGGCGACAAGCGCTTTGTGGTGGAAATCGGCAGCACTGCCGGCAAAGGCATCCTGGCCATCAACAACAAACGGGCGCCGCTGAGCGATTTGCGGGTGCGCCGCGCCATCAGCCATGCCATCGACCGCAAGGCCTTTATCGACGGTGTGCTGGAGGGCCTGGCCAAACCCATCGGCAGCCATGCCGCGCCCACCGACGTGGGCTATGTCGATTTGACCGGGCTCTACCCCTTCAACCCCGACAAAGCCCGCGCACTGCTCAAAGACGCCGGCGTGACCAGCCCGCTGAACCTGACGCTGACATTGCCGCCGCCCAGCTACGCCCGCAAAGGTGGCGAGGTGGTGGCGGCCATGCTGGCCAAGGTGGGCATCGTTGCCAAGATCGAGAACGTCGAGTGGGCGCAGTGGTTGTCGGGCCCGTTCAAGGGCAACTTCGACCTGACGATCATCAACCATGTTGAGCCGCTGGATTACATGCAGTACGCCAACCCGGCTTATTACTGGGGCTACGACAGCAAGGCCTTCAATGACCTGGCCAAGCGGCGTGCCGAGGCCGGGCGCGGCAAGGCGCAGATCGCCTTGTACGGCGACATCCAGCGCCAGATCGCCAACGACGCGGTCAACGCCTTCATCTTCAATCCTGCCCAGGTGGCGGTGTCGCGCCGGGGTTTGAAGGGGCTGTGGGCCAGCTCGCCGGTGTTTGCCAATGATTTGTCGCAAGTGAGCTGGGCGTGAGCGCCAACCCTGGCCTGACCAGCGCCCCGGCCAGCGACCTGAAAGCCGAGCTGCTGGCGCTGGAAGAGCGCCTGCTCGACCCGGCGGTGCGGGCCGTGCCGGGAGAGGTACGGGCCCTGCTGGCGCCCGAGTTCATCGAGTTTGGTGCTTCTGGCAGGGTCTTTGACCGCGACGCCATCCTGGCCATGCTGGCATCAGAGCCGCCGCGCGTGGCGCTGCAGGCGCGCGGCTTCAAGGTGCGGCTGCTGGCGCCCGGTGCGGCGCTCACCACCTGGCGGGTGCGGCGTGATGACGGCGTTGAAACCCTGCGCAGCAGCGTCTGGCAGCAGCAGGGCGGGCGCTGGTTGATGGTGTTTCACCAGGGCACGCTGGCGGCCCGGGATGACGAGGCGACGTCGTGAGCAGGCGGGCGGCTCGATGAGCAAAGCGACGATTACCCGGCTCTACGCCGCGCTCGACCGGCTCGACGGCGCGGCGATGCAAGCCTGTTACGCGGCCGATGCCGAGTTTGACGACCCGGCGTTTTCACTGCGCGGTGCAGCGCAGATCGGCGGCATGTGGCGCATGTTGTGTGACACCACCCGGGCCAAGGGCCGGGATGTCTGGCGGTTGGAGGTGAGCAACATCACCGAGCACAGCGCGCACTGGGAGGCGCACTACCGCTTCTCGGCCACCGGCCGCACGGTGCACAACATCATCGACGCGCAGATCGACTGTGGGCCCGACGGCCTGATCCGGCGCCACCGCGACAGCTTTGACTTCTGGCGCTGGGCCCGCCAGGCGCTGGGTGCGCCCGGCCTGCTGCTCGGCTGGACCGGTTTTTTGCGCCGCAAGGTGCGCTTGCAGGCGGCTGCCAACCTGGCCCGGTTTCTGGCGGCGCCGGCGCGCTGAGGCCAGGGCCCGCCCCGCCACGCCCCAGCGCGCCGGCTGCCCCGCCCTGTCTGCCCCGCCCCATCTGCACATGCCCGGCTTGCACACCCTGAGCGCCACCGACTTGTCGCTGGCCTTTGCCCGGCACAGCCTGTCGCCGGTCGAGGTGACGCAGGCGGTGATCAACCAGATTGCCCGCTGTGAGCCGCAGATCAACGCGTTGTACGCCTTCGACCCGGAAGCGGCCTTGGCGTCGGCACGCGACAGCGAGGCCCGCTGGATGGCCGGCATGCCGCTGTCGCCCGTCGACGGCGTGCCCGGCACGCTGAAAGAAAACATCGCCACCCGGGGCTGCGCGATGCCGGTCGGGTCGGCCGCCACGGCACTGGCGCCGATGGCCGACGACGCGCCGCCGGCGGCGCGCTGGCGCGAGGCCGGCCTGGTGCTGCTGGCCAAGACCACGATGCCCGACTACGGCATGCTGTCGTCCGGCCTGTCGAGCTTTCATGCACTGGCCCGCAACCCCTGGGACACCCGCAAAACCCCGGGCGGCAGCAGCGCCGGGGCCGGCGCGGCGGGGGCGGCGGGCTACGGCCCGTTGCATCTGGGCACCGACATCGGCGGCTCGGTGCGGCTGCCCGCCGGCTGGTGCGGCCTGGTGGGTTTGAAGCCCAGCGCCGGCCGCATCCCCATCCAGCCGCCGTATGCCGGCCGGGTGGCCGGGCCGATGACGCGCACGGTGCCAGACGCCGCACTGCTGATGGCTGTGCTGGCGCGGCCCGATTGGCGCGACGCCACCAGCCTGCCGCCGCAGCAGATCAACTGGCAAAACCTCCAGCGTGACCTGCGCGGCCTGAAGATCGGCCTGCTGCTGGACGCCGGCTGGGGCCTGGCGGTGCAGGACGAAACCCGGGCGGCGGTGCTGGAGGCGGCCCGGCTGTTGGAGTCTGCCGGCGCGGCGCTTGAGCCGCTGGCGCCTTTCAGCACCCGGGCCATGGCCGACGGCATGGACCGGTTCTGGCGCATGCGTTGCCACCTGGATTTGCAGGCCCTGCCCGAGGCACGGCGCGCCACCGTGCTGCGCTACATCCGCGATTGGGTGGCCAGCGCCGCCACGCTCAGCGCGGCCGATGTCTTCACCGGCTACAGCCAGATGGCGGCGCTGCGCGACGCGGCGGTGGCCGCCTGCCAGCCGTTTGACTTCGTGCTGTCGCCCACCAGCCCGGTGGCCAGTTGCCCGGCCGAGTGGGCCAGCCCGATCAACGATGCCGCCCGGCCGTTTGAGCACATCGCTTTCACGCTGCCGTACAACCTGAGTGAGCAGCCGGCGCTGTCAATCCATTGCGGCTTCACGGCCGGTGGCTTGCCGATCGGCCTGCAAATCATCGGCCGGCGTTTTGACGACCTGGGTGTATTGCAGGTGGCGGCGGCTTACGAGCATTTGCGCGGGGCGATGCCGGCCTGGCCGATGGATTGAGCGCTGGCGGGTTGCTGCCTCTCCGGCGTGCGGGGTCAGCCGTCAAGCCATTCCCTTGCGGTGCTTTGGCGACCGCCCGCCGTGGGCAGCGGCCCGGATCAAGCCGCCGGTGGCCAGCGGTGCGCCTCATCCTGGCCGTCGCGGCACCAGGCGTAGAGCGCGTCGTAGACCACCAGACCGTGGCGCAGCATCTCATGGTCGTCGGCAAAACAGCGCGACAAGCCGAGCGAGATCGCATACAGCCCAGCCGACTGCGGCGCCAGATCCAGGCGCGACGTGTCGGCGCCGCGCACGATGGTGGCCAGTTGGTCCAGCGCCGGGTCGGTCAGCCGAATATTGCCCGGCCGGTACTTGGCCAAAAACGCATCAAAGCTGCAGCGCTCGCCGACATGGCTCATCACGACCCCCGGAATGTCGTACGGCGTGGCGCCAGTGGCTGCGGCCACCGCCAGCACCTCGGCCGCCGGCACGTACAAGAACTTGGCCTCGGCATCGATAAAGCGCAGCAGCAACCAGGGGCAGGCGATGCGGTCGATTTTGGGGCGCTCGCGCGTCACCCATTTCATGCGGCTTCTCCTGGCGGGTTGGTTGATGTGATCGCCACCACCGGCCGGCCTTCGGCCAGCCAGCCCTGCATGCCGCCCACCAGATAGCGCGCATCGACGCCCAGCACCTGCAAGGTGGTGGCCAGGCCCTGGCCGATTTCGTGCCCTTTGGCGCAGTACAGCACCACCGGGTGGCGGGTGGGGATGTGGTCTTTCCAGTCCAGCCAGGCGGCGGGGTCGTGCCACTGGGCGCCGGCAATAGCGGCGCCGTGCACGGCGCGCACGGCCGCGCGGCGCACGTCGAGCAACTCGAACTCGAAACCCTGGGCCCGCCACAGCGCAAGCTCGGCGGGGGTGATATGGCTCATCAAAGCACGCCGGTTGACAGCACATGAAGCAACAAGCCGGCCAGCGCGCAGGCGCCCAGCACCGGCAACACGCCGATCTTGAAGCGGAACAGCGCGGTGGCTGCGGCTGCGGCAATCAGCGCTGAGACCGCATCAAAGCGGCCGCCAAAACCCTGAGGCCACAGCACATGGCCCGCGAAGAACAGCGCCAGGCTCAGGATCACGCCCACCACCGCCGCCGTGATGGCGGACAGCGGCGCGGTGAAACCCAGCTTGCCGTGGGTGGCCTCGACCAGCGGCCCGCCGGCCAGGATGAAGACGAACGACGGCAAAAACGTGACGAAGGTGACCACCGTGGCGGCCAGTGCGCCGCCCAAGAACAGTGCGTCGGGCCCCAGCACCTGGCGCGCCCAGCCGCCGACAAAGCCGACAAAGGCCACCACCATGATCAGCGGCCCGGGCGTGGTCTCGCCCAGCGCCAGGCCGTCGATCATCTGCGCCCCTGTCAGCCAGTGGTGCTGCTCCACCGCGCCCTGGTAGACGTAGGGCAGCACGGCGTAGGCGCCGCCAAAAGTCAGCAGCGCGGCTTTGGTGAAAAACCAGGCCATCGTGGTGAGGGTGTGCTGCCAGCCGTGCAGCGCCAGCAGCGTGGCCATTGCCGCCGCCCACAGCGCCAGCCCGATGCCCAGCACTCGGCCCAGTTGGCGGCGTGAAAACCGGGCATGGGCGGGGGTGGGCGTGCCGTCGTCGATCAGCGCCGGCCCGTAGCCCGTCTTGGCCGCGCCGTGGCCGCCGCTCAACATGAACACCGCCGGCCAGCGCCTGGCGCCGAAGTGGCCGATCAGCGCGGCCGCCAGCACGATCACCGGAAACGGCGTGTCGAAGGCAAAAATGGCGATGAACGACGCGGCGGCGATGCCCCACATCCAGCGGTTTTTAAGCGCCCGGCTGCCGATGCGGTGGGCCGCATGCAGCACCAGCGCGGTGACGGCGGGCTTGAGGCCGAAAAAGATGCCGGCCACCAGCGGCAGGTTGCCAAAGCGCAGGTAGATCCACGACAGCGCGATCAGGATGCCCAACGACGGCAGGACAAACAGCGCCCCGGCGACGATGCCGCCCAGGCTGCGGTGCATCAGCCAGCCGATGTAGGTGGCCAGTTGCTGGGCCTCGGGGCCGGGCAGCAGCATGCAGTAGTTCAGCGCGTGTAAAAACCGCCGCTCGCTGATCCAGCGGCGCCGCTCCACCAGCTCGCTGTGCAGGATGGCGATCTGCCCGGCCGGCCCGCCAAAGCTGATGAAGCCGAGCTTGAGCCAGAACCGGAAAGCCTCGGCAAAGCTGACCGGCGCGGGCGCGGCGGGCGTTGCGTTGACGGCCATCTCGGGGGTCAGAGCAGGGTTCAAGTTGCGGCTCCGGGCGCGGCGTACAGCGCGTCAAAAACAGTGGCGGCAGCAGCGGCCAGGCCGTCGTCGTCGGCATGCAGGGCGCGCAGGCCGGCCAGCACGCCCTCCAGCCCGGCGGCCTCGGGTACCGGGATGCCGCCGGCATCGAGGTAGTGCACCGCGCCGGCGATGCGGCGCAGCCGGGCGTCCTCAGTCAGCGCAAAGCTGACCATCAGCACCTCGAAGGTGACGAGTGCGCCGATGTGGCTGAAGCGCGCGCCGTCGTAGTCAAACCCCACAACGCCGGGCGGCGGCACGGGCGGCACGGGCGGCGTGGCCGGGTCAGCGTCGCCCGCCGGCAGCCAGGCAAAACGCGCCTGCGCGTCGATAAAGCGCCGGATCAGCCAGGCGCAGGCCAGCCGGTCCACCCACGGCCGGGCCCGGGTGGCCCAGGTCTGGCGCTGGAAGTCGGCCCGCGCCAGCAGCGCGATGCCTTGCGCCGGCCGCGCCTGCGGCTCACCGCGTGAAAAGTGGCCGTCGAGCGCGCTGCGCAGCGCCGCCAGATCGGATTCGGCCTGCGCCGCTGCCGGGCCGGCAAAGTAGTCGATGGCGCGCACTGCCGCCAGCGCGTCGGCCGCGCCGCGCTGGCGGCGTCGGGCCTCGGTTTCAGCGCCGGCCTGGGCCAGCGCGGGCAACTCGATTTGCAAGGCCTGCGCCGTCACGCGCCAGGCGGCGTAGGCCTCACTGCGGTCAAAGAGCGCCTGCCATTCGGTTTGCTGGCCAGCGTCGCGCGCGCCCAACACCAGCACCGACGCCGTGCCGCCGTGGCGGCGCACCTCGTCAGCCAGCGCGTCCAGCGCGCCGGCCTGCGCCTGCGGCAGCAAATAGGCGCCGTCGCGCAGCGCCGCACAGCCCAGCGCCTTCAGTGCGCGCCAGATGCGCAGCCGCACCGCATTGGGCTGGCTGGGCAGGGTGACAAGCAGCAAAGACCACATTCTTTGAATCATACGCTACAAATTAAGTAGCAAACAAGTCACTTTTCAACCGAGGCGAGCGGTTGATGCCGCTGCGTTGCAGGCTGGCCGACTCACCGGCGCGGGGGCGCCAGCCCGGGACGGTCAGTCGGCCGCCTCGGCACTGGCCGCGTCCAGCGCCGCCAGCGTGGCCGGGGCCAGCACCAGCCGGGCGGCGCCGGCCAACTCGGCCCACTGTGCCGTGCTGGTGGCGCTGCAGATCGGCGCCGTCAGCCCCG
>JANLOP010000361.1:0-1915 GCA_031366635.1 Betaproteobacteria bacterium | reverse complement strand
CTTTATCACCGACGTGCTGGTGCGCGGCCTGCAAGCGCGCTATGTGCTGGTCGGTGACGACTTCCGCTTTGGTGTCAAACGCGGCGGTGATTACACGATGCTGGACGCCGCCGGCCAGGCCCAAGGCTTTGACGTGGCCCGCATGATGAGCTATGAGGTGCACGGCCTGCGCGTGTCCAGCTCAGCGGTGCGTGAGGCGCTGGCGGCCGGCGACATGGCGCAAACCGCCGCGCTGCTGGGCCGGCCGTATGCCATCAGCGGCCATGTGGTGCACGGCCAGAAGCTGGGCCGCACGCTGGGATTCCGCACACTCAACCTGCGCTTTGCCCACGCCCGGCCGGCGGCGATGGGCATTTTTGGGGTGCAGGTGCACGGCCTGGGGCCAACACCCCTGCCCGGCGTGGCCAGCCTGGGCGTGCGCCCGACGGTAGACGACAGCGGCCGGGTGCTGCTGGAGGCGCATTGCCTGGATTGGCCGGCGGGCCTGGGGCCTGACGCCGGCTACGGCCGGCAGATCAGCGTGCACCTGCTGCACAAGCTGCACGACGAGCGCAAATACGGTTCTCTGGCCGCCCTGCAAGCCGGTATTGCGCAGGACACGGCGGATGCGCGGGCCTGGTGGGGTTTGCCGGCGCGGCTGCCCGTTTGATCGGGCCAGCCAGGCCATTTTGTCGGGCGCCAACGCCATTCGATTGAAGGCCATCTTGTGGACGGTGCAGTGATCGATGAGCGGCGCCGCGAGGCCAATACCCGGCTCGACCCGAAGACAAAGGGCGCACTGGGCCAGTTCATGACGCCCTTCAAGATTGCCGAGTTCATGGCCGGCTTGTTCAAGCACCGCCACAACGCGGTATTGCTGGATGCCGGCGCCGGCATCGGCTCACTGACGGTGGCGGCCAGCAAGGTGCTGCAAATCAAGCGGATCGAGGCATGGGAGCTTGATCCGGTAATGCAGTCGTATCTTGAAAACACCTTGGCAGAATTGCAGGTGCCCTACCAGATTCACAAAGGCGACTTCATTCTGGATGCGATTGACCGGATTCAATTTCAGCCGGCGCAGCTATTCACGCATGCCATCCTCAACCCGCCGTACAAGAAAATAAGCTCGGCGTCAAAGCACCGGCAGGCTTGCCGGCTGGTGGGGCTGGAGACAGTGAATTTGTACACCGCGTTTCTGGCACTGGCCATCCTGCAGATGGCGCCCGCCGGTGAAATTGTCATCATCATCCCGCGCTCATTTTGCAACGGCCCGTATTACAAGCCGTTCCGTGAATTGATGCTGCGTGAATGCGCAGTCGATATTCTGCATGTGTTCGAGTCGCGCAGCCAGGCCTTTAAAGACGATGAGGTATTGCAAGAAAACATCATCCTGAAACTCACCCGCGGCGCCGTGCAAGGCCCGGTGCTGCTGTCGTACTCGCACGACGCCAGCTTTGACGGGCTGCATCAACGCGCCGTGCCGTTCAACACCATCGTTCAGCCCGAAGACGATGACCTCTTTTTGCGCGTGCCCACAGAAAGTAGCGCCGTCAATGCCACCTCCCTTTTTTCACAAACGCTGAAAACCCTGGGTCTGGAGGTCTGCACCGGGCCGGTGGTGGATTTTCGCCTCAAGCCCTGGTGGTGCATGCAGCCCGAGGCCGGTGCGGTGCCGTTGCTGTATCCGCACCACTTTGGCACGCAAGGTTTCCAATACCCGAAGGACCACAAAAAGCCCAATGCCCTGTGCCGAGACCCGGCAGTGGACAAGTGGCTGATGGCAGAAGGCGTTTACGTGCTGGTCAAGCGGTTCTCGGCCAAAGAAGAACGCCGACGGGTGGTGGCCTACCTGATCACGCCGGAAGATATTGCTTCACCGCTGGTTGGTTTTGAAAACCACTGGAATGTTTTTCACTGCGCAAAAAGTGGCCTGGAT
>JANLOP010000358.1:0-21813 GCA_031366635.1 Betaproteobacteria bacterium | reverse complement strand
CTTGACCAGCCGCTCATAGCCTTGCCGGGTGTACAGGCCCGGGACGCCCCGGGTCAGCGGCTCGCGGCTGGCGCGCTCAAAGACCTGCGCCGCGTTCGGCCCGGCCGCGCCGGCGAGCGTGAACTCGGGCGCGTCAGCCGGCCGAAACTGGCGCTTGATGCGGCTGTAGACGCGGTACTCCAGCGGATAGGCCACCAGCATCTCGCGCACGCTGGCGACCAGCGCGTCGTCGCGGGCCAGCGCCGCGCGCGGCGGGCCGAGTGCCAGCAGCGCGTCCAGATGGCCGTCGAGGGCGGCCCGTTGCTCGGGCGCCATGCGGGCCAGGTTGCTGTCCCAATCCAGCGTGATCCAGGCGCGCAATGCGGCTGCGTCAAACTGCTCGGGCGTGTGCAGCATCAAATAGCTTTTGAGCGCCTCGTAGGCGTTCTCGAGGTTGTCTTTGCCGGCCGCGCGCAAACGCTCTTCAAGCCGGCGTGCCACCCGGGGCATCAGCGATTTTTGCAGCAACCGGTGGTAGGCCAGTTGGGCCGCCGCGTCCAGCTTGTCGCCCTGGTACAGGCCCAGGCCGTTGAGCAGCGGCGGCTGGTTGATGTCGTAGGCATCCGTGCGGGCGGCGTCATGCACGGCGCTGAGCACCCCGGGCAGCGGCGTCACATCGGCGGTGTTGGGCGGCGGCAGGGCATCGAGCGCCTGCTTGAGTGCGGGCAGGCGCTCGGCCACCAGCGCGGCCTGGTCGAGGTTGCGCGCCCGGCTCACCGCCCAGCCCACGCCCACCACCACGCCCAGCACGCCGATGCCGGCCATCGCCGCGCCGCGCAGCAGCCGGCGCCGCCGCTCGGCCGCCGGGTTGGCGGTGCCCAGGCCGCGCTCGGCAAACACCACATCGCGCAGCAGCCGGTGCAGGAAAAAGCTTTTGCCCCGGCCGCCCGGCACTGCCGCAGCGCGGGCATCGATGCCGAATGACCGGCCCAGCGCGCCCATCACCCGGTCGATCGGCGAGCCCTCTTGCGTGCCGCTGTTGAAGTAGATGCCGCGCACCCGGGGCGCGGACTCCAGCGTGCCGCCGCCGCCAAACACCTGGCGCAAAAAATCGCCCAGCAGCGGTTGCAGCGCCGCAAATTCTTGCGGAAAGGCAAACATCGCGGCGCGCCGCAGCGCGTCGCGCTCGGATTCCATCCGGTCGATCAACTGCTCAACCAGGCGCTGCTGGAGTTGCTGGTAGAGCGCGGCGAAGCCGGGCAACGGGTCGGCCGACGGGTGGGCAGACGGGCCGGCGGCAGCGCCGGCATCGGCGGCGAAGGTGAAGCCCCAGACCTGGTCGCGCTCGTCTTTGCCCAGCGCTTCGAAGCTCTCGTTGAAGCCGCCGATCAGGTCGGCCTTGGTCACCATCACATACACCGGCGCCTGCACGCCCAGCTTGGCTGTCAGCTCTTGCAGCCGGGCGCGCAGCTTGGCGGCATGCTCGGCGCGCTCGTTCGGGCCTTGTTGCAGCAAATCCTGGATGTTGACGGTGAGCAGCACGCCGTTGATCGGCTGGCGCGGCCGGGATTTTTTCAGCAGCGCCAAAAAGTGGTCCCAGGCGCTGGCGTCCACCGCGCTGTCGCTGTCTTGCGTGGTGTAGCGCCCGGCGGTGTCGACCAGCACCGCGTCCTGGGTGAACCACCACTCACAGTTGCGCGTGCCGCCCACGCCCTGCACCGACCCGCGCGCCGCGTCGCCCAGCAAAAACTGCAGGCCGGCGTTCATCAGCGCGGTGGTTTTGCCCGATCCGGGCGCGCCGATGAAGATGTACCACGGCAGCTCATACAGGTATTGCCCGCCGCCGAACACCGATTTGGCGCCGCTGGCCTTGAGCCGCTGCACCGCGTCATTGAAGCGCTGGGCCAGCAGTTGGGCCTCTTTGTCAGTGGCCGACGGGCCGCTGGCCAGGCCGGCCAGCAACGCGCTGTTGGTCTGGCGCCGGCGCCAGGCGGCCCAGGCCAGCCGGGCTATCCAGGCCGACCACAGCAGCAGCAGCAACAGCGCGCGCGCCCACAGTGCGTCCAGCGGCCGGCTGCTGCCGATGGCCACCAGCGGCCCGATCCACCAGACGATGGCCGACAAGGCCAGCAGCCCGAGCGTGCCGAGCAGTACCGGGCTGAACAAAATTTGCAGAAAACGCTTCATCGGAACCATCCATCCACGGCGCGGCGGCGCTCAGTTTTGAGCGGCGGCGCTGAGCACGATTTCAACCCGCCGGTTGCGGGCGCGGCTGTCGGCCGTGGCGTTGTCGGCCACCGGCTCGGTGTCGGCGCGGCCTTCGGCCGTCAGCCGCTCGGGCTTGACGCTGCGGGCCAGTAGCTTTTGCACACTCTGCGCACGCTCTTTCGACAAATGCCAGTTGGACGGAAAGCGCAGTGAGCGGATCGGCTGGTTGTCGGTGTGGCCGCTCACCAGCACCGGGCCAGGCACCTGGTTCAACGCCGCCGCCACCCGGTCAAACAGCGGCACGGCGCGGCGCGCCACGTCGGCACTGCCGGCATCGAACAAGGTGTCGCCCAGCACCGTGACCACCGACCGGTCGGCCTGGTCTTTGACCTGCAGCGCGCCGGCGGCGATGTCGGATTGCAGCAACTGGGCCAGGCGCGGTGGGGCGGGCGTGGCCGGTGTTGCGGCTGGCGTGGCGGGCAGCGCCAGCGGCGCGGCTTTGGCCACCGGGCCGTCCAGCGCTTGCAAACTGGCAAAGGTGGCGTCAGTTTGCAGGTTGAGCGACAGGCGCAGCGCGACAAACACGCCTAGCAACAGCAGCGCGGTGGCCGCCGCCACCACCCACAGCGGGATACCGTCGCGCAGCCGCTGCGGCGCGCTGGCAATGCCCTGCCACTGGGTGGACAGCGTTTTCTCCGCCGGCCCGGCCAGGCCGCGCAGCATCTGGGCCAGCCGGCTGCGCAGATCGTCCAACTGGGCGCGGCCGTTGTCGAGCACCCCGTAGCGGCCCTGGAAGCCCAGCGACAGCGTGATGTAGACCAGCTCCAGCAGGTTGCGGTGCTGGGCCGGGTTCTCAGCCAGCCGGGTGAGCAACTGGAAGACTTTCTCGCCGCCCCAGCTCTCGTTGTGGAACTGCACCAGCAGGCTTTGCGCCGACCAGGCACCCGAGCCGCCCCAGGGGGTGCTGGACGCCGCCTCGTCGAGCAGCGTGCACAGCACGTAGCGGGCCGCCACCACCTGCTCATTCGGCAGGCCCTGCGCGCGGGCGCCGGCCTCAAAGCGGCGCACAGATTCAGCCAGCGACTCGCGCAGCGCCTGCGGGTTGGGGTGGCGCACCATCACGCGCAGCCGGGGCGCGGCACCCAGCAGCGGCGCGGCGGCCTGCACCAGCGGGTTCAGGCTGGCATGCGGCGGCAGGGCAAAGGCATCCGGCAGGTTGGCCGACGGTGCAGGATGTGCAGAGGGTGCCGCTGCCGGGAAGGCAGCCGGCGGGCTGCCCGCACCGGCCGGCGCGCCCCAGCCGGCGCCAGGCCCGGCGGCTGGCGCCGCGCCATCGGCCGCCCGGGGGCCGCGCCCGGCGCTGGGTTTGATGATGGTTCGGTCTGACTCGAACGCGGCGAACGGGTTCGGGTTCGGGTTGGCGTCAGGTGGCGGGTTGGCCCGGCCCGGTGGGTCTTTGTCGCTCACAAGTCTGCCCTCAACCACGGATGGCCCAGAACTCAAGCTCAAGGCCCGGAAAATCACCGGCAATGTGCATCGCCAGGCCGCCCGAGGTTTCAAGCTGCTTCCACAGCTCACTGCCCCGGGTGTCGAGCTCAAAGTAGGTGAAGCCGGCATGGAACGGAATCTGCCGTGGCGCCACCGGCAGGGCGCGCAAGGTGACACCGGGCAATTGCAACTTGACCAGATCGACCAGCCGCTCGGCCGGACCGATCTTGACCTGGGTGGGGAAGCGTGCCCGCAACGCATCGCCCGGCATCTGCGCATTGACGGCCAGCACAAAACTGGCCGTGCGCTGCAATTCGATGTCGGCAATGATGGCCACCCGCACGCCGTTCTTGCGCGGTTGCAGATCGATCGGCACGGCGGTTTGCTCCAGCACCATCGACAGCGATTGCCGCAGATCGGCCAGCACGGCCCTGAAGCAGCCGGCCAGGTCATCGTGGCGGTAGGCCGGGTAAGCCACCGGCCGGCGCGACTCTCGGAAAGTGGACAGCTCACCGGCCAGCCCCAGCAGCAGGTCGTACAGCCGCTCGGGGTGCAGCACCGGCAGGCGCTGCAGGTGGGCCAATTGCGGCTGAAAGCGGTTGACCACCTGCAGCAGCAAAAAATCAGCCACCTCGCCCACGCCGGCCCGGCCCGGCTGCGCCATGCGCCCGGCCAGCGCCTCACCGCGCTGGTGCAGCATGCCGTGGGCCTCACGCAGATAGCCGTCCAGCACCGGGTGCGCCGGCACATGCAGCATCGGCGCGACGTAGCCTGAATCCAGCGCCACCCGGCCGTCGGCCCGCCGCTCGACAATGCGCGCCACGCCGATGGCGGTGTAGCCCTCATTTGCGTCGCGGGCCAACATCAAACGCAGGTTGAGCCGGCCGATCTGCAGCGGCGCCTCACGCAAGCTGGCGGCATGGCTGTCGGCCACATCGACATGGCTGGCCCTGTAGCGCGGCGGCATCGCGGTCTCAACGGCCTCGACATCACTCTCAGCCACGCCCGGCCGGGCCATCGGCACCGCCAGCACCACCACCTGGTCGCGGGCGTCGGCCGGCACCTCGAAGGCGGGCGGTGCCGGGTCATCGCCGGGCACCGAGAACGCCAACCCGTCGGGCAGCACGCCGCGCGCGCTGTTCACGGCAATGCGGCCCTGCAGCAACGCGGCGTCGTCCACCTGAAACGCAAAAAACCCCCACGGCCAAGGCACCGAGGACGACAAACGCCCCTCCAATTGCCTGCCAACGTAGCGGTCTTGCTGTTGGAAATGCTGGGGCTGGAGGAACATGCCCTCGGTCCACATCACCTTGTTGTGCCAAGTCATCTGGGGGCTCTGTTTATGGGTCTTGTCGGGCCGGCCGGGCCGTCGGCGGCTGTCTGCGGCCAGCCCGTCGGAGCGCCGCAACCCCGGCCGATCAGCCGTGCACGATACATGGCCCGATGATAGAAGTCTGCGGTGCTGACCCGCGCCAAACTCCACCAGGTTGGGGATGTTGCCGAAAGTAACTTGGCGTTAATATGCAGCGCGCCCGACGGACAGGCGCCCGCTGTTTGCAGCCAAGCAGCCGTTGCCGCACACGGTTTGCAGTGGGCGGGCGGGCCCGGCCGGGGGCTCAAACATTTGCCACAGAGGTGCTCTGATGACACACAAGCTTCACTCCCTTCATTTCGCGGCACTGCTCTTTGGCTGCCTGGCCCTTCAGTTGCCGGCGCAGGCCCAGAGCGCCGAGGCGGTTGATCTGGGGCAGTCGGTGGTCGATGCCAAGAGCGTGGCCGAAGGCTTGTTCCCCGAGGACCAATGCGACCAGCTCAAAGCGGCCGGCTTCAAGTGCATGGGCTTCAAGCCGACGATGCGCTACTCACTGCCGGCCACGTCGTTCAAGGTCGGCTCGGCCGACCTGCCCGACTCATTGAAAAAGCAGTTGGAGGTTTTTGCCGATGTCCTGAGGGGCCGGCGCGGCAGCGGCAAGGTGGTGCGCATCGAGGGCCATGCCGACGCATCGGGTGCGGCCAGCGCCAATCTGGCGCTGTCGCAAAAGCGCGCCGAAGCGGTGCGCGAATACCTGGTCGAAAAAGGGGCTGATCCGGCGATGTTGACGCCGGTGGGCGTGGGGGCCAACGTGCCCAAGAACGCCAAAGACCCGTTTTCGCCCGAGAACCGGCGCGTTGAAATCGGTCGGGCCGAGCCGACAAACTGACTCTTGCCCCGGCTGGAGAGGTTCAGCCGACCACCAGCCCGCCTGGCGCCACGCCGGCGGGCTTTTTCATGCGCCCTCCACCGCCTGACACGGTGTCGCCGCAAACCACAGCACCGCTGAGTTGACGAAAGTGTGTTGGACGCGACAGCGCGGTTGGCGCACAGCGCCACAGCCTGGCGTAAAAAAGCCAGCACGGTGGCTGGCTATTTGGCATCCGGCGCGCGGCTTGTTCCGCAGCAACCCGCAGCAACCCGTTTAGTCGCTGGCCGCCTCGGCGCCGGAAGCAGCGTCGCTGTCCGGCCGATCCACCAGCTCAACATAAGCCATCGGTGCGTTGTCACCGACGCGGAAACCCATTTTCAGAATCCGCGTGTAGCCGCCCGGTCGGGTTTGGTAACGCGGGCCCAGTTCTTTGAACAGTTTCATCACGATATCGCGGTCGCGCAGGCGAGCAAATGCAAGGCGGTGATTGGCCAGGCTCGGGGTCTTGCCCATCGTGATCAGCGGCTCGACCACGCGGCGCAGTTCCTTGGCTTTCGGCAAGGTTGTCTTGATGGCCTCGTGCTGCAGCAGCGAGACACACATATTGCGCAGCATCGCCTGACGATGCTCACTGGTGCGGTTGAGTTTGCGGAGTCCGTGACGGTGACGCATGGCTATTTCCTTTGACTATTGAACCCCGGCCGTACCAGGTACCGGGGCTTGCACTCGGACCCGGTTTCAACCGGGCCGGCAATGGTGGATCAGGCGCGGCTCAGCGCTTGTCCAGACCTTGAGGTGGCCAGTTTTCCAGCCGCGCGCCCAGCGTTAACCCGCGCGAAGCCAGCACTTCCTTGATCTCGTTGAGCGACTTGCGGCCCAGATTGGGCGTCTTCAGCAACTCGGTCTCGGTGCGCTGGATCAAATCACCGATGTAATAAATATTCTCGGCCTTCAGGCAATTGGCCGAACGCACCGTCAGCTCCAGTTCATCGACCGGGCGCAGCAGGATCGGATCGTGAATCTCTTTGACCCGCTCGGCACCGGCATACGCACCGCCCGCCACTTCGTTGGGCTGCAAACCGGTGAACACCACCAACTGGTCCACCAGAATCTGCGCTGACGAGCGGATTGCCTCCTCGGGCGTCACGGCGCCGTTGGTCTCAATCTCCATCACCAGTTTGTCGAGGTCGGTGCGCTGCTCGACGCGGGCGTTTTCAACCGCGTAACTGACGCGCTGCACCGGCGAGAATGACGCATCCAGCACGATGCGGCCAATTGATTTGGTGGGCTCGTCGCCGTAACGCCGCATCGTGCCCGGCACATAACCCCGGCCCTTTTCAACCTTGATCTGCATGTCGAGTTTGCCGCCATGCGCCAAATGGGCAATGACATGCCCCGGGTTCATGATCTCCACATCGTGCGGCACCTGGATATCGGCCGCCGTCACCGGGCCTTCGCCTTCTTTGCGCACCACCAGCGTCACTTCGTCGCGGTTGTGCAGGCGGAATACCACACCCTTCAAATTGAGCATGATGTGCACCACATCTTCGGCCACGCCGTCGATGGTGGAATACTCATGCAGCACGCCCGCAATTGTCACTTCGGTTGGCGCATAACCCACCATCGACGACAGCAGCACACGCCGCAGCGCATTGCCCAGGGTATGGCCATAACCCCGCTCAAAGGGCTCCAGTGTCACTTTTGCGCGGTTGTTGCCAAGCGGCTCAACATGAATGGCTTTGGGTTTCAACAGATTGGTTTGCATCGAATCCTGTTCCTCTCAATACCCTCGGCACGTTACACCGATAAGGCTGACGGACCATGCCGGGCAAGGTTCGCCTCGTGCCGTGCCCGGCAAGCCGGCACGAGGGATCGGCGCTGCGGCGGTATCGCCGAGCGCCAGCGGTGCCTCAGCGTGAGTACAGCTCGACGATCAGCGACTCATTGATCTCGGCGCCAAACTCGTCGCGGTCGGGCATCTTCTTGAAAATGCCTTCCAGCTTGACCAGGTCGACCTGCACCCAGCCCGGCATGCCGATGGAATCCGCCAGCTTGACCGCGTCGGTGACGCGCAATTGCTTTTTGGCTTTCTCGCGCAGCGCGATCACGTCACCCGCCTTGACCAAATATGACGGGATATTCACGGTCTTGCCGTTGACCAGCATGGCCTGGTGCGACACCAGTTGCCGCGCCTCCGCCCGGGTCGAGCCAAAACCCATGCGGTAAACCACGTTGTCGAGCCGCGACTCCAGAATGAACAGCAAGTTGGCACCGGTATTGCCCTTGCGGCGCTCGGCCTCGGCAAAATAGCGGCGGAATTGCCGCTCCAGCACGCCGTACATGCGCTTGACCTTCTGCTTTTCACGCAGTTGCAGGCCAAAATCAGAGGTGCGTTGGCCGGACGTACGACCATGTTGGCCCGGTTTGGTTTCAAACTTTGATTTGTCGGCGATGGGCCGACGAGCGCTTTTGAGGTAAAGGTCGGTGCCTTCACGGCGAGCCAGTTTGGCCTTGGGCCCAAGATAACGTGCCACAGTACATCCTTTTGATAATCTGACGCGAGGCTAGGTCGCGCGAGTCTGGCGGATGAAAATCGATTCGCACAGACGGTGGGCTTGATCGCTGGGCCCCGTCATCAGCGGTCAGAATCAATCTACCCGCCAACCCCAACGAAATTGCCGGCAGGTGCAAGGCACACGCCGGCTGACGGGAAATTTCGCGCCTCAGGGCGTGCGCCCCTCAGTTGCAACAATCAGATGCGGCGGCGCTTTTGCGGCCGGCAACCGTTGTGCGGCACTGGCGTTACATCGCTGATCGAATTGATGCGAATGCCCAGCGCGGCCAAGGCCCGCACCGACGATTCGCGCCCGGGGCCCGGCCCCTTGATGCGCACATCCAGATTTTTGATGCCTTGCTCCTGGGCAGCGCGGCCACATACCTCGGCGGCCACCTGGGCGGCAAATGGCGTGGATTTTCGCGAGCCCTTGAAACCCTGACCGCCGGACGATGCCCAGGCGAGCGATCCGCCTTGGCGATCGGTGATGGTGATGATGGTGTTGTTGAACGACGCGTGCACGTGCGCAATACCGTCCGCAATATTCTTGCGGATTTTCTTGCTCACGCGGCGCGCCGCGGTATTGGTAGGTGGTTTGGCCATGTCGTTTCTCGATCAGGTGCTGAGGGCAGCGCTTATTTCTTTAGCGCGGCCGCGCCCTTGCGCGGGCCTTTGCGGGTGCGGGCATTGGTGCGTGTGCGCTGGCCGCGCATCGGCAGGCCACGGCGATGGCGCAGGCCGCGATAGCAGCCCAGGTCCATCAGCCGCTTGATATTCATCGATATCTCGCGGCGCAAGTCGCCTTCGATGGTCAACTTGTTGACCTCATCGCGAATCTTCTCAAGGTCGCCGTCGGTCAGGTCTTTGATCTTTTTCGACAGCGCAATACCCACCGAGACGCAGATTTTCTGCGCGGTGTTGCGGCCGATGCCGAAAATCGACGTCAAGCCAATCTCAGCGTGTTTGTGCGGTGGAATGTTGATGCCAGCAATACGTGCCATTGTGTTCCTCTATCTGCTTGACGCGGCGACGGGGGGCTTGTCAGCCTTGACGCTGCTTGTGGCGCGGGTCAGTGCAGATCACACGAACCACACCCTTGCGGCGGATGATCTTGCAATTGCGGCACATTTTCTTGACCGATGCAGCGACTTTCATCGTCTTCTCCTTAAGCACGGGCCCCGGACGACCCAGGCGGCCAATGCGACTTAAATAACGGCGCCGTGAATCCAGCGACCACCCGCCAGATCATGTTGCCTTGAAGTTGGCCTTCTTCAACAACGACTCATACTGCTGGCTCATCACATAACTTTGAACCTGGGCCCAGAAATCCATCGTGACCACCACAATGATCAGCAGCGAGGTGCCACCGAAATAAAACGGCACGTTGTACTTCAACACCAGAAACTCAGGCAGCAGGCACACAGCAGTGATGTAGATCGCGCCGGCCAGCGTCAGTCGGGACAAAATCTTGTCAATGTGCTTGGCGGTCTGCTCACCCGGCCGAATGCCGGGGATGAAAGCACCGCTCTTCTTCAGGTTGTCCGCCGTCTCGCGGCTGTTGAAGACCAGCGCCGTGTAGAAAAAGCAAAAGAAAATAATCATTGCCGCATACAGCAGCACATAAATCGGCTGGCCTGGCGACAGCGCGGACGAAATATCCTTCAACCAACGCATGCCTTCACCGGTTGCAAACCAGCCCACCACGGTGGCTGGCAACAGGATGATCGACGACGCAAAAATGGGCGGGATGACACCCGACATATTGAGCTTGAGCGGCAAATGTGACGATTGCCCGCCATACACTTTGTTGCCCACTTGGCGCTTGGCATAATTGACCAGTATCTTGCGCTGGCCGCGCTCAACAAATACCACGGCAAAAGTGACAAAAATAATCACGCCAATGATGAGTATCGCCGCCACGATGCTCATTGCACCGGTGCGGATCAGCTCAAACAAGCCGCCAATGGCGCCCGGCAGGCCAGCCGCAATACCGCCGAAGATCAAGATCGAAATGCCGTTGCCCAATCCGCGCTCGGTGATCTGCTCACCCAGCCACATCAAGAACATCGTGCCGGCGGTCAAACTCACCACCGTCGTCATGCGGAATCCAAAGCCCGGGTGGATCACCAGGCCAGACGAACCCTCAAGCGCCAGCGCAATACCCAGGCTTTGAAACAGCGCCAAGCCGAGGGTGCCGTAGCGGGTGTATTGCGTGATCTTGCGGCGGCCTGATTCACCTTCTTTTTTCAACGATTCGAGCGTCGGCACCACATAGGTCATCAACTGCATGATGATCGACGCCGAGATGTACGGCATGATGCCCAACGCGAACACCGTGAAACGCTGCAAGGCGCCGCCCGAGAACATATTGAACAAATTAAGGATGCCGCCCTGCTGGCCTTTGAAGAGTTGCTGCAATTGGTTGGGGTCGATACCGGGCACGGGGATGTGTGCACCCAGCCGGTAAACCACCAACGCCATCAGCAAGAATACAAGCCGGCGACGCAAATCGCCAAACTTGCCACTCTTGGCCAACTGGTTTGCTGAAGTTGCCAAAACGAATGACCTTTGCCGTCTTGAATCAGGCCAGCGCGCCGCCAGCAGCCTCGATGGCCGCCTTGGCACCTGCCGTTGCGGCAATGCCCTTGAGCGTCACCTTGCGCGACAGCTCGCCGGTCTTGATGACCTTGACATGCTTGATCATCTGGCCCACCAGGCGCGCGGCCTTGAGCATCACCAGATCCACTTCGTCCTGGTCAAGCAATTGCAGATCGGTCAGGCTGATCTGGCCGTTGTATTTCAAGGTGACTGACTTGAAACCGCGCTTGGGCAAGCGCCGTTGCAGCGGCATCTGGCCGCCTTCAAAGCCCACCTTGTGATAACCACCAGCGCGTGATTTTTGGCCCTTGTGGCCACGGCCAGCCGTTTTGCCCAGGCCCGAGCCGATGCCACGGCCAACACGCCGCTTTGCATGCTTTGAACCGGTGGCCGGCTTGATGGTGTTGAGTTGCATGTTGACTGTCCTTGCGTAGCCGGTGGGCGCTTTACAGCACCGCGACCAGGTAGGCGATCTTGTTGATCATGCCGCGCACGGCGGGGGTGTCTTCGAGCACGCGCTCGCTGTTCACACCCCGCAAACCCAAACCCCGCACGGTGGCGCGGTGCGTGGCTTTGCAGCCGATGGGGCTTTTAACGAGCTTGACCTTGAGGGTCTTCTTTTCTTGAATCGTGTCCGACATGGGGTTCTCCGAGACTCTCAGTGACGTCGCAGCCAGATCAGCCGAAGATTTCTTCGACCGATTTGCCGCGCTTGGCCGCCACTTCAGCGGCGGTGGTGGAGCGCCTGAGCGCGTCCAGCGTGGCGCGCACCATGTTGTACGGGTTGCTTGAGCCCAGGCTCTTGGCAACGATGTCAGTGACACCCATCACCTCAAACACCGCCCGCATCGGGCCACCGGCAATGATGCCTGTGCCGGGGGGCGCAGGCGCCAGCAGCACTTTGGCCGCGCCATGCTCACCGCGCACATTGTGGTGCACCGTGCCATTGCGCAACTGCACCTTGAACAGGCCGCGGCGGGCGTCGTCCATGGCCTTTTGCACCGACACCGGCACCTCTTTGGCCTTGCCCTTGCCCATGCCGATGCGGCCATCGCCATCGCCCACCACGGTGAGCGCTGCAAAACTCAGTGTGCGGCCGCCCTTGACCACCTTGGTGACGCGATTGACCGCGATCATCTTTTCTTTCAGACCGTCCTCATTGGCTTCGGTCTGGGCGCGGGGTTGAAACTTTGCCATATTGCTTATTCCTGTACTTTTTGCGAGCGCGGGGCTTAGAACTGCAAGCCGGCTTCGCGAGCAGCCTCAGCCAGCGCCTTGACGCGGCCGTGGTATGCAAAACCAGAGCGGTCAAAAGCCACCTTGCTCACACCGGCTGCAATCGCTCGCTCGGCCACGCGCTTGCCCACCGCCGACGCGGCAGCCACATTGCCGCCTTTGTCTTTGCCGATTAACTCACGGACTTCCTTTTCGGCCGTCGACGCCGACGCCAACACCCGTTGCCCATCGTCAGAGATGACATTGGCGTAGATGTGCAGGTTGGAGCGGAACACCGACAAACGCACCGCGCCCTGGTTGGCGATGCGGATGCGGGTCTGGCGGGAGCGACGCAGGCGCTGTTCTTTCTTGGTCAGCATTTTTGTTGCTCCTTACTTCTTCTTCGTTTCCTTCAGCACCACGCGCTCATCGGCGTAGCGGATCCCCTTGCCCTTGTAGGGCTCAGGCGGACGGATGGCGCGAACTTCAGCCGCCACCTGGCCGACGACTTGACGGTCTGCACCCTTGATCAGGATCTCGGTCTGGGTGGCACAGGCCACCGTGACACCGGCCGGCATGTCTTTGACCACCGGATGCGAGAAGCCGATTTGCAGATTCAGCTTGCTGCCCGCCGCCTGGGCCCGAAAGCCCACGCCGACGAGGGTGAGCTTCTTCTCGAAGCCCTTGCTCACACCGTTGACCATGTTGTTGAGCAGCGCACGCATCGTGCCGCTCATGGCATTGGCCTCGGTGCTGTCATTGGCCGGGGCCAGCTTGATGGTGGCACCGTCTTTCTCGATCTTGACCAGCGCATTCACAGCACGCACCAGGGTGCCATTGGCGCCCTTGATGGTGATCTGATCGGCGGCGATCTGCACGTCCACCCCTTGCGGGACGGTGATTGGCATCTTTCCAACGCGGGACATTGCTTTCTCCTTCGCCGGTCAGGCCACGTAGCAAAGCACTTCGCCACCGACACCGGCCTGGCGGGCTTTACGGTCGGTCATCACGCCCTGGGGGGTGGTGACAATCGCCACCCCCAAACCGTTCATCACCTGCGGAATGGCGTCACGGCCCTTGTAGACCCGCAGGCCCGGCCGGCTGACACGCTCAATGCGCTCGATCACCGGTTTGCCGGCGTAATACTTCAGCGCCACTTCGAGTTCGCTTTTGGCGCCCTCGGTCTTGACCTGGAAACCGTCGATATAACCCTCGTCTTTCAAGACCTGGGCTATCGCAACCTTGACTTTGGAAGAAGGCATCAAAACCAGCTTCTTCTGCACCAACTGCGCATTGCGAATGCGCGTCAGCATGTCGGCGATGGGATCACTCATGCTCATTGTGAATTCTCCTGTGCCGCTTACCAGCTGGCCTTGGTCACACCGGGAATCTCGCCTTTGAAGGCGTGCTCACGGATCTTGCTGCGGCCGAGGCCGAAAGTGCGGAAGGTGCCACGCGGGCGCCCGGTCAAGCCGCAACGGTTGCGCAGACGGGTTGGGTTGGCATTGCGCGGCAGCTTTTGCAGCTCCAGGCGCGCCAGGTAGCGCTCTTCGTCCGACTTTTTGGCGTCGTTGGAGATTGCCTTCAATTCCGCATACTTCTTGGCGAACTTGGCGACGAGTTTCTCGCGCTTTTCTTCACGCTGGATGAGCGAAAGTTTTGCCACAGATCACCTCAGTTCTTGAACGGGAATTTGAAGGCCGCCAGCAGCGCCTTGCATTCGTCATCGGATTGCGCGGTGGTGGTGAAGCTGATGTTCATGCCGCGAATCGCATCGATCTTGTCGTACTCGATTTCGGGGAAGATGATCTGCTCTTTGACGCCGACGTTGTAATTGCCGCGGCCGTCGAACGACCGGCCAGAAATACCCCGAAAGTCACGTACCCGCGGCAGCGCGATGGTGACAAACCGGTCCAGAAACTCGTACATCTGCACGCCGCGCAAAGTAACCATGCAGCCAATGGCCAGGTTTTCACGAATCTTGAAGCCGGCAATCGGCTTGCGTGATTTGGTAACCACCGGCTTCTGGCCGGCAATCTTCGTCAGGTCGTTGACCGCGTGATCCATGACTTTTTTGTCAGCCACTGCTTCGCTCACACCCATATTGAGGGTGATTTTGCTCAGGCGCGGCACTTGCATTGCCGATTTGTAGCCAAACTTCGCCACCAGGTCGGGGACGACCTTTTCGCGATAAAACTGTTGCAGACGTGCCATGTTGGTTCCCGATATGCTTGGCGTGAGGCGCCGATCAAGCCTTGATCTCTGCGCCGCTGGACTTGAAGACACGAACCTTCTTGCCGTCAGCAAGAATCTTGGCGCCCACCCGATCACCTTTGCCCGTCGCGGCGTTGTAAATCGCGATATTGGATTGGTGAATCGGCATTGTCTTGTCAATGACACCGCCTGTCGTGCCCTTCATCGGGTTGGGCTTGACATGTTTTTTCACCATGTTGATACCCTCGACGATGACGCGCTCGTCATCCACACGCAGCGACACGGCGCCCCGTTTGCCCTTGTCACGACCGGTCAAAACAATGACCTGGTCGCCTTTGCGAATCTTGTTCATGGCTAATCAATCCTTTGGCCGAAGCGCGGCGATGGGCTCAAAGCACCTCAGGTGCCAGCGACACGATCTTCATGAAACGCTCGGTGCGCAACTCGCGTGTGACCGGCCCGAAGATGCGCGTGCCGATCGGCTCCAGCTTGGCGTTGAGCAGCACGGCGGCGTTGCTGTCAAACTTCACCAGCGAACCATCCTGGCGACGCACGCCCTTGGCAGTGCGAACCACCACAGCGCTGTAGACCTCGCCTTTTTTGACGCGACCACGAGGTGCCGCCTCTTTGATCGACACCTTGATGATGTCGCCAATGCCCGCGTAACGGCGACGTGAGCCGCCCAGCACCTTGATGCACTGGACCGACTTGGCACCGGTGTTGTCAGCGACCTCAAGCCGCGATTGCATTTGGATCATGTGTGTGTCCCCAACTTGTCCCGTCTTGCGTGCTGCGCCGGTGGCGCGACAAATCAAGTCGGGTAGTCTTGGGCCCGTCATCCACGCTTGGTTTTTTCAAACCTGGCATGTCTGTTTGGGCGGAATATTTGGCGAATCCGGTTGACGGCTTCCAGCGAGCGCTGAAAGCTTTTTCCGGCGAAGCCTTAGATTATGCTTGCTTGTTGCAGGCCATGTCAAGCACCGGGCCGGCAATGCCCTCAAGATTTGATCAGCCTAGCAGTTCTTTGGCCTGGCGCAACATCGTGTCAGCGTCGCTGACTTCAAACTTGCCCGGGCCTTCGACGTTGAGCGTCTTGACCACGCCATCGACCACCAACATCGAATAGCGGTTGCTGCGCAAGCCCATGCCCCGGGTCGTCAAGTCCAGCGTCAGGCCGGTGGCCCTGGCAAACTCAGCGCTGCCGTCAGCCAACATGCGCACCTTGCCACCGGTCTGCTGCTCACGTCCCCAGGCGCCCATCACAAATGCATCGTTCACCGACACACACCAAATCTCGTCAATGCCGGCTGCCTTCAGCGCAACGGCATTTTCGACATAGCCCGGCACATGCTTGACTGAACAGGTGGGCGTGTAAGCGCCCGGCACTGCGAAAAGTGCCACCTTCTTGCCGCTGGTGGCGGCCGCAATATCAAAACTATTGGGGCCAATGGCACAGCCATTGCCTTCAATTTCGACATATTCATTGAGACTGCCGGCCGGCAGTTTGTCGCCTGGTTTGATCATGCTGAATTTCCTGGATGACTTGACGGAGTGAGCGGTCGGGGCAGCCTACAAAAACGGCCCGCCGCCAGTATCGAGCGCGTCGACCGTTGCCGGGCCGGTGCCAGGCCAGAAGCCCGCACCGACCTGCGGTTTAAACCAGCCCGGCCTTTTGCAGCAGCTTGGTCACCACCCATGATTTGGTCTTGCTGATCGGCCGGCCTTCGGCGATCTCGACCGTGTCACCGGTGTGGTACTCGCCCTTTTCGTCATGCGCCTGGTATTTGCGTGAGCGGCCGACGATTTTTCCGTACAACTCATGTGTGACGCGGCGCTCAACCAGCACGGTCACCGTCTTGCTGCGCTTGTCGCTGACCACCCGGCCGACGAGGGTGCGGGTGTTCTTCACGGCCACGGCAACCACCGCTGCGGCAACTGGCGCAACAGCAGCGGTTTGAACCTGGGCTTCGCTCATTTGGCGGCTCCCTTCTTCTTTTCGGCCAGGATGGTTTTGGCCCGGGCGATGTCACGGCGGGTGGTGCCCAGCGTGTTGTGGTTGGTCAACTGTTGCGTGGCCTTCTGCATGCGCAGACCGAAATGGGCCTTCAAGAGATCGGTCACCTCTTTTTCGAGGCCCGGCACGTCCTTGGCGCGGAGATCAGATGTTTTGCTCATGATTTGCTCTGAGTTCATGCGCCGATTTGGCGTGTGACGAACGTGCAGCGCAGCGGCAGCTTGGCGGCCGCGAGCGTGAACGCCTCGCGGGCCAGCGCTTCCGGCACGCCGTTCAGCTCATACAGCACCTTGCCAGGCACGATCTCGGCCACGTAGTACTCGGGGTTGCCCTTGCCATTGCCCATGCGCACTTCAGCGGGCTTTTGCGAGATCGGCTTGTCCGGGAAGATGCGGATGAAGATTCGGCCACCACGCTTGATGTGGCGCGAGATGGCACGGCGAGCGGCTTCGATCTGACGCGCCGTGATGCGGCCGCGCTCGGTGGCCTTCAAGCCGAATTCACCAAACGACACATTCGCACCACGGGTGGCGACGCCGGTGTTGCGGCCTTTTTGTTCCTTGCGGAATTTGCGACGTGCTGGTTGCAGCATGTTGTTAACTCCTTAAGTCGCGCCAGTGCCCGGCGTGGGCGCTTTGCGCACACGCTTGGCGGCCGGACGGCCATCTGGGCCCAGCGCGCCTTCGGCGGGCTTGCTGTCAGACGGTGCTGCATCGCTGCGCGGTGCGCGGTCCGACCCGGGGCGCGGGCCCCGGCGGTCCGGACCGCCTGGCGCACCAGGGCCGCCCGGGCCACCGGGACGCGGGCCGCGGCGGGGCCGACGGTCATCGTCCTGGCCTTCAGGCCGGGCGCTGCCGGGTGCATCACCGCGACCGAGATGGTCACCGCGATAAACCCAGACCTTGCAACCGATAATGCCGTAGGTGGTCTTGGCCTCAGAGAAGCCGTAATCGATGTCGGCACGCAGGGTGTGCAGCGGCACGCGGCCTTCGCGGTACCACTCGCAACGGGCGATCTCGATCCCGTTCAGCCGGCCCGACGACATGATTTTGATGCCCTGGGCGCCCAGACGCATCGCGTTCTGCATCGCACGCTTCATCGCGCGGCGGAACATGATGCGTTTTTCAAGCTGCTGGGTGATCGAGTCGGCGATCAACTGGGCATCGATTTCGGGCTTGCGCACTTCTTCGATGTTCACAGCCACCGGCACGCCGAGGCGGCGTGTCAGTTCGGCTTTGAGGTTCTCGATGTCCTCACCCTTTTTGCCGATCACCACGCCCGGACGCGCCGAGAAAATGGTGATGCGGGCGTTCTTGGCGGGACGCTCGATCAGCACCCGCGACACCGCCGCGTTCTTGAGCTTTTTCTTGAGGTACTCGCGCACATCAAGATCCTCAGCCAGCATGCCGGCAAAGTTGCGCCGCGAGGCGTACCAACGCGAGGCCCAGGCACGGGTAACCGACAGGCGGAAGCCGGTCGGATGGATTTTTTGTCCCATAGTCTTCCCTCAGCCTGTCAGTTGCCAACCGTCACAAAGATGTGACAGGTGGGTTTGCTGATGCGGTTGCCACGGCCCTTGGCGCGAGCCGAGAAGCGCTTGAGCGTGGCGCCCTGCTCAATGTAGATCGACGTGATCTTGAGTTCGTCGATGTCAGCGCCGTCGTTGTGCTCGGCGTTGGCGATGGCCGACTCGAGCGCCTTCTTGACGATGCCGGCGGCCTTTTTCTGGGTGAACGCCAGGATGTTGAGCGCCTGGTCCACCTTTTTGCCGCGCACCAGGTCGGCCACCAGCCGACCCTTGTCGGCCGACAGGCGAACACCACGCACGATTGCTTTGGTTTCCATCGTGGCTTACCTCTTGGCCTTTTTGTCCGCCGGGTGACCCTTGAAATTGCGGGTCATGGCGAACTCACCGAGCTTGTGGCCGACCATCTGGTCGCTCACATAGACGGGGATGTGCTGTTTGCCGTTGTGCACGGCAATCGTCAAGCCGATGAAATCAGGCAGGATCGTCGAGCGACGGGACCAGGTCTTGATCGGCTTCTTGTCCTTGTTGGCCACGGCTTTTTCAGCCTTGGCCTGAAGGTGGTGGTCCACGAAGGGACCCTTTTTGAGTGAGCGTGCCATGTTCGACCCTTACTTCTTGCGCCGCGACACGATCATGCTTTGTGTGCGCTTGTTGCTGCGAGTGCGGTAGCCCTTGGTCAGCGTGTTCCACGGTGACACCTGGGCCTGGCCCTCGCCGGTGCGGCCTTCGCCGCCGCCGTGCGGGTGGTCCACCGGGTTCATCGCCACACCGCGCACCGTCGGGCGAATGCCCTTCCATCGGATGGCGCCGGCCTTGCCGTACTGGCGCAGGTTGTGTTCTTCATTCGACACTTCGCCAATCGTGGCCCGGCAATCGATGTGGATCTTGCGGACTTCACCCGAGCGCAGGCGGACCTGGGCATAAGTGCCTTCACGCGCCATCAACGTCACCGACGTGCCGGCCGAGCGTGCGATTTGCGCCCCCTTGCCGGGCAGCATCTCAACGCAATGGATCGTCGAGCCCACCGGGATGTTGCGGATCGGCAGCGTATTGCCGGCCTTGATCGGCGCCTCGGCGCCGCTCAGCAGCTTGGCACCCACCTCAAGATTGCGCGGGGCAATGATGTAGCGGCGCTCACCGTCGGCGTAGCAGACCAGCGCAATGTGCGCGGTGCGGTTCGGGTCGTATTCGATGCGCTCAACCTTGGCCGGAATGCCGTCCTTGTTGCGCACAAAATCGACCACGCGGTAGTGGTGCTTGTGACCACCGCCCTTGTGGCGGACCGTGATGTGGCCGTTGTTGTTGCGGCCAGAATTCTGCTTTTGCGGCTCAAGCAGCGATGCCTCGGGCGCGCCTTTGTGCAGGTGCTTGTGCACCACCTTGACCACAGCACGGCGGCCGGGTGAAGTGGGTTTGACTTTGACGACGGCCATGATTTACGCGGCCTCCCCGGTGAAGTTGAGCTCTTGACCCGGCTTGAGCGACACGTACGCCTTTTTGGCGTGATCGCGCCGGCCGATGCGGCCGCCGAAGCGCTTGGCCTTGCCCTTCTGGTTGGCGATGTTCACCGCCAGCACCTCGACCTTGAACAGCAGTTCAACGGCGGCTTTGATCTCGGGCTTGGTGGCATCGCGCAGCACCTTGAACAGCACCTGGTTGTGCTTCTCGGCCACGCTGGTGGCTTTTTCAGACACGATGGGCGCGACCAGCACCTGGGCCAGACGCGACTCGGTGTACTTGAGATTCATTGCACCGTGGCTCATGCGAACATCTCCTTGAGCTGCTCGATAGCCGCCTTGGTCACCAGCACCTTCTTGTAGAAGACGAGCGACAGCGGATCGGCGTAGCGCGGCTCGATCACCAGCACATTGGGCAGGTTGCGCGAGGCCAGCGCCAGGTTGTCATCCACCACGTCGGCAATCACCAACACCGACGCCAGGCCCATCGCCTTGAATTTGGCGGCCAGCAGTTTGGTCTTGGGCGCCTCGATACTGATCGAGTCGATCACCGACAAGCGGCCGTCACGCGCCAGTTGCGACAGGATCGCCGCCATGCCGGCGCGGTACATCTTCTTGTTGACCTTGTGCGAGAAGTTCTCGTCTGGGCTGTTCGGGAAGGTGCGACCACCGCCGCGCCACAACGGTGACGAGGTAGAGCCGGCGCGGGCGCGGCCCGTGCCTTTTTGGCGCCACGGCTTCTTGGTGCTGTGGTGCACCGCCTCGCGGTTTTTCTGGGCGCGGGTGCCTTGGCGGGCATTGGCCTGATAGGCCACCACAACCTGGTGCACCAGGGCTTCGTTGTAGTCACGCGCAAAAACCGTGTCGGGCGCGTCAAACTTTGAAGTGGCCTGGCCTTGATCGTTCAGGAGCTCGAGCTGCATCACTGAGCTCCTTTCTTGGCCTTGACCTTGATGGCGGGGCGCACGGTGATGAAGCCACTCGCGCAACCCGGCACCGCGCCACGCACCAGCAACAACTGGCGGGCTTCGTCGATGCGCACGATGTTCAGGTTCTGCGTGGTGACGGTGTCATCACCCAGGTGGCCCGACATCTTCTTGCCTGGGAATACCCGGCCCGGATCCTGCGCCATCGAAATCGAGCCCGGCACGTTGTGCGACCGGCTGTTGCCGTGCGACGCGCGCTGCGACTTGAAGTGGTGGCGCTTGATGGTGCCGGTGAAGCCCTTGCCGATGGACGTGCCTTGCACATCCACCAGTTGGCCCACGGCAAACAAGGTCACGGGCACGGTAGCGCCCGGCACGTACTGACCGACCACATCGGCCGGCACGCGGAACTCTTGCATGATTTCACCGGATTCAACCCCTGCCTTGGCAAGGTGTCCGGCTTCGGGCTTGCTCACACGCGAGGCTTTGCGTGAACCAAACGCCACTTGAAGGGCGTTGTAGCCGTCGGTCTGCTCGGTCTTGACCTGGGTGACGCGGTTGTTCGACACATCGAGCACCGTGACGGGGATGGCGTCGCCATCGTCCGTGAAGATTCTCATCATGCCGACCTTGCGGCCCAGCAAACCGAGGCGATAGCCAGCAGCGGCTGTCGTCATGGCTTTTCTCCAGCCCCCGATCCACCTGCGTGGAAGAGGCCTTTGTTTCTGATTCCCGACATCGATTGGCCGGGGATGACTTTGGGTTCGAAGTGCTGGGCGAAGTGTCGGAGGCACTGCACCCAGCCTTCGAGCGCTTTTTAGCGCTCTTCTCTTCAATTCAGCCTGACGCTACCAAAACATGCACGCCACGCGCAGCCTACGATTGTAGCCTGCTTGCGGGTTGCCCCGCAAGCCTGCCGGGTCACTGCAGCTTGATTTCGACGTCCACACCGGCCGGCAGATCGAGCTTCATCAGCGCATCAACGGTCTTGTCGGTGGGGTCAACAATGTCCATCAGACGCTGGTGGGTGCGGATCTCAAACTGGTCGCGCGAGGTTTTGTTGACGTGCGGTGAACGCAGGATGTCAAAACGCTGCATGCGCGTGGGCAGCGGCACAGGGCCGCGCACGATGGCGCCAGTGCGCTTGGCCGTCTCGACGATTTCGAGCGCCGACTGGTCGATCAATTTGTAGTCAAACGCCTTCAGGCGGATGCGAATCTTTTGCTTTTGCATGACGTGTCCTTGAAAAAGAGCAATGAAGCCGGCCCAGGTGCAGCACCCGGGGCCAGCTGGCCGTGCAAGGGTTAGGCAATGATTTTGGCCACCACACCGGCACCGACCGTGCGCCCGCCCTCACGGATGGCGAAGCGCAAGCCCTCTTCCATCGCGATCGGGTTGATCAGCTTGACCGTGATGCTCACGTTGTCGCCCGGCATCACCATCTCTTTG
>JANLOP010000349.1:0-23099 GCA_031366635.1 Betaproteobacteria bacterium | reverse complement strand
ACATCGACCTGATCGTGCAGCAGGTGCTGCGCGGCCAAGGCACGCCCACCGGGTCGTTCATCTCGCCATTGGTCGACGGCCACCTGCCCGAGCTGGACCGCCGCCTGCCCTTTGATCCGGCCAAGGCCCGCGCGCTGCTGGCCGAGGCCGGCTACCCGCAGGGCTTTGGCGTGACGCTGGATTGCGTCAACGTGGCCTGGCGCGAGGGGGTGTGCCAGGCGGCCACCGCGATGCTCACCCAGGTGGGCATCCGCACCACGCTGCGCAGCTCGGCCACCAACCAGTTCTTCCCCAAGCTGAGCCAGGCCACCGCCAGCTTCATTGAATACGGCTGGGCCCCCACCACCGACGCCTGGAGCACGCTGAACGCCCTGTTCCGCAGCTTCGACCCGCAGGGCGCGGGCACCTTCAACGCCGGGCGCTACAGCAACCCGCAACTCGACGCGCTGATCGACGCGGTGCGCACCGAGCCCGATCTCACCAAGCGGCGCGCCCGCATCGGCGTGGCGCTGCGCCTGATCCAGGACGACCTGCCCTACATCTCGCTGTACCGCCGCAAGCTGAACTGGGCGATGGCCCGCAGCGTGCAATTGGCGCAGTGGCCCAATGACGTGGTGGAGCTGCGCTGGGTGAGGATGAAGTAGCCTGCGCCGCGCTGCGCCAAGGCTGGCGATCCAAAGCGCGCCAACGCCAAAGCGCGCAATTGCACCGCTTTGACGGCCCTTCTGCGGGCCGCCAACTGGCCTGCACGGCGGCGCAGTCGCACAATCAGTTTTATCAAATGCCGCCTTGTCAACCCCTGGTTCAAAGGGGCAGGCCTGACATCAAGGCCCGGCAAGCCATCCTCACCGGAGTCCACCCCTTGGCAGCCCTCTCCAACTTCATCATCCTGCTCGAAACGCACCCGGCCCGCCGCCCATTGGCGCGGGCCACAGCCGCAGCGGCGCTGCTGTTTGGCCTGGCCGGCCTGCACAGCGCGCAGGCCGCCGGCCCGATTGCCACCGACCTGCAGCAGGTGCTCAATGCCAGCGCCACGCCCAAGATCAGCTGGGCCAAGGATGTCAATGGCCAGCGCATGGTCAAGGTGCTGATCGTCGCCAACAGCAGCGACCTCGACCTGGTGGCGCTGCGCAGCGATGTGATCGCCCGGGGCGGCGCGGTCTACTTCCGCTATATCTCGGTGACCGCGCTGTCGGCCATGCTGCCGGCCAACCAGGTGGCGGCCATCGCGGCGCGCAGCGATGTGCAGGGGGTGTCGCCAAATCGGCTGACCGCGCGCACCGCCAGCGCGCTGGAGTACGCCACTGGCAGCTTGGGCAGCAATGTGCGCAGCTACAGCAACGCCACCACCTACAGCGGCCTGGACGGCAGCGGTGTGGGCATCGCGGTGCTCGACTCGGGCATCGAGGAGACCCACAGCAATCTGCTGGGCCTGGACGGCACGACCCCCCGCGTGAAGGCGGCCGTCGATTTCCTGAAGGTCGGTGATGCGGCGGCCCTCGGCGTCAAGGATTGGACGGCGGGTGTGGACGCCTCGGCCGCGCTCTACCCGGGCAGCCCGTCGATGGCCAACTACGAGGACAAGATCAACTCGCGGGCCGTCCGCCGGCCCGACCGCTACGGCCATGGCACCCATGTGGCCAGCGTGGCCGCCGGCCGCGGTTACCACCAGGCCAACGATGCCACCGGCATCGCGCCCAATGCCATGCTCTACGACGTCAAGGTGCTGGACGCCAACGGCTACGGCCAGATGAGCGACGTCATCGCCGCCATCGACTGGGTGATTTACCACGCCAGGGAATACAACATCCGGGTGATGAACCTGAGCCTGGCGGCCGACTCCACCGAAAGCTGGCAGACCGACCCGCTTGCACGCGCGGCCCGCAGCGCGGTGGCGGCGGGCATCACCGTGGTGGTGGCGGCCGGCAACTTCGGCCAGGCCGCCAACGGTGCGCCGCGCTACGGCAGCATCGGCTCGCCGGGCCACGAACCGTCGGTGATCACCGTCGGCTCGGCCAATACCAAGGGCACGACGCCGCGCAATGACGACACCGTCAACCTGTTCAGCTCTCGTGGCCCCACCCGGGGTGGCTATCTGGACAGCAACGGTGTGCGCCAGACCGACAACTTGCTCAAGCCCGACCTGGTGGCGCCGGGCAACAAGATCGTCGGTGCACTGGCGTCCAACAAGGCCGGCGCGGGCGGATCCTTCAACTACCTGGCGGTGACCTACCCGGCGCTGATGAGGGAGCAAGGCGGGGCGAGTCAGAATGGCAAACTGGCGCTGATGATGCTCAGCGGCACCTCAGTGGCCGCGCCGGTGGTCAGTGGCGCGGTGGCGCTGATGCTGCAAGCCAACCCGGGCCTGACGCCGCCGTTGATCAAGGCGATCCTGCAGTATTCAGCGCAAGCGCTGCCCAATGCCAACCTGTTGCAGCAGGGCGCGGGGCTGCTCAACATCGACGGTGCGGTGAGGCTGGCGCGGGTGCTGCGCACCGATATCAACAGCGCAGTTGAGGCCGGCACCATCGCCGCTGGCGCCAACCTGCTGGCCCCGGGCAAGACGCTACCGCTGGCCACGTCAACGATCAACGGCCAGACCTTCAACTGGAGCCGCATCGTCTACGCCGGCGGCAACCAGATCGTCAGCGGCAGCGCGCTGTTCACCCAGTTCCAGCCGGTCTATGACCACCGCCTGGTGTGGGCGCGTGATGTGGCGCGCCGCCACACCGTGAGCTACTGGCCGGCTGCTGCCGGCGTGCCGGCCAATACCTTCGTCAAGTTGATCACCTGGGCACCTGCGGCCAACCAGTTGTTGCTGACCGGCGGCGTGCTGCGCGCCAGCGCGCTGGTGGGCGCCAGCTCGTCCATCGGCTCGACTGGCATCTTCATCCCCAGCGCCACGCTCAGCGCCTGGCTGGCATCGGGCGGCGGCACGGTGCTGGGCAGCGGCGTGGTGCTGAGTGAGGGTGTGGTGCTGAGCGAAGGTGTGGTGCTCAGCGAGGGCGTGGTGTTGAGCGAGGGGGTGGTGCTCAGTGAGGGCGTGGTACTGAGCGAGGGCGTGGTGCTGAGCGAGGGCGTGGTGCTCAGTGAATCGGGCCAGACAGCGGTGTTGTCGGCAAACGATTCGGCCCTGATCGGCGAGCCCTGATCAGCGCGCCCTGAGCGCCGGGCCGCTCACCCCGTGGCGCGGGCAGCCCTGCGGGCGGGGATGTCGGGTGGCACAGCCCGGCCACTTGCGCGTCGAGCGGCGTCGCTGCGGGTCATCCTGCAGCGATGCCCAGCGCCGAAAATCGCCCCAACGCGGGCCCGATCCAAAGCCCGACAGCCTCCTAGAATCCGGCGCAGATCGGGGGCCGTGCGATGACCATCAAGAGCGACAAGTGGATACGCCGCATGGCGGCCGAGACCGGCATGATCGAGCCGTTTGAGCCGGGCCAGGTGCGGCAATCGGCCGACGGGCAAAAAATCGTCAGCTACGGCACCAGCAGCTATGGCTATGACGTGCGCTGTGCACGCGAGTTCAAGGTCTTCACCAACGTCTACTCCACCGTGGTCGACCCGAAAAACTTTGACGAGCGCAGCTTTGTCGATATCGAGGCCGATGTCTGCACCATCCCGCCGAACAGCTTTGCGCTGGCGCGCACGATGGAATACTTTCGCATCCCGCGCAATGTGTTGACCATCTGCCTGGGCAAAAGCACCTACGCCCGCTGCGGCATCATCGTCAACGTCACGCCGTTTGAGCCCGAGTGGGAAGGTTTTGTGACGCTCGAGTTCAGCAACACCACGCCGCTGCCGGCCCGCATCTATGCCGGCGAGGGCTGCGCCCAGGTGCTGTTCTTTGAGAGCGATGAGGTCTGCGAGACCAGCTACAAAGACCGCGGCGGCAAATACCAGGGCCAGCGCGGCGTGACCTTGCCAAAGGCCTGACGTTGCCAAAGGCCTGACCTTGCCCAAGTCGTGACCTTGGCAAAAGCCTGACGCCACCGACAACCCGGCGCACCGGAGAACAGCATGAAATGGGAAGACCAGCGCCAGAGCGACAACGTGGAAGACCGGCGCGACGAGGGTGGCGGTGGCGGTGGCGGTGGCGGTGGCGGTGGCGGTGGCGGCTTCGGCCTGGGTGGCCGCAGCATCGGCCTGGGCTCGGTGGCCATCGCGCTGGTGGCGGGCTGGATTTTCGGCATCAACCCGCTGACCGTGCTGGGCTTGCTGGACGGCAGCGGCGGTGGCCCGGCGCCCAGCGCCAGAACCGCACCCGCCGCACCGGCCGCCCGCCCGCCGGCCAATGACCGACAGGCGGCGTTTGTGGCCACCGTGCTGGCCGACACCGAAGACGTGTGGCGAGAGCAATTCAAGGCCCAGGGCAACACCTACCAAGAACCCAGGCTGGTGCTGTTTCGCGGCGCCACGCCCACCGCCTGCGGCCGGGGTGAATCAGCGATGGGGCCGTTTTACTGCCCGGGTGACCAGAAGGTGTACATCGATCTGGCGTTTTACGACACCCTGCGCACCCGGCTGGGCGCGCCGGGTGATTTTGCCCAGGCTTATGTCATCGCCCACGAGGTGGGCCACCATGTGCAAAACCTGCTCGGCATCAGCGCCAAACTGGACGCCCAGCGCGGCAAGATACCCGAGGCGCGCATGAACGCGCTGTCGGTGCGGCTGGAGTTGCAGGCAGATTGTCTGGCCGGCGTCTGGGCCTTCCACGCCCAGCGCAGCCGCCAGGTGCTGGAGCAGGGCGATATCGAGGCGGGGCTGAATGCGGCTTCGCAGATCGGCGACGACGCGCTGCAACGCCAGGCCGGCGGCACGCTGCGGCCCGAGAGCTTTACCCACGGCAGCAGCGCGCAGCGGGTGGGCTGGTTCAAGCGCGGCCTGGGCGCGGGGCGCATGGCCGACTGCAACACGTTTGAGGCGCGGCAGTTGTAGCTGGCACGGGCAGGTCAACCCCGAAGCGCATTGAAATCGAAATCGGCCAGCAGCACGATGCCGCCCTCACTGCGGGCCTTGCGCGCATAGCGCGCGTCGGCGGTGATCAGCAGCGCATTGCCCAGTTCCAGCGCCACGGCGTGGTACAGCGTGTCAAACAGGTGGTGGCCGTGACGGCTGGCCAAATCCACGGCGCGGGCGTAGATGGCCGCGCTTTCGACCACCAGCATCTCAAGGTCGAGCAAATCATTCAGGCTGGCAAGCGCCATGGATGGCCATTGCCGGGCCAGCACCGCCGCCACCTCGGCGATGAAATGCGGCGGTTGCAGCAACGCCACCTGGTTGTCAGAGACGCCCTGCAGCAAGCGCAGTGCGGCGGCGACATCCTGTTCGCCGTCGCGCAGGCGAAAAAACCATTTCAATGCCACGCTGGCATCGACCACCACGCGCTTCATGGCGCCGTCATGCCACTCTCACGGCCGTCCTTCGCGCCGCGAAGCGTCCAGCGCAGCAGATGCTTGCAGCGGCGCGTCGGCCCGGCGGTCAAGAATGCGGCCGATGGCCGAGCGGCTGCGCTGCTGGCGCTGGCTGCGCTCAACCGCCTCACGCATCAGTCCGGCGATGACCGCCGACTTGTTTTGCCCCGCAAAAGCGCTGTTGAAAGCCGCCTTGACCTCATCAGGCACACTGAAATTGACGGTCGCCATCAAACCTCCGTTGTTGAACTTTTCAACATCAGTGGATGCTAGCACCACCCGTTCGGCGTCGTCAGGTGGGGTACGTGCCCGGCAGCAAAATGCTTTTGTCCACCTGGTCGATTCGGGTGCGGCCGCAAAACGCCATTGTCAAATCCAGCTCTTTGTGGATGATTTGCAGCGCTTTGGTGACACCGGCCTCGCCCAGCGCACCCAGGCCGTACAAAAACGCCCGGCCGATGTAGCTGCCGCGGGCGCCCAGCGCCCAGGCCTTGAGCACGTCCTGGCCCGAGCGGATGCCGCCGTCCATGTGCACCTCGATCTGGCTGCCCACCGCATCGACGATGGCCGGCAGCGCCCGGATGCTGGACTCAGCACCGTCCAGTTGGCGCCCACCGTGGTTGCTGACGATCAGCGCATCGGCGCCGGACTGCACCGCGATCCGGGCGTCTTCCACGTCCTGGATGCCTTTGAGGATCAGCTTGCCACCCCAGCGCTTCTTGATCCATTCCACATCGCCCCAGTTGAGCTGCGGGTCAAACTGCTGGGCTGTCCACTCCGACAGCGAGCCCATATTGCTCACCCCTTTGACATGGCCGACGATGTTGCCAAACTGGTGCCGGCGCGTGCCCGCCATGCCCAGGCACCAGCGCGGTTTGGTGGCCATGTTGATCATGTTGGCAATCGTCAGCTTGGGCGGGGCTGACAGGCCGTTTTTCAAATCCTTGTGGCGCTGGCCGAGGATTTGCAGGTCGAGCGTCAGCACCAGCGCAGCGCATTTGGCGGCCTTGGCCCGGTCGATCAGCCGCTCAATAAAGTCGCGGTCGCGCATCACGTAGAGCTGAAACCAGAACGGCGCCTGGGTGTGGGCGGCGATGTCTTCGATCGAGCAGATGCTCATCGTGGACAGCGTGAAGGGAATGCCGAACTTCTCGGCCGCCCGCGCCGCCAGAATCTCGCCGTCAGCATGCTGCATGCCCGTCAGGCCGGTGGGCGCGATGGCCACCGGCATGGCCACCGGCACCCCCACCATGGTGGTGGCGGTGCTGCGGTTCTCCATGTTCACGGCCACCCGCTGGCGGAACTTGATGGCTTGAAAATCGCTTTCATTCGCACGGTAGGTGCTCTCGGTCCAACTGCCTGAGTCAGCGTAGTCATAAAACATGCGCGGCACCCGCTTCTGCGCCAGTTGGCGCAGGTCTTCGATGGTGGTGATGATGGGCATCGGTGTTGTCTCCTGGTATCTGCCGATGCTAGCCGGGTGCCGCCAGCGCTGGCCGGAAACTTGTCCCCGGCGCTCACGGGATGGCCACTTTGAGTTCAGCCGCTGCCCGCCGCCAGCGGGCGCTGCAACCCACCCACCCGCACGCCCAGCAGGCGGATGCGGCGCGCCAGGTCCACCCGCTTCAGGCACAGCCCGGCGGCCAGGCGGATGGTGGCCGCGTCTGACGTGGCAAGCTCAAGCGTCATGTCGCGTGTGACGGTCTTGAAATCCTCAAACCGCAGCTTGATGCCGATGGTGCGGCCCACATAGCCCTTGCGCTGCAAGTCAGCGGCCACCTGCTCGGCCAACTGGGTGAAGATGGCGGTCAGCGCGGCCTTGTCGCGCTGCGCATGCAGATCGCGCTCGAAGGTGGTCTCCCGGCTCATCGACACCGGCTCGCTGTACGTCACCACCGCCCGCTCGTCCACGCCGTGTGCGGCGTCGGCCAGCCAGGCGCCGTAGCTGCGGCCAAAGTGCTGGACGAGGGTGTCACGGCCAAGCGCCGCCAGTTGGCCGATGGTGTCGATGCCGATGGCCGCCAGCCTGGCGCCGGCCTTGGGCCCGATGCCGTTGATGCGCCGCACCGGCAGCGGCCAGATGCGCTCAGCCAGGTCGTCCAGCGTCAGCACGGTCAGGCCGTCGGGTTTGTCCAGGTCACTGGCGATTTTGGACAGCAGTTTGTTCGGCGTCACGCCGATTGAGCAGACCAGGCCGGTGGCGCGCCGCACATTGTTTTTCAGGTCCAGCGCCAGCGCCCGCACGCCGCCGTGCGGATCGTGGGCCACTGCGTCTTGCGCGCCGGGTTGGTCGCTCAGGTCGATGTAGATCTCGTCGATGCCGCGGTCTTCGATCACCGGCGCCAGCTCGGCCACTGCCGCCTTGAAGCGCCGCGAGTAGGCCCGGTACTGCTCAAAATCGACCGGCAGCAGGACGGACTGCGGCGCGCGCAGCGCGGCCTTCATCAGCCCCATGCCCGAGTGCACGCCCAGGCCGCGCGCGGCATAGGTGGCGGTGGTGGCCACGCCGCGGCCGGCGTAACCGTTCAGCGTGGCAAATTGCCGCGTGCCGTCGGCCAGCAGCACCGGCTGGTGGCGCCGGCCGCCGCCGATGACCACCGGCTGGCCCAGCAGCTCGGGGTAGCGCAGCAACTCCACCGACGCATAAAAAGCATCCATGTCGAGGTGGGCGATCCAGCGGCGCGGCGGCATTTGTTGATTGTGGCGCTGCGCCCTGCACCGGGCGCCGCACAGCGCAGCCCGGCGCGCCCCGGCGCGCTCCGGCGTGGCGCAGAATGGCGCGAAGATATCCAGGAGCTGCCCATGCGCCACCCTGTTCCCAACCCGGCCCCCGACCCGGCCCCCGACCCGGCGCGCCACGCCGCCCGAGCAGCGGCGCAGCCCACCGCCCAGCGCGCACTGACCGATTCGACGCTGGCCCTGTTGGCCGCGTGCGTGGCGGTGGCGATGTTTTTGCCGCCTTGGGTGCAGGCCACCACCGGATCGCTGCTACGCACCCTAGTCGCCGGGCTGGTGATCGCGCTGGCGCTGCCGTTGCACTGGGTGTTTCTGGGCATCGCCGCCCGGCGCATGCACCGGTCGGTGGCAGGCTGGGTGGGGCTGTCGCTGTTGCTGATGCCGGTGGGCAGCGCGGCGGCGCTGATTTTGCTGGCCTGGTTGCTGGCCGAGCCCGAGGCGCAGCCGGTGGCGGCGCGCTGATGTCAGCCGCCAGCGGCGGCTGATGGCCGGCCGACGCCGGCTAACTTGGTCAGCGCCGGTCAACGCCGGCCGGGCGGTCAGTTCACCGCCTGCACCTGGCGGCGGCGCTCGACATAGCCGGCGCGGGCCGCTGCCGTCGCGTCGGGGCAGGCGGTGGCCGCGCCGCTGCTGCTGCAGGCCACCGCGTCGAGCGTGAACACCCGCACCGTCTGCGGCACGCCGGGGCTGCTTTCGCCCTCGTTGAACAGCCGTGAATCACAACTGACGGTGACGCGCAGGCCATTGCCGTGGTCCTGGGTTTGCACCGCGTTGCTGCAGGTCGTCCATGTGCCTTTGAATGCCTGGTACAAGCCCCATTCGAGCCCGGCCCGTGCCGCGCTGGACGCCCGTGCACCCTGCACATCCTGCACCGTCACCGTGTTGGCCTGCTGGTTGAGCCGCAGCACGGCGGCGGCCATCGCCGCCAGCGCCACCAGCACCACGATCACCGACACCGCGCCCATGCCACGCCGCCTTGGCCTGAGAAGCCCCGTCACGGCATGTTGTCCACGTGGGCGCCAAACACCAGGCTGGCGGTCTCGCCGCTGCGGGTGAACTCCAGTTGCACCGAGACAAAGCCGCTTTGCTGGGTGGCGCCCTGGTTGGCGGTGTACAAGAGCCGGCAAGAGCGCAGGCCGGTGGCCAGCACGTCGGCGCCGGTGGTGGCCGGGCAGGCGCCGGGCGCGCTGGCATTGAAGCCGTAGCGCTTCAGCCGGTACAGCACGCCGGGGCCGTTGCCGTTGCCGTCCAGTGTGCTGCTGGCGCCGCTGCAGACATAAAAAACTGCCTGCTGGGCGTCGGGCACCACGGTGAACCGGCCGCCGTCATAGCCGAGCGGGAATTGCATCGCGTTGATGGCCAGCCGGTGTCGGCCCAGCGCGGCGGCCGGCGTCGTCAGCCCGGTGACCGCGCTGCGGTTGGCCCCGCTATACACATCGCCCGGGTTCTGGTTGTCCACCACCACCCAGTCGCCCACTGCTGGCAGCGTGGCCAGCGGGCTCAGCACGTCAAAACTGGTGGTGCTGGTGGACGGGTCTACCGCCGCCGCGCCAGCGGTCACGGTGTCGGTGGCCATTCGATAGCGCCCGCCGGTGCTGGTGGGCACCAGCTCAAGGCAATTGGTGGACGGCGTGCGGATCGAATTGGGCACCGCCACCTGCACATCACGCAGCACCCGGCGCATCGCCTGGTCGGCCTCGGCGGCCAGCGCGCTGCGGCTGCGCAGCGCCAGCCAGGTGCTGAAAGCCGGCTTGAAGAAGATCACCAGCGTGGCCGCCATGATGCCGAACAGCACCAACGCGGCGATCATCTCCACCAGCGTGAAGCCGCGTTGGCGCTGCTGCGGGGCGTGGCGGGGGCGGCTCATGTCAACCAGCGCATGGCAGCCACTTCACGGCGCTGCGTAGTCGGTGCGCCAGCCCTGCAGCGACAGGCTGTTGCCGCCCTGGCTGACGGTGACGGTGATGGTTTTGGCGGCGGCCACGCCAAACAGCGTGCCGGCCACCACGCTGGCGCTGATGCTGAAGCCGGCCAGCGCCGGTATCAGCACGCCGTCGACGGTGCACAGGCCGGTCGCGCTGTAGCCGTTGTAGTCGGTGATGTCGTTGTAGGTGTCGCGTGCGCAGCCGGCGGGCGCGGCATTGGCGGCTACGGCATACGGCTTGAGCGATATCTCCTCCATCATCTCCTGGGCGGCGGCCAGCATCTGCTTGCGCAGCACCGGGTCAGCGCTGTTGCGCGCCACGGTGCTGAAGGCCAGCAGCAGGCCGGCCAGGCCGACGCCGATCACCACGATGGCCAGGATGGCCTCGGGCAGCGTGAAGCCGCGTGCCGGGCCGGGCCGGGCCCGACGGGGCCGGCCCTTTGCGCGTCCAGTCAAATCAGTCCACATGGCCGGTCTCGCCGATCAGCGGCAGGTCGGGCTCACCGGCCACGCCCACGGTGACATTGATCGGCGTGCTGCCAGCGCCGTCGCTGGTGATGCGGCCGTCGGGCTGGAAGTACAGCGTGCCGGCCGGGCTCTGGCTGAGTGCGATGTTGGTCGCGTCCACCGCCCAGCGCACGTCGCCGTCGGGGCCGGCCAGCGGCGTATTGCAACTGCTGGCCGGGTTGGCGCTGGCCAGCAGCAGACGGATCTCGCCGGTGGCCAGCGTCACGCACACCAGCCGGCGGTGGCCCTGGGCCAGCGTGCGGGCTTGCAACAGGCCGGCCTTGATCTGGTCGCGCCAGCCGGCGCTGCGCAGCGCCAGCGCCCCGCCCAGCCGGGGCACGGCCACGGCGGCCAGCACGCCCACCAGCAGCAGCACGGCGATCAGCTCAACCATCGTGAAGCCCTGCTGACGGGCCAGCGGGCTGCGCTGCGGCTGGACAGGCCTAGAAAATCTCACGCACATGCACCGTCTTGCGCGATTCGGGGCTGAACAGGCCAAAGCTGGCGCGGGCGGCCGGGTCGCGGTCGGCGCTGGCCGCGCAACTGCCGTTCAACGCCCGCAGCCAGGGTTGGGCGGCGCCGGTGCTGGCCGGGTGGCTGGCCTGGCAAGACTGGTCGGCGCTGGTGCTGCCCAGGTTGATGGCGATGTCCAGACTCAGGCTGCTGCCGCCGGGGCTGGGCGCGGCCAGTGTCAGCAAGCCATTGCCGCCGGCAATGGCCACCGCGCTGGCGCTGGACGTGGCCGCGCTGGCATTGCCGGCGGCATTGCGCGGGTTGGACAGCACCACATTGCCGGCGGTCAGCGTGGTGCAACTGTCCGCGCTGTTCAGCAGCCAACTGTTGCCGCTCCAATACTCGGCCAGCACCGGCACTTGCAGTGCCGCATTGGCGCTGCCAAAGGCGTTGCTCAAACGCAGCCGGCCGCTGCGCAGCGCGGTGGCTGACGCGACTGCGCTGGCCGCGCCGCTGAGCGTGACGCCGTCGGCGTCCACCGGCGCGGCTTTGACGGTGACCAGGGTTTCGGCGCTCACTGCGCTGGGCCGGCTGACCTGGTGGCGCGCTGAGACGCTGGCCAGGCCCAGGCTCCAACTGCCGGTCGGCGCGGTGCTGCTGGCCGCCAGTGCCGACCCGGCGGGCAGCCCGGCGGCCGTGAAGCCATAGCCGGCCCAGCCCGACAAGCCGAGCCGGGCAAAGCTGCCGGTGTAATTTTGCGTGACGTTGTTGGCGCTGTTCTCGGCCCGCAGCGTGAACGGTGTGCTGAAGCCATCCTGGCCAAAGTAGCTGAAGGCATTGCTGCAGGCCGCCACCGGCGCGCCCGCTGTAATAGCCAGGTGATCGGGCACAAAGCGCCCGATGTTGCCGCTGGTGGTGCCCGTGAGCGAGCCACTGCCCAGGTAGTCGCCATCGGCGATGCTGGGCGTCAGGTTGAGAATGCCCACCTCGTCCCAGGCCAGGTTGCTCACCGTGGCCACGCCGTTGCCAAAGCTTGCACCGGCGATGCTGGCGTTGGCCAGCGTGCCCAGCCGGCCGCCGGTTGGCAGCACCAGCGCCGGCGTCAGCAGCACGGCTTCGGCCGGGCTCTCTCTGCCGAAGTTGGGCGCAGCGGCACCGGTTGACGTGGTGGCCGTCACGCTGGCGCTGAACGCTTCGCCAGCCTTGACAAACACCGCCCCGCTGGCGCTGGCCGCAGCGGGGTTGATCAATTGCGGTGCGGCGGCCTGGGCCAGGGCCGAGATCAGCAGCCCCGCCGGCCGGCTGACAAAGGCGTTGGAGCTGCCGCTCAGCGGCGCGGCGTTGACAGTCTTGCTGGCCCACAGCGTGACCTGGCCGACATCGTTGAAGGTAAAGCTGAACGGCGCATTGCCGTTGGCGTCGAAGGTCATGGCCAGCGCCGTGTTGCCGGTCACGCCCGAGTTCGGGTTGCCGAGCACGCTGGTGCTGCTGCCGCCGTTGAGCGCCATCAGACTGCTGCCGATGCCGGTGCTGCAGGTGCTGGGGTTGTTGCACTGCAGCGCCCAGTTCACGGTGTTCGCCCCACTCAGCGCGGCTTCGCAGGCCTTCGTGGTGGTGCTGGTCCGGACCGCACGCAGGTAGAAAGTGCCCGACGCCGTGCCGGCGGTTTGCGTCGGCAGCGTGCTGGCCGCGCCGTTGGCGGCGGCGGCGATGATGAAGCCGGCGCTGCTGAAGGTCGTCGAGCAACTGTTGGCGACCACACAGTTGCTGCCGTTGGGGCAGCATTTGCGCGGGTTGGCTGCGGCCTGCTGCTCGCCCGACAGCGTGACCGACAGCGCTGTGCCGTTGGCTGCCAAGGGGTAGCTCAGCGTCGTGCTGGACACGCCGCTGGCGTCGAAGGTGAGGGTGGTCGCGGCCAGGGTGGCGCTGCTGGTGCTCAAGTTGGCGGTCTTGCCCACGGCCGTGGTAAACGGGCTGGTGCAGGGGCTGGTGGTGCTGGCGCAAGCTGTCACGGTGACGGTGGTCGGCAGGCAGCTCAGGCTGGTGGTGGGCAGCGACAACTCGTAGTGGTCGATATCGTCGTCGAACAGCGTCAGGGTCGAGACGTTGGCGGCGCCGTCCAGGCGGACGTGAGAATCTGCGCTGGTCACGCTGGTGATCGTCAGCACGATCGACTTGGTCGGCTCGGCAATCGTGTCGTTCTTGATGATGAAGTTGATCGAGGTGCCCGCCGGCTCGTTGGGGCTGGCCGGATCGATGGTCACGCTGCCCGACACCGGCAGATCGGTGTCCGCGCTGTTGGCGCTGCCCGACACGGTGTAGTTGACCGTGATCGTGGCAGTCGGCACCACCGCCGAATTGATGTTGGCCGAGTAGGCGGTGTCCAGGCCTTCCGTCATCGTGCCGGTGGGCAGGTCGAAGCCGACATCGTTGTAGGCCAGCACATTGATGGTCTCGTCGGCGCTGTCATCACCGGGGTTGACCAGCCCGCTGACTGGCGCCGATACGCTGGCGGTGGTGAGCAAGGAGCCCAAATTGCGCGGCTTGCCCGACAGCGTGAGGACGGCCGTGCTGCCGGGTGCCAGGCTGCCGACGGTCCAGGTCACGGCGCTGGCGCCTTGCGAGTTGCTGCCCTGGGTTTGGCTGCGCGACACGCCGGAGAACTGGCTGGTCGAAAAGTTGGCAACGTTGAGGACGATGCTGTTGACGGTGTTGCTGCAGCTTTTGTTGGTCACCGTGACGGTGTAGGTGACGACGGTAAAGTTGATCACGGGCCTGGTGATGTCCGCGTTGTTGGACACCGCCAGGTCACTGCCGCCCGCCGTGCAGACATTGCTGATGCCAATGGTGTGCGCGCTGGTGCCGGCCACCGCTGCCGGCCAGGACCCGCCGTCCGGCAGCCGCGAGAGGTTGCCCGACGCATCGCTGAGCGATGTAGCGCTCACCACTGCGGGCGTGCCCAGGCAGGCCGGCAGGCTCTGTATCCGGCCTTCGATGGCGAGATAGTCGATGAAATTGCCAGATGCGTCCACCAAGGCGATGTCGGTCAGGTAGGTGCCTCGGTTGCGCAAGAACAGCGGCTTGTTTTGGTTGTTGAAGATGAACTGGCCGGCGCCGATGGTGTCCGTCGACAGGTAATAGCCGCCCTTCCTGACCGCTGAACTGCCTGACTGCTGGTAGTACACGACCAACTGCCAGGTGCTCCAGACCGATTGCGCCACGTTGCCGCTGTTGTAAATCTCGACCTGGTTTTTCAAGTCGGTGCTGTTGCTGTGGCCGATGCGCACCTCGTTTAACTTGGCCTGGCCCAGGTAGGGCGAGCAGGCCAGCGCTTGGGCGGGCACGGGCAGCCACAGCAGCAACCAGAGCGCCAAGCCCAGCGCGGCCAGGCTGCGGCAGCGGCTTTGGTGGCGGGCGATGGCCCGGTTCACTGCTGCGGCGTTCATGTCGATGGCCCGATTTGCCGGTCTGGGGTCTGCGCGCCTGGCGGCCTGCGGCGACCACGTCGAAACCCAAGCCCGGGCGCGCAGCGCTCAATACCCGGCCGAGATGCCGGTGAAGCCCAGCGTGGCACCGCCAGAGGTCTGGGTGAGGGTGCAGGTGCCCTCGGTGCCATTGGTGGCGGCGGTGCCGGCGCTCAACACGGCCGCAGCCACGGTGTAGCCGGTGGGCATGGCGCTGCCCTGCATCAGCGACGGCAAGGCGCTGCAGTTGCTGACGGCGACGCATTTGTTGGCCGTCACCACATGGCCCAGCACCGCGCAGCCGCTGTAGTTGATGGTCATCGCACTGGCGGCGGCGCCGGCCACGCCTTTCAGCGCGGCGGCTTTGGCGTCACTGCTCAAATCGATGAACTTCGGCAGGGCGGTGGCGGCCAGGATGCCAAGGATCACGATCACCACGATCAGCTCGATCATCGTGAAACCCGACTGGCGGGCGGCTTGGCGGTTTCTCATGGTTTGACTCCAGTGCTTTTCAAAAAGAGGGACGGTTGCGGGGCGGGTGGTCTCGGGGCTGGCATGCGCGGGGCGGGCATGCGCGGGGCTTGAGGGTGATATCGGATGGGCGGCTTATTTCTTGAGCGACACCCGGCCCAAATCCCACAGTGGCAGAAATACGCCCAGCGCCAGCAGCAACACCAGCGCGCCCAGAAACACGATCAGGATCGGCTCGATCTGCTGCGACAGGGTTTTCAGCTCGTACTGCACCTCGTTGGTGTACAGCTCGGCAATCTCTTCCATCAGCTCGTCGATGGCGCCGGTTTCCTCGCCCACCGCAATCATCTGCAGCACCACCGGGGTAAAAATCCCGGAGGCGATGGCCGCGCGCAGGATGGTGTCGCCGCGCTCCACCGCCTCGCGCATGGCCTCCACCTTGCGGCTGATGTGGGCGTTGTCCACGGTTTGCGCCACCACGGTGAGCGCCTGCTCGATCGGCACACCGCTTTTCAGCGCCAGCGAGAAGCTGCGCGCAAAGCGCGACAGCGTGGCTTTTTGCACAATCGGCCCGGCCAGCGGCAGGCGCAATTTGAAGCGGTCCCAGGCGGCGCGGCCAGCCGGCCGGGCAATCCAGCGGCGCAGGCCAAAAAAGCCGGCAACACCGCCGATGCCCAGCAGCCCGCCGTAGTTGAGCGTGAAGTTGCTGCTGGCCACCAGCAAACGGGTGGCCAGCGGCAGCTCGGCGTTAAAGCTTTTGAAGACATCGGCAAAGGCCGGCACCACCAGGGTGTTGATCACCCCCACCGCCACCGCCATCGCGGTGATGACAAAGCTGGGGTAGCGAACGGCGGCCTTGACCTGCTGGGCCATGAAGCACTCGAACTCAATGTGTTTGAACAAGCGCAGGAACACCGCGTCCAGCCGGCCCGTCATCTCACCCACCCGCACCATGGCGATGTAGAAGTTGTCAAACACGCCGCCCTGCTGGGCAAAGCAGACCGACAGCTCAATGCCCGACTCCAGGCTGTGCCGCACATTGGCCAGGGTCTGTTTCATCGTCGGGTTGACAGCAGACTCTTGCAGCCCGGCCAGCGCCCGCAAGATGGGCACGCCGGCACGCAGCAGGGTGTGCAACTGGCGCGAGAACAGCATCAGGTCGGCCGGCTGCACTTTCGGCTCGAACCATTTGGCCAGGTTGACATCACCAGCACCGCCTTTGGCCGCACCGGCTGATGCGCCGCCGCCCGCAATGATCTGCAGCGGCGTGACGCCGCGCGATTGCAGCAGCGTGGCCACGGCGCCGGCATCGGCGCCGTCCAGCTCACCGCTGACAGCGCCGCTGGCGGCGCGGCCGGTGTAGGCAAAACGGGGCATGTTGAAGGCGGGCTCTCGGTTTGGCTTTTCTCCCTCTCCCGCACGCGGGAGAGGGCTGGGGTGAGGGTGGTCAGATCAGGGTCTTGCAGCGGCATCGGCAGTGGCAAGGGCAGTGGCATCGGTCGGCGCCCTCCCTTGCAGGGCGCGTTCCGGCTTGCAAGCCGGAACCGCTCGACGGGCTCGCCGCATGCGGCTCGAAACCCCCGTCTTGCCCCCAGCCCTCTCCCGCGTGCGGGAGAGGGGGCCACACCAAAGGCCCTCTGCCGTTCACTTGTTCATTCATTCATTCACTCATCCAACTGCGAGCCCACCCGCATCGCCTCGTCCAGGCTGGTGCGGCCGGCGGCGGCCAGGCGCAGCGCATCCCGGCGCAGCGTGTGGCCGGCCATCTGGCGCCGGCCGGCCTGGGTGAAGCGCGCCGGGTCGTTGTCATTCATCGCCTCGACCAGCGTTTGCGTCATCTCGATAAATTCATACACCCCCGACCGGCCGCTGTAGCCGGTGTGGTTGCACTCGCCGCAGCCCCGCGGCTGGCGCCAGGCGGCGTTGCCCAGCGTGCTGTCGGCGTCGTCACCCAGCGCCAACGCAAGCCAGGCCTGCTGCCGGGCATCGGGCAGCTGCGGCTCGGCGCAGGCGCCGCACAGCGTGCGCACCAGGCGCTGGGCCAGCACCAGGTGCAGCGACAGCGCCACCATGTAGCGCGGCACGCCCATGTCGATCAGCCGCAGCGGGGTGCTCAGCGCGTCGTTGGTGTGCAGCGTGCTGAGCACCAGGTGGCCGGTGAGTGCGGCGCGCAGGCCGATCTCGGCGGTGGTCTGGTCGCGCATCTCGCCGATCAGGATCACGTCGGGGTCTTGGCGCAGCGCGGCGCGCAGCACGCGGGCAAAGCTCAGGTCGATCTTTTCCATCACCTGCACCTGGTTCAGGCCGGGCAGGCGGTACTCGATCGGGTCTTCCACCGTGATGATCTTGCGCTCGCTGTCGTTCAGCGCATTGAGTGCGGCGTACAGCGTGGTGGTCTTGCCGCTGCCGGTGGGGCCGGTGACCACCACCATGCCGCTGGGCCGCTTGAGGGTGCGTGCCAATGCCGCCGCCACGGCTGGCGGCAGGCCCAGGTTGTCGAGCGACAGCAGGCCCGCGCTCTGGTTGAGCAGCCGCATCACCACCGATTCACCGTGCTGGGTGGGCAGGGTGGAGATGCGCACGTCGATGGCGCTGGCCTTTAACTTGACGTGGAAGCGGCCGTCTTGCGGCAGCCGCTTCTCGCTGATGTCGAGACCGCTCATGAGTTTCAAGCGCAGCGCCACCGCGCCGGCGATCTTGGCGTCGGCCTCGGTCTGCACATGCAGCACGCCGTCGATGCGGAAGCGGATGCGCAGGTTGCGTTCTTGCGGCTCGATGTGGATGTCGGACGCGCGCTTGCGCAGCGCCTGCTCAAACATCGAGGCCAGCAGCCGCACGACGGGAGCGTCTTCGGTGGTGACATTGCCCAGGCCGAGCAAGTCACCGATCTCGTCCTGCACATTGCTGATGTCGTTGGTCAGCTCGCGCGCCAGGCCGGCAATCTCGTCGCCGCCCCGGTACACCCGGTCGAGCGCGGCCAGCAGTTGGCTTTCAGCCACCACCGCCAGGTCGATCTCGCGCCGCGTCAGCCGGGCCACCTCGTCGTAGGCGTTCAGGTCGGTCGGGTCGGCCATCGCCACGCGCAGTGCGCCGCCGGCCGTGCCGTCTTCGATCGGCAGCGCGCGCAGCCGGCGCGCATGCATCTCGGGCAGCAGCGCGGCCACGTCGGGGCGCAACGTGCGGCTGGCCAGGTCGATGTAGGGCGCGCGCAACTGGCGCGCCACGGCCTTGGCAATCTGTACCTCGGTGACCCATTGCCGGTCAATGAAGATGCGGCCCAGCTTGCGGCCGCTCTTCTTTTGCTCGACCAGCGCCTCGTCCAACTGGACAGCGCTGATCAGCGCCTCCTGGATCAACAGGTCGCCAAGGCGGATGCGTTCGGGGCGGGCCATTAAAAGGTCTCGGCGCGGGCGGCGCGATCAGCGGCTGGCTGAAGGGGCCAGGGCGGGCGCATTGCCCAAAATCGCCGGGCCGCCCAGCGTCGGGGCGTCGGGCCAGACGCCGTCGTCATGGATGACGGTGGGCTTGAGCATGATCACCAGCTCACGCTTGCTGTGGATGGTGCCGGTCTGGCGGAACAGCCCGCCCACCACCGGCGCGTCTTGCAGCACCGGCAGGCCGGTGCGCTCATCGCGGATCTCGTGGCGCATCAGGCCGCCGATGGCCACGATCTGGCCGTCGCGCACCCGCACAATCGAATCGGTCTCGTTGACGTTGCTGGCCGCCAGCGGCAGGCGGAAGGCGCCGAGTGAGCCCAGGTCGATGTTTTTGTTCTTCTCGGTCACCGTGCTGATGGTGGGATGCACATGCAGCATCACATTGCCGGCGTCGTCGATCTGCGGCGTCACGTCCAGCGAGATGCCCGAGAAAAACGGTTGCAAGGTGAGCGTGGGCGTGGTCACCGAACTGTTGCCCGAGCTGGTGGTGTTGCTCGATATGCCGGTGACATACAGCTCGTCACTGCCCACCTTGAGCACCGCTTTCTGGTTGTTCAGCGTGGCGATGCGCGGGCTGGACAACACCTGCACGTCGCCCTGCGTCTCCAGAAAGTTCAGCAGCGCGGCAAAGTTGGCGGCCTGGAAGGCCAGGCCGTAAAAGCCCCGGCCCAGCGCCCCGGCGGCCAGGCTGGCACCGGGCACCAGCGCATTGCCGTCGGCGCTGCTCAGCTTGCCGGTGGGCGCCAGCGTGCTGCCGGGTGCGGCGCTGCCGATCGACAGCAGGCCGTTGCCCAGCTTGCCAAAACCGGCCCAGTTGATGCCGGTCTGGGCATCTTTGCTCAAGCTGACTTCGACGATCTTGGCTTCGAGCATCACCTGGCGCTCGATCGATATTTGCACCGCCTTCAAATAGTTTTCCACCTGGCGCAATTCGGCCGGCGTGGCCTTGACCACCACCACACCGGCGGCCGGGTTCAGCACCACGCTGCGCCCGCCCACCGTGCCCACCAGCGCGGCCAATGACAACTGCACCTCGCGCCAGAAATCGGCGTCGGACGTGGTGCGCACATGGGCGTTGTCGTCGGGCCTGTTGCCACTGCCGCCACTGCCGCCACTGCCGCTGTTGCCACTGCCGCTGTTGTTGCCGCTGTTGTTGTTGCTGCCGCTGGCGCCGCCGCCCGCGCCTGACTGCGAGATGGCGCTGGACGTGACCCGGATGTCGCTGGCGCCCTGGCGCCGGCCGGGCAGGTAGTTCACCCGATAAAGCCGCGTCTGCACCGTGTTTGGGTAGACAAAGATGCGGTTGCCGGTGATGCGGTACTCGTAGCCAAACAGCTCGCGCAGCGTGTCCATCGCCTCGGGCACGGTGGTGTCTTTGAGCGTGATCGACAGCGCGCCGCTGACATCGGGCGAGACCAGCATGTTGTAGGCCGTGCCGCTGGCCAGTTGCAAATACACCTGGGCCGCCGGTGCGTTGTTGACCGACAGGTCAAAGCGCGGCTCGGGCGTGCTCAGGGGTGGGGGCACGCGCGCCGGTGTGGCGGCCAGCAGTTGCGGGCTGACGGCGGCGAGCAGCGTTTTGGCGGCTGGGGCTGCGCCAAGCGCGGTGGCGGGCGCCGGGGCCGGGATTGGCGCAGCCTCTGCGGCTGGCATTGGCGCGGCTGCCGGGGCTGCGGCTGGCATGGGCGCGGCTGCCGGGGCTGCTTCTGGCAGCGTGGCTACTGGCACCGGCAGCAGCGCCGGCACAGGCACTGGGTGTGGCGCTGGCGCTGGCACTGGCGCTGGCACTGGCACGTGAGCCTGCGGCGTGACCGCCGGCTCAGGCACAGGCTCTCGCAGTGGCACCGGGACCGGCAGCGTGACCGCCGGCGCTGGCAGCACCGCAACCGGTGCTGGTAGCGGCGCTGGCGCTGGCGCCGACGCCGGCTGCACGGCGGGGCTGCTGGCCAGCGGCGACAGCGTGGCCACCTGCAGCGGCCGGTCCACCGTGGCAGCCGACTGGTCGCGGCGCGACTGCGGTCGCAGCATCGCGCCCAGGTCTTGCATTTGCACGCTGGCCAGGCGCGGCCGTTGGGCGTCGTTGTCGTCAGCCCAGGTGGCCGCCGACGCCAGCAACGGCGCAGCCAGCAGCAGGTGCCAGCCCGGGCTTTGGCGGCGCCGGGTATTGGTATTGGCCGGCAGTGGGGCCAGTGGGCGAGGGGCCGGGAGCGCGTGGGTCATGGTGGGGTCTTTCCGGCTAGCGACAGCGTGCCGGCCGCAGCGGGCAGGGCCTGCGGGCTGGCCACACGCTCGGTGCGGGGGGTGGGGTCGGCCTCGGGGGCCGGGTCTGGCGCGCGGGGCGCCGGCACAAAGCTGGCGGTGCGGGTGATGGTGATGCTGCCCGGGGCCTGTTTGGCGCTTGCGCCCAGCAGCCACAGCCGCTCGGTGCCCGTGTCGCCGCGCAGCACCAGGCCCTGGCTGTCGATGCTCAAGACCAGGCGGTCGCCCAGCTTGTCGCCGGCCTTGACCAACTGGCCGTCGACCATCGCCACCGCCGGCCCACGCGCGGGCAATTGCACCGATTGCAAGACCTCGGGCGCCAGCACTTTGGCCGGCTCGGCGGCGCTGGCAGCGCGCGCCGCCGTGCCGGGCCCGCCGGCGGCCAGCGCTGCCGGGCCGCGAGGGGCTGGGGTGGCGGCGCCGCCCGGCCCGGGCGTGCCAGCCAGCCCGGGTGGCGGGCGGGTGGGGTCGGCCAACGGTCCGGCCTGCACCAGCGCCGCAGCGGCCAGCAGCAGGGCGGCAGCGGCGCATGGTGTGGCGCGGCCGGGCCGGGCCGGGCCAGCCGGGCCGGCCAGGCCGGTGGCGCCGGCCGGGCCGAAAGAGGTCACTGACCACATCAAATCTTGCACCGTCATATCTCCAGCCAGTGGCGGTCGCGGCTGAGGGTGTAGACGCGCAGCGTCAACACCGACCGGGGGTGTTGCTCCACCTTCAGGCTGACGCTGCCCCACAACATGCGTTGCGGCAGGGCCTCGGCGGCCAGCAGGTAGGCCAGCAAATCGTTGAAGCCGCCTTCGAGCACCAGCTCCACGCCGTGGCGGTAGAGCGTGGGCGGGTTGGCGGCGGCGTTGGCCGCTGCGGTGTTGCTTGTCGAGGCCGCCGCCACGGTGGCCGGCGCGGTGTCCGGGTTGCCGGCTGGCGTTGCGTTGGCGGCGCCAGCCTTGGCGTCTGGCGCGCTGCCCGGCCCGGCCTGCAGCACGTCGCTGCGGCCCAGTGAGCGCAGCGCCCGCACCCGCACCGGGCCGCTGCGCGCCAGCAGGTGCGACAGCAGATCGACCATCTGCTCGGGGCCGACCAGCGCGTCCTCGTGGCGGCGCAGCGCGGCGTCGCCGGTGCGCACCCGCTGGCGCCAACTGTCCAGCTCGGCCTGCTGCTGGCGGGTCTGGGCGCTGCCCTGCGTCAACAAAGTCTGGGCGTCGGCTTGCAGGGTGGCCAGCGTGGCAAGCGCGGCCTGCTGCTGGCTGCGCGCGGCCTTGAAATCGGCCAGCGCCGGGCCCAGCCACAGCGCGTCGGCGGCCAGCAGCGCCAGCGCGGCGGCGGCGCCGATCAGCAGCAGCCGCTCGCGCTGGGCGCGCCGGTCAAAGCGGCGCTGCAGCGTGCGCACCTGGGCGATCAGCCCAGCCAGCGTGATGCGGCGGGCTGGCGCGGCGCTGGCGACGGTGCCAGTGACGCTGCCACTGACGGCGCCGCTGCTGCCGTTCTGGCCCGGGGCGGTGGCGCTGCTTTTCATGGCCCGCTGCCGGTGGAGGGCAGGGTGCTGCCGGCGCTGGCCGCCGCGTTGCCGGCGCTGGAGCGCAGCGCAAACTCGGTGTACGGCAAGGCCGCGCCGGTGCTGTCCACCGCCCGCAGGCTGAGCTGAGCAAATGGCCGCCCTTTGAAGCGCGGCTCGGCATTCAGGCTGCGCAGGTAGTCGGTCAGCGCGGCGGCATCGCTCATGCGGCCTTCCAGCGCGATGGTCTGGCCATCGTCGGCCACCGAGAAGCCGGTGATCCACAGCGCCGCACTGGCTTTGCGGGCCAGCGCCACCAGGTAGTCGGCATGGCCTTCGCGGGTGCCGGCCAGGCCGGCGTCCAGCGCCGCGCCGATGCGGCGTTGGCCGGCGTCCAGCGTGCGCAGTTGCGCCAATTCGGCCTCGGTGCCCGGCGGCGCCGACGCGCTGCGCGCCTGCTGCTGGGCGCGCAGCGTGGCCAGGCTGGCCACGACTTGCTGGGCCTCGGCGCTGGCGCGGCTCTCGGCCCAGCGCAGCGCGTTGCTGGCGGCCAGGCTGGCGGCCAGCACCAGGCCCAGCGCCAGCAGACCTTGCCGGGCTGAAAAGCGCAGCGCCTGCGGTGCAAAGCGGGCATCGAAAAGATTGAGTTGCTGGGCCATAAAAATCAGCGCGGATGTCAGGCTGCGAGGGAAGGGGTCATCGATTCAGTCTGGCGCCGGGCCGCCCCAAGCCAGACTGCGCCCCCTCGGGGGGCAGCGCAGGCGCAAGGCGACAAGCGTGGGGGCATCGATTCAGTCCTCGCGCAGCGCGGCGCCGATGGCGCAGAGGTGGCGGTTGAGCAGCGCGGCATCGGTCAGCAGGGCCGGCACGGCGCTGAAATCAAGCACCTCGGCCAATTGCAGCGGCGCCACCGGCACATACAGCAGCGGCCCCAGGTGGTCGCACAGC
>JANLOP010000359.1:0-28129 GCA_031366635.1 Betaproteobacteria bacterium | reverse complement strand
CGCTGGACATGGCGATGCTGTCGGTGCTGCTGCGGGAATTGCGCTCGCTGGTTTGAGGGTTTGTGGGTTTGTGGGTTTTTTTTGGATGGTTTCGGCGCTGGTGGTTGATGACAGGTGCCGGGCCGAATCCCGGCACCTGTCAGCAACCACCGCCGCAAAGACCACCCGCCTGGCAACTGTCAGCGACTGCCAGCGCCCAGGCCACCCCAAGCTGTTGCGCGGCACGTCAAGCCAGAGAGATCGCCCCCTGCCACAGCACGCTGCTGGTCCAGCCAACGGCGCAGCAGCCCAGCAGCCCAGCAGCGCAGCAGCCCAGCAGCGCCACGCAACAAGGCCCTGCGAATGCGCCGGCTGCCAGCGGTGCCCAGCACCACGCCGGGCGGCAGCCGGCTGTCTCAGACGCGGCACAGCGCCGCCACCGCCGGCCCATTGCGCTGGGCATTGCGCTTCATCGGCCGGGTTGCGGCATGAAAGTGATGCAGTTCGGCGACCAGACTGCATACAGTGCGGTCTTCTTCCATCAAAGAGGCCCCCGCACGATGCCGACCCGGCCAGCGCCGCAATGTCTGCGCGTGGCTGGCATCGCAAACCGCCGACACTGCTGGCGCTGCCTGCGGCCGCCTGCTGGCAGCGGCCGACCCCCCACTCTGCAATGAGCCCACCATGAGCGACCCCACCATCCAGATGCACCTCGACACCGATATTCGCCTCGACAGCGACCCGCAGGAAACCGCTGAATGGCGCGCGGCGCTGCAGTCCTTGCTGCAGGCCGGCGGCCCCGGCCGGGTGCGCGAGATCATGGACATGCTGTCGACGGCGGCACGCACGCCGGCCATCGGCTGGCAGCCGGTGCGTGGCACGCCTTACGTCAACACCATCGCGGCCTCACAGCAGCCGGCATTCCCCGGCGACCTGGCCATCGAAGAGCGTCTGGCGTCACTGATGCGCTGGAACGCGCTGGCGATGGTGGTGCGGGCCAACCAGGCTTACGGCGAGCTCGGCGGCCACATCGCCAGCTATGCCAGCGCCGCCGACCTGTTTGAAGTCGGCTTCAACCACTTCTTTCGCGGTGCGGCGGGTGATGGCGAAAATGCGGCAGACCCTGCGGCGGGCCCTGCGCAGGGTGCGGACCGTGCGGGCGCGGCCGGCGGTGACCTGGTGTTCTACCAGCCGCACTCGGCGCCCGGCGTTTATGCCCGGGCCTTTCTCGAAGGGCGGCTGAGCGAGGCCGACCTGGCCCACTACCGCCAGGAGCTGGGGGCGCAAGCCAGCGGCGCACAAGGCCTGAGCAGCTACCCGCATCCGTGGCTGATGCCCGAGTTCTGGCAGTTCCCCACCGGCTCGATGGGCCTGGGCCCGATCAGCTCGATCTACCACGCACGCTTTATGCGCTACCTGCAGCACCGCGGCTTGCAGCACACCGGCCAGCGCAAGATCAACGGTGAAGACGTCGCGGCGCGCCACGTCTGGGGCGTGTTCGGCGATGGCGAGATGGACGAGCCCGAAAGCATGAGCGCCCTCACGCTGGCGGCGCGCGAAAAGCTCGACAACCTGATCTGGGTCGTCAACTGCAATCTGCAGCGCCTGGACGGCCCGGTGCGCGGCAATGGCCGCATCATCGACGAGCTTGAAGCGCTGTTTGTCGGCGCCGGCTGGCGCGTCATCAAGCTGGTCTGGGGGTCGGACTGGGACGGCCTGTTCGCCCGCGACAGTGAAGGGGCACTGGCGCAAGCCTTTGCGCAGACCGTGGACGGCCAGTTCCAGACCTTCGCCGCCAAGGATGGGCGCTACAACCGCGACCACTTCTTCGGCCAGAACCCGCAGCTCGCCGCGCTGGCCCAAGGGCTGAGCGACGAGCAGATCGACCGCCTGAAGCGCGGCGGCCACGACCTTGTCAAGATCCACGCCGCCTACCACGAGGCGCTGCGCACCCAGGGCCAGCCGACCGTGATCCTGGCCCAGACCAAGAAGGGCTACGGCATGGGCGCTGCCGGCCAGGGCCGCATGACGACGCATCAGCAGAAGAAGCTGGAGCGCGACGACCTGATCGCCTTCCGCGACCGCTTCGACCTGCCGTTGTCCGACGAACAGGCCGCGACGCTGGCCTTCTACCGCCCCGCCGCAGACAGCGCCGAGATGCGCTACCTGCATGCGCGCCGCGCTGCGCTGGGCGGCAGCCTGCCCGTGCGCCGCCCCCGCGCCGAGGCCGTGCCGATACCGCCGCTGGCCCGCTACGGCGAGTTCGCCACCCGGGCCGAAGGCAAGGAGATGAGCACGACGATGGCCTTTGTGCGCATGCTCACCAACCTGTTGAAAGACCCGCATTTGGGGCCGCGCATCGTGCCTATCGTCGCCGACGAGGCACGCACCTTTGGCATGGCCAATCTGTTCAAGCAGATCGGCATCTACTCCAGCGCCGGCCAGTGTTACGAGCCCGAAGACATCGGCTCGTTGATGAGCTACCGCGAAGCCACCGACGGCCAGATCCTGGAGGAGGGCATCAGCGAGGCCGGTGCCTTGAGCAGTTGGACAGCGGCGGCCACCAGCTACTCGGTGCACGGCCAGGCCATGTTGCCGTTCTACATCTACTACTCGATGTTCGGCTTCCAGCGTGTCGGCGACCTGATCTGGGCCGCCGCCGACCAGCGCTCACGTGGCTTTTTGCTGGGTGCCACCGCCGGCCGCACGACCTTGGGTGGCGAGGGCCTGCAGCACCAGGACGGCAGCAGCCTGCTGCACGCCAGCACCGTGCCCAACTGCCGCGCCTACGACCCTTGTTTTGCGGGTGAGTTCGCGGTCATCCTCGACCACGGCATGCGCGCCATGCTGCAAGACCAACAGGACGTTTTTTACTATGTCACCTTGATGAACGAGAACTACGCCCAGCCCACGCTGCCCGAGGCCGTGCATGGCGACGTGATCAAGGGGCTGTACCGCTGGGCCGCGCCGGGCAGCGGCACTGCGGCCGTGCGCCTGGTGGGGTCGGGCACGATCCTGCGCGAGGTGATCGCCGCCGCCGGGCTGCTGGCGCAGGACTGGCAGATCGACGCCGACGTGTGGAGCGCCACCAGCTTCAGCGAACTGGCGCGCGACGCGCGCGAAGTCGAGCGCTGGAACCGGCTGCATCCGCAGGCCAGCGCCCGCCAGAGCCATGTGCAGCAGTGTCTGGCAGGCGCTGCACCGGTGGTGGTGGCAAGCGACTACGTGCGCGCCTGGCCGCAGCTCGTGGCCAGCTATGTGCAGGCACCGTTCACGGCCCTGGGCACCGATGGTTTTGGCCGCAGCGACACGCGCGCCGCGCTGCGCCGCTTTTTTGAGGTGGACCGCCACCACATCGTGCTGGCAGCGCTGACCGCGCTGCGCGACCAGGGGCGGGTGGATGCTGCGCTGTGTGCCCGGGCGATCGAGCGCTACCAGATCGGCAGTGAGCGGGCGCCGTCCTGGACTTGCTGAACGCCTCCTGGGCTTTGAGGTCGCAATTTGCGACCTCAAACGACGAGGCTCCAGGACGTGGCGGCCGGCGCTATGCGCCGTGTGTGTTCACCGAGCACGGCGCGCTGATGGCCGCCACCCTCTTCTACCCGCCGCGCACCTTGCGCGTCCCGCATTGCCTTGGGTCCGAGTCCCGCCGAAATTACCGTGGGACACACCGCCTTGTTCGACCTCAGATAGGGTGGGGCGATGAATCGAAATTAGCGCGGGAGGTAACAAGGATAACCAGACGACAAAATGCCAATAGGGCCTGGGTGTCCATAACCCAGGCCCTGCCGGAGACTTTACGAGGGGCCTGGGTGGTCTATAACCCAGGCCCTGCCGAAGAGATCAGGCCAGATCGAATCGATCCAGGTTCATCACCTTGGCCCACGCCGCCACAAAGTCGCGCACAAACTTCTGGGGTGCGTCTGCGCAGGCGTAAACCTCGGAAAGTGCCCGCAACTGCGAGTTTGAGCCAAAGACCAGGTCAACGCGGCTGGCTGTCCACTTCACCGCGCCCGATTGGCCATCGCGCCCCTCGTACAGGCCGGTGGACGTATCGGCCGGCTTCCAGGTCGTGTTCATATCGAGCAAGTTGACGAAGAAGTCGTTGCTCAGCGTTTCGGGTTTCTGCGTCAACACGCCCACTGCGGCCATGCCGCCATTGGCATTCAGCACGCGCAGGCCGCCCACCAGAACCGTCATTTCCGGCGCGGTCAGCGTCAGCATTTCGGCTTTGTCCAGCAGCAATTCTTCTGCGGACCGGCGATGGCCCTCGGCCAGATAGTTTCGGAAGCCGTCCGCCGTCGGCTCCAGCACCGCAAACGACGCCACATCGGTCTGGTCTTGCGACGCATCGGTGCGGCCCGGCGTGAAAGGCACCTGCACCGCATGACCGGCGCGCCTGGCCGCTTCTTCAACCCCGGCGCAGCCGCCCAACACGATCAGGTCAGCGAGCGAGATTTTGGTGCCGCTGGATCGCGCGCCATTGAAATCCTGCTGAATCGTCTGCAGCGCTTTCAACACCACATTCAATTTGACCGGGTTGTTGCAGGCCCATTCTTTTTGCGGCGCCAGGCGAATGCGCGCGCCATTCGCACCACCGCGCTTGTCGGTGCCACGGAAGGTGGATGCCGATGCCCAGGCGGTGGATACCAATTGCGCAACCGACAACCCCGAAGCGAGTATCTTGGTCTTCAGCGCGGCAATGTCTTGCGCGGCAACCAGGGCATGATCGACATCCGGCACCGGGTCTTGCCACAGTTGCACTTGCGCCGGCACCAACGCGCCGAGGTAGCGCGACACCGGCCCCATGTCGCGGTGCGTGAGTTTGTACCAAGCCTTGGCAAAGGCGTCGGCAAACTCAGCCGGGTTCTGGTGGAAGCGCTTGGAAATAGCCGCATAAATCGGGTCGGTGATCATCGCGATATCGGTCGTCGCCATGAACGGAGCGTGCTTCTTGGACGGGTCGTGCGCGTCCGGCACGGTGCGCACCGCTGCGGCATTCTTCGGCGCCCACTGCTTGCCGCCGCCCGCGCCCCGGATCAGTTCCCATTCATGGCCAAACAGATTGTCGAAGTAACCGTTGTCCCATTTCACCGGGTTGGTCGTCCAGGCGCCCTCCAGGCCGCTGCTGATGGCGTCGCCGGCTTTGCCGCTGCCAAAGCTGTTCTTCCAGCCAAACCCTTGCTGCTCAATGCTGGCCGCCTCGGGTTCCGGGCCGACGTGCTGGCCCGGGTCGGCGGCACCGTGGCATTTGCCAAAAGTATGGCCACCAGCCACCAGCGCGACAGTTTCTTCGTCGTTCATGGCCATGCGGGCAAAGGTTTCGCGGATATCTTTGGCCGAGGCCATTGGGTCCGGCGTGCCGTTCGGCCCTTCAGGATTGACGTAAATCAAGCCCATCTGCACGGCGCCCAGGGGATTCTCGAGATCCCGCTCGCCGGTGTAACGGTTGTCGGCCAGCCATTTGTCTTCGGGGCCCCAGTAAATGTCCATCGGCTCCCAGACGTCTTCGCGCCCACCGGCGAAACCGAAAGTCTTGAAACCCATGGTTTCGAGGGCGCGGTTACCGGCCAGAATCATCAGATCGGCCCATGAAATCTTTTGCCCGTATTTCTGCTTGACCGGCCACAGCAGCCGGCGTGCCTTGTCCAGATTGGCGTTGTCGGGCCAGCTGTTCAACGGCGCAAAGCGCTGGGTGCCAAAACCCGAACCGCCACGGCCGTCGCCGATGCGGTAAGTGCCGGCGCTGTGCCAGGCCATGCGGATAAAGAACGGACCGTAGTGGCCATAATCAGCCGGCCACCAGTCTTTCGAGTCGGTCATCACCGCATCGACATCTTTTTGCAGCGCCGCCAGGTCGAGTTTCTTGAATTCGTCGGCGTAACAGAAGCCTTTGTCCATCGGGTCGGCCAACGGCGAATTCTGTTGCAGCGTCTTCAGGTTCAAGTGGTCTGGCCACCACTGTTGATTGGTGTGCGCGGCGGTGGGTGTGGCCGCGTGGGACGCGCCCATCACGGGGCATTTGTCAATGCGTTTCATGACTTGGTCTGACATATCCTGCTCCTTGCAGTGAGTAAAACAATGGTCAATCGGATGCTACAAATCCCTGCGCGATCACGCCGGGTTTGGCCTGGCGGGGCCGCGCCGGCTTGCGGCTGCCCACCGGCGGGCCTGTCTGGGGCGCTATCCTGACGCCAGCCGTGGCCGGGGCCGAGGCCTTGCAGGACGGGCAGCGGCCCCAATAAATCACCTCGGCTTCGTCGATCTCAAAACCGTGGTCAACGCTGGCGGTGAGGCAAGGTGCCGCACCGACCGCGCAGTCGATGTCGGACACCGCGCCACAGCCGCGGCAGATCAGGTGGTGGTGGTTGTCGCCCACGCGGTCTTCATAACGGGCCGGCGAGCCCGGCGTCTGGATGCGGCGGACCAGGTTTTTATCGGCCAGAACCGCCAGCGTGTCGTAGACGGCCTGGCGCGAGACGGCGCCAATCGCCGCCCGCACATCGTCGGTCAGCTCGTCGGCCGTGGCATGCGGATGGGCCGACACCGCGCGCATCGTGGCCAGGCGCTGGGCGGTGACCTGCAGGCCGTGTTGCCGCAGCATCTGTGTCACATCGCGGGTCACCTCGTTGGTCATGCGCCATGCTAGCCGCAACTTCTGGATTCAGTCAAGTATTTGATTGACTGTGGAAAGCACCGATAACGGCGCCGATCCTTTTGGCAATGCGGCGCTGGCCGCGTGCGGCGGTCGCGCCGGCACGGCCGATATCATCCAGCAGCGCGAAATTGCGCTGCAAACCGGTGTTCGGCAAGCCGGTGTTGCGCGACGCCGTGCACTGCGGGCAGCCTGGCGCCCGGTTCATGTGCCGTGCTGGGCGCGCGTTCAACCCCTGCCCCCATGCCCGCCACCCCCCCTGAAGACGACGCCGCCCTGATTGCGCGCTGCCGACACGGCGACGCGGCAGCCTGGGCGGCGCTGGTGCACAAATACCAGCGCCTGGTCTACGCCATCGTGCGGCGCGTCGGCGCTGACGATCACGCCGCCGCCGATGTCTTCCAGACCGTGTTTGCACGCCTGCTTGAGCACCTGCCCCGGCTCACCCAGCCCGAGCGCTTGCAGGCCTGGATCGTCACCACCGCCAAGCGCGAGGCCTTGCGGGCGCGCCACCTGGGCCAACGCACGCTGTCGATGACCCGCACCGACGATGACGGCCTGGCCTTGGAAGACACTCTGGCCGACGACGCGCCGCTGGCCGAAGAGGCGCTTGACCGGCTGCAGCAACTGAACCTGTTGCGCAGCGGCCTGGACCGGCTGGACGTGCGCTGCCGCGATTTGCTGACCCTGCTTTTTGCCGACGACGACGAGCGGCCGGCCTACGACGAGGTGGCGCGCCGGCTGGCGCTGCCGGTCGGCAGCATCGGTCCGACGCGCGCGCGCTGCCTGGCCAAATTGCGCCGTTTGGTCGAGGGGCCGACGCAAAATGCGTAACCGCGTGTATTTTTCGCCGGCCATCCGGCTCTGTGCGCCATGAAATCCATCGACCGCCTGTCCGACGACGAATTGCAGCGCGCCCTTGGCCAGGCGCTGCGTGAGCTGCCCGACGCACCCGCCGCGCTGCAGCGCGCGGCCATCGCGCTGTGGTCCAGCGCTGCGCCGCCGCGCAGCCTGGCCGCCAGCGCCGGCGCGCTGCTGCGGCGGGTGCTGGCCGAGTGGTCGTTCGACAGCGCGGCCGCCCCGGGGCTGGCGCACGGCATGCGGTCGCTGCGCGCACCGACGCGGCATCTGCTGTTCACCGCCGAAGGCCACGACATCGATCTGCGCGTCACCCGCCAGGCCGAGGCGTTTTCGATCACCGGGCAAATTCTTGGGCCCGACGACGCCGGCACGGTTGAACTTGCCGCGCAGGGCGCGAGCGACGCGCCGGCCCGGCGCGTGGCGCTCGACGCCCTCGGTGAGTTCCACATCGACGGCCTGCTGCCGGGCGTCTACACGATGACGCTGCACCTGGGCGCTGCCGACATCGTGCTGCCGCCGGTCGACGTGGGCGACCCGTCGCGTGACCTGTCGCGTGACCTGTCGCGTGACGTGTCGCGTGACGTGTCGCGTTGAGCGCCCAAGCCGGCGCCGCCTCCACGCTGGCGCGCCGGCTGCTGGCGTGCGCGCCGCCCTGGCCCGAGGCCGGCGCCGACGTGCTGGCGCTGGCCTGGGCGCTCAAAGCCATCTGCTACGACGCCTGGGGCACAGAGCCCAGCCTGGCCGCACGCGCAGCCGACACCCTGGCCCGCCTGTTCGATGCCGGCGTGGCACCGGCCCAGGCCGTTGAAATCGAAGCCCTGGCCGACTGGACCGCCGGCATCGCGCTCACCACGCGCGGCCAGATGCAGCAGGCGGTGGCCTGCTTTGATCGCGCTGAGGCCGGTTTTCGCCAGGCCGGACTGGCCGACCCGGCGGCGCAGACCCAGGTGCCCAAGATCATGGCGCTGTCGATGCTGGGCCGGCACGACGCCGCCGCCGCCTGCGCCGCCAGCACGCAGCGTGAGCTGGTCGCACTCGGCAACCTGGCATCCGCCAGCCGGGTCAGCCTGAACCTCGGCGCGCTGCTGTTCCGGCGCGACCAGTACGCCGACGCGGCGCGCCACTACCGCGAGGCAGCGGTGTTGTTTGCGCGCGTCGGCGCGCACGAGCAATCGGTGCTGGCCGACATCGGCCTGGCCGACGCGCTGGCCGCGCTGGGTGATTTTGACGAGGCGCTGCGCATCTACGCCCGTGCCCGCATGCGCGCCGCGCACCGCCAACTCGACGTGCCGCTGGCGCTGGCCGACGAGTCGATTGCGCTGGTCGATCTGGCCCGCGGGCGCTACCGCGAGGCGCTGGCCGGCTTGGCGTCGGCCTGCCGCCGCTACCAGGCGCTGGCGCTGCCCCAGCACCTGGCCATCGCCGAAAAGCAACTTGCCGATGCCTATCTTGAGCTGCGCCTGCTGCCCGAGGCGCTGGCCTTGTTCGACTCGGCGGTGAGCAAGTTCCGGGCGCTGGCCTTGCCCGACGAGCAAGCCTGGGCGTTGGCCCAGCGCGGCCGCGCCGCCGCGTTGCTGGGGCGGGCCGAAGCCGACGACTCGTTCGCGCAGGCCGCCGCGCTGTTTGTGGCCCACGGCAATGACGTGGGCCAGGCGGCGGTGGCGCTGGCGCGTGCCGAACTCGCGCTGACCAGCGGTGCGGGCGCGGCCGCGCTGGCCTTGGCAGCCGGTGCCGTGGCGGGTTTTGCCGCCGCCGGGCAAAGCGATGGCCGGGCCCGGGCCGAGGTGGTGCGGGCCCGGGCCTGGCTGAGCCTGGGTCAGTGGGCCCAGGCCGGCGCGGCTTTCGACGCCACGCTGGCCCGGGCGCGTGATTTGCAGCAGACCGCCATCCAGGTGCGCTGCCTCACCGGCGGCGGCCTGGTGGCCCAGGCCACCGGCGATGGGGTGGCGGCCAGCGCCGCGTTCGAGGCCGCGATCACGCTGTTCGAGGACCAGCGCCACGCGCTGCCCGGCGACGAGATGCGCAGCGCGTTTCTCACCGGCCACCTGCAGCCCTACCAGGCGCGGCTGCGCATCGCGCTGGCCGACGGCAGCCCGGCGCAGGTGTTGGTTCAGCTCGACCGCTTCCGGGCCCGCGCGCTGGATGAGCGCCTGGCCGACGAGCCGGCGCCGGCCGACGATGCCGATCTGCAAGCCCTGCGGGCCCGGCTGAACTGGTTGTACCGCCGCGCCAGCCGGCTGCTGGAGGACGGCGCCGACGCCACGGCACTGGCGGCGCTGACCGCGCAGACGCTGCAGATCGAGCGCGATCTGCTGGAGCAGGCGCGCCGCCAGCGGCTGGCCGCACCCGGGCCCAGCAGTGCCACGCCGGGCGCGTTCTCGGTCGAGGCGCTGCAACACGCGCTGGGCGACGGCGACGTGCTGCTGGCCTACGGTGTGCAGGACGACGAGCTGTTCGCCTGCGTCGTCAGGCCAGCCCAGGTCAGCCTGCTGCGCCACGTGGCGCGCTGGGCCGACGTGCTGGCCGCCGTGCAGTCGGTGCATTTCCAGATCAACACCTTGCGCCACGGCACGGCCCCGGTGCGCGGCCACATGCCGATGCTGTTGGCCCGCACCCAGGCCCGCCTGGGCGCCCTGCATGCGCTGCTGTGGGCACCACTGGCGGCCGATCTGCAGGGCTGCCGGCGCGTGCTGGTGGTGCCACACGCCCAGCTTGGCATGGTGCCGTTTGCCGCGCTGCACGACGGCCAGCGCAACCTGGGCCAGCAGTTTGAGCTGGCCGTGGCGCCCAGCGCGCGGCTGGCCTTGCGCGGCTTGCGGCGCCCGCCGCTGCGGCCCACGCGCGCCGTGGCGCTGGGTGAGTCGTCACGGCTGGTGCACACCGCGCACGAGGCCCAGGCCGTCGCCGCGCTGTTCGAGCACGGCCGCGCTTTTGTCGGCGACCAGGCCAGCCTGGCCGTGCTGGCAGCGCAGGCGCCCGCTGCCGATGTGCTGCACCTGGCCTGCCATGCCGACTTCCGCAGTGACAACCCGCGCTTCTCGGCCTTGCACCTGCACGACGGCGCGCTCACCGTCGAGCGCGCCGAATCCCTCGGCCTGAAGCCCTGCACCGTGGTGCTCAGCGCTTGCGAGACCGGCGTCGCCGAGCTGGCCAGCGGCGACGAAATGCTGGGCCTGGTGCGGGCCTTCATCGTCGCCGGCGCGGCCCGCGTGCTGGCCAGCCTGTGGCCGGTGGACGACGCTGTCACGCTGGCCTTCATGGCGCGGTTCTACGGCGCGCTGGTGGCTGGGCAAAGCGCAGCGGCGGCGCTGCGCAGCGCCCAGGCAGCCACCGCGCGCGACCATCCGCACCCGTACTTCTGGGCCGCGTTCACGCTCTACGGCGGCTGGTGATCTGCGGCTGCGGGTGATCTGCGGCGGCTGGTGATTTGCACCTGTTTGCGCTGGCGCTAGGAGCCTGTCGGACTTGGGGATCGTCGGCTGCAATTTGGCCGCAGCGGTCCATTTTTGGCTTCGCCGCACTTCGTGAACACCGGCTTTTTGTCCCATAGCTCGGCTATGGGCCTGCAAACCCGGCAAAAACTGTCCTCGCTGGGGCCAAATTTGGCTACGCCGCACTGCGTGAACGCTTCGACGCCCCAAGCCCGACAGGCTCCTAGTGGATTCGGCGCAAACCGCCGCAAAATCAGCCAAATCGATGTATCAGCCGAGGCACTGCCTGCTCTGTCGCTTGCCGACAAACCTTCTTCGAGCCCGCACCATGCGCCTGCCCCCTGTTGTTTCACGTGCTTTCTTGGCAGGGGCCCTGCTCGGCTTGGCCGCGCCGGGCTTCACGGCGGGCGGCGGCGGCCCTGTGGGCGGCGGCGGCGGTGGCGGTGGCGGCAGTGGCGGGGGCGGGGGCGGGGGCAGCAACGGTGGCGGCGGCAGCAGCAGCAGCGTCGATGCCAACATGCCGGGCGAGGTGCTGGTCAAGCTGAAATCCACCGACGCCCTGCAGCCGCTGCTGGCCAAATATCCGCTGACGCTGGTCAGCCGCTTTGGCGCGCGGCCGATTTACCGGCTCAAGGTGATTGGCGCGGTGCGCGTCCAAGACGTCTTGGCCGGCCTGGTGCAAGAGCCCGGCGTGATGATTGCCGAGGCCAACACCACCCACCGCAGCCCGGAGGCGCGCAAAAACGTGCCCTGGACCATTGGCACGCCGCAGGCCTACGCCGCGCAGTGGGCACCCAAGGCGCTGCGCCTGGCCGAGGCCCAGGCCATCGCCACGGGTGCGGGCATCCGCGTGGCGGTCATCGACACCGGGCTCGACCGCCACCACCCGCTGCTGGCCGGCCGGCTGTTGCCGGGCTTCGACTTTGTCGACAACGACAACGACCCGTCCGAGGTGGGCAGCGTGGCCAATGCCGGATTTGGCCACGGCACCCACGTCGCCGGGCTGATCGCGATGGTGGCGCCGGGTGCCAAGATCATGGCGCTGCGCGCGCTCGACCCGGATGGCGTGGGCAACGCCTGGGTGCTGGGCGAGGCCCTGCTCTACGCCATCGACCCCGACGGCGACCCGACCACCGACGACGGCGCCCACGTCATCAACCTGAGCCTGGGCAGCCTGGTGCGCACCCGCCTGTTCGACACCCTGGCGCAGATCGCCGGCTGTGCGGCGGCGGTGCCCGATGACCCGATCGGCGACCGGTCCGACCCCGGCTACAACGACGACCTGATCCGCTGCAGCACCGGGCATGGCGCGGTGGTGGTGGCGGCCGCCGGCAACGATGCCAGTGTCAGCGTGCGCCAGTACCCGGCCGCCGAAGGCGCCAATGGCCTGCTGTCGATTGCCGCCAGCAACGCCGCTGCCAAGCTGGCCACCTTCAGCAACTTTGGCAGCTGGATCGGCATGGCCGCACCCGGTGACGCCATCACCAGCAGCCTGCCCGGCGGCCGCTACGGCACCTGGAGCGGCACCTCGATGGCCGCGCCGCTGGCCGCCGGCAGCGCCGCGCTGCTGCGCTCACTCGATCACACGCTGCCGCCCAGCGAGGTCGTCAAACGCCTCAAGCGCGCCAGCGCCATGCTGTGCGGCACGTCGCTGCGCCAGGTGGACGCGGCCGCTGCGCTGACCAATGTGGTGCCGCCGCCCATCCACTGCCCCTGACGGCGGGGTGTGTCATCCCGGGCCGGCACTGCGAAGTGCCGGCCCTTTTTTATTTCAACGGTGGCCGGTATTTTTTGCGCGGCCACGCGCTCTGTCGGCGGTGCTTCACGCAGGTTCTGGGCACACCCCTCTCGAACAAGGAAGCCAGCATGCACCGCCTCACCCGACCCCCGCGCCCGGCCCGCCACAGGCCGCAAATTGCGCCCCAGATCACACCCCGGAACAGGCCCCAGATCGCCGCAAGCCGCCGCCGCCCGGGCTGGCCCGCTGCACTGGCTGCGCTGAGCCTGGGCGCCGCCGCGCTGGGCGCGCAGGCGCAAGCCATCGTGATGGCCGGCAACTACCAGAACTTTGACGTGCTCAACAGCACCGGCGCACCGACTTACGGTTTTGAGATGGAGGTACACGGCGTCAGCGCGGCGCAGGTCTACCGCATCTTCCCGTCCAACTTCAACGCCGGGGTGATCCGCTACGGCTTTGGCAGTGCGCGTGATTTCCCGGGCGGTGTGCTGATCCGCTGGGCCGCCAGCTACGACCCGGCGACCGGCAGCTACTCCACCGCCACCCCGGTGCCGCCGTCGCTCGCCACCGTGCCCGGCGATTCTTGCTGGACGCTGGGCATGCCCAAAACCTATGCCACGGCGGGCTGCGAGCACTTCGGCATCAGCGCGAGTGCCAACCCGACGTCCATCGTCTACCGCTGGCTGGTGCCGGATGCGGCACATCCGGGCACGCTGCTGTCCACGCCGGGCAGCGTGGTGGACATGGCCGCGCCGGTGTGGGCGGCGCTGCCGCCGGCCAACCCCGGCTTGCCGCCGGTGGTGGTGGCGGTGATCCCGGCCCCGCCGCCGCCGCCCGCGCAGTTCGGCACGGCGCAGTGGGTGCGGGTCTACAAGACCGAGCAGCCAGGCAAGGTGGACCTGGACGAGTTGGTCGGCGACAACCATGCGGTGGTGCCCGAAGCCGCCGCGCAGATCGAAACCAACTGGTCACTGCTGCAGGCCGACCCGCCCGGCGGCGGCCAGCGCAAGCGCGGCAAGCTGGCCAACCAGGGCAACGCCGGCAACGGCCACCATGCGGTGGTGCGGCGCTACGAGTTCTACAAATACGCCGGCGTCTACAACGCGCTGACCCACGAAGCGCTGTGCGCCGACCCGGCCTGCGCCGCGCCCGGCCCGGGCGAGTTGGGTGATGCCATCGGCGCACAAAACGCGGCGGCCAACCTCGACATCAACGCGCTGACGGTGACCATCGGCGGTGGCGGCAGCGTGTCGTCGTCCGACAACGTGATTGGCTGCGGCAACAAGTGCTACGGCGTCTACAACCTGGGCAGCAGCGTCACGCTCACCGCCAAGCCCAGCGCGGGCAGCAGGTTCACCGGCTGGAGCGGCGCCTGCATCGGCAACGCCACCACCTGCGCGCTGACGCTGAACGCCGAGTCGGCGGTGACGGCCACCTTCTCGGCGCTCGTGGGCGGCGGTGGCGGCGGTGGCGGCGGTGGCGGCGGTGGCGGCGGTGGTGGTGGGGGTGTGGCGGCCGGCTTCAAGCTGTCGGTGGCCAAGAGCAACAGCGGCACGGTGACCAGCACGCCCGCCGGCATCCACTGCGGCAGCACCTGCACCGCCGGCTACGGCGCCGGCAATGCGGTGAGCTTGACGGCCACGGCGCCGCCCGGACTGGCCTTTCTGGGCTGGACCGGCGCCTGCAGCGGCGCGGCGCCGATTTGCAGCGTGACGATGAACGCCGACACCAAGGTGCAGGCCAGCTTCTCGAAGTAGGCCGACGGTGCGCCGGCCCGCCGGCCTGCCAAGGCCGGCGGGCACTGGCGGGCACTGGTGGTGACGGGCGGTGACGGGCGGTGATGGCCGGCATTGGCCGGCATCGGGCGGCCCGCCCCGGTGCACTGCCTTGTCAACCCCCCGGTGCTGGCAGACCGTCGCGGGCCGCCGCCAAGGCCTGCTTGAGCACGCCAAGCGCACCCACGTGGTTGGCCAGCAGCAGCACCAGCCGGGCGTTGAAGGCGTGGCTTTGCGCGGTGCTCAAACTGCGGTGGCTGTCGATCAGCGCCTCGTAAAAATCGTCGGGCGCGTCCAGGTGGGGGCTGGTGATCAAATTCATCGCGGCATCCTGCATCTTTTGCGTTTCATTCGCTGCTTCATCCGCTACTTCATCGGCTGCTTCATCGGCTGCTTCATCGGCTGTTTCAGCTCGACCCCAGCGCGCGTTGCAGCGCGGCCCGCACATCGGCGCTGCTCACCCGGCGCCAGCGGGCGCAGACATGCTGGTCGGGCCGCAACAGGTAGGCGGTGCCGGGCCGGGCGTCGTAGCGCTGGGCGGCCAGGCCGTCGGCGGGCAGCCGGTGCACCGACAACGGCGCCGTGCCGGCCGCGCCTTGCTGCAGGGCGTGCACGGCGGCAGCCGCCCCGGGGCCGTCAAACACCAGCGCGTGGAAGCCGGGGCCGGCCAAATGGCGCAGCAGCCAGCCGGGCTGGCCGGCCACCGTGAGCGGCGCGTCGGCGGCCGGCGCGCCGGGCACCAGGGCGCTGGCAAACACATCGCGGTCGGCGGTGTTGAGTGCCGAGCCCTGCAGCACGGCCGGCACCGACAGCCGCCCGCTGTTGACCAGCGTGCGGGCAAACGGGTGCTGCCGGGCCAGGTCGAGCGTGGCGTCGCGGAAGAGCCGGCTGATCTCGCTCTTGGGCGTGATGAAGTCGGTGGCGCGGCTGGAGTGGCCGATGTTCTCGTCGGCGGCGGCCTCGCGCTCGGCGCCGTAGCTGTCCAGCAGCGCGTCGCCGGCCCGGCCCTGCAGCACGTAGGCCAGCTTCCAGGCCAGGTTGTCGGCGTCTTGCACACCCGAGTTGGCGCCGCGTGCGCCAAAGGGCGACACGCCGTGCGCCGCGTCGCCGGCAAACAGCACCCGGCCGTGGCGGAAGGCCGCCAAACGCTGGCAGGCAAAGGTGTAGACGCTGGCCCATTCGAGCGTGAAGTCAGCGTCTTTCATCGCGCTGTGTGCCAGCAGCGCCTTGATGCGCGGCAAGATGTGCTGGGGCTGCTTTTCGCGCTGCGGGTCGGCGTCCCAACCGAGTTGGAAGTCGATGCGCCACAGGCTGTCGGGTTGCTTGTGCAGCAGCACGCTGTGGCCGGGATGGAACGGCGGATCAAACCAGAACCAGCGCTCGGCCGGGAATTCCAGCGCCATCTTCACATCGGCAATCAAGAACCGGTCGCGGAAGACCCGGCCGGTGCTTTCTAGCCCCAGCAACTGGCGCAGTGTGGAGCGCGAGCCGTCGCAGGCGGCCACGTACTGCGCGCTGATCTGGTAGCGGCCGTCCGGCGTTTGCACCGTCAGCAGCGCCTGGCTGGCTTGCTGCGTGATGCCGACCACGGCGTGCTGCCGGCGTGGGTCGATCAGCGGCAGTTGGCCGCAGCGCTCGGCCAGATACGCCTCGACGTGGTACTGCTGCAGGTTGATGAAGGCCGGCCGCTGGTGGCCGGTCTCGGCCAGCAGATCAAACTGGTAGAGCGGATCACTGCGCAAAAACACCTTGCCGATGCGCCACGACACGCCTTTTTGCACCATCGCATCAGCGCAGCCCAGGCGGTCAAAAATCTCCAGCGTGCGCTTGGCAAAACAGATGGCGCGCGAGCCGGTGGGCAGGCGGTCGCTGTCGTCCAGCAAAACCACCGGCACACCGTGCTGGGCCAGATCAATGGCCAGCGCCAGACCCACCGGGCCGGCGCCCACCACCACCACCGGATGGTGGGCCGGTGTGGCGGCGTCTTGATCGGGGCTGCGGCGGTAGCGCGGCCCGGGCGGCGGGCTGGGCGTTGGCGCGCCGGCCGTCGGACCGGCGCGAGAGGGGATCACGGTTCGCGTACCGGGCTGCATTGGCGGGGCTGTCGTCGCGGGCGTTGGGCTGGATGTCGTGGCCGCCAACCGGCCACAAGCGATGCCGCGTCGCGGTGTCTGGGTGCACGGCCGGCCTGCGCCAAGTGCGTTGAGCGAGTGCTCAAAAGTCTAGTAATGCGCTTCGATATTGTCAAAGCCATTTGCCATCAGCGGATTTCACGGCGGGTGCACGCAGGCGGATGCAGGCAAGGCGCTGGGGTGGCCGCCGTCAGCCCCGCCGCAGCGGCCAGAATCCGGCACCAGGCCGCCGTGCCACAACGCGGCCCGTGCCTTTCCCCGCCCAAACCCACCCCCCTGGACCCCTCATGACCGTCAAACCTGAATCGCTGGGCATGTGCTCGCAGCGCCTGGCCCGCCTGGACCGTTTTCTGCAAGACAAATACATCAGCCCCGGCCGGCTGCCCTGCGCCCAGGTGCTGGTGATGCGAGAGGGCCAGTTGCTGCACCAGTCGGTGCTGGGCCACGCCACGCTGGCGCTGGGCCACGCCACGCCCGCCAGCGGCACGCCGCTGGCGGAGGACAGCATCGTGCGCATCTACTCGATGAGCAAGCCGATCACCAGCGTGGCCTTCATGATGCTGGTTGAGGAGGGCCTGGTGGCGCTGGACGACCCGGTGCACCGCTTCATCCCGGCCTGGCGCGATTTGGGCGTTTACAAAGCCGGCCTGCCGGGCAGCTTTCAAACCCGGCCGGTTGACGCGCCGATGCGCATGATCGACCTGCTGCGCCACACCGCCGGCCTGACTTACGGCTTCCAGACCCGGACCAATGTGGACGCGGCCTACCGCAAAGGCCGCATTGAGCCGTTTGAGCAGGCCGACGGGCTGGACGGCTTCATCGCCGCGCTGGGCCAGGTGCCGCTGGAGTTTTCACCCGGCAGCGCCTGGAATTACTCGGTGGCCACCGATGTGCTGGGCTATCTGGTGGGCAAGATCTCGGGCCTGCCGTTTGAGGATTTTTTGCAGCAACGCATCCTGGGCCCGCTGGGCATGGTGGACACGGCGTTTCATGTGCCCGACGACAAGGCGCAGCGCTTTGCCGAGTGCTACATCAACGATGCCGACGGCCGGCTCACGCCGCTGGTGGGCGGGCGCAACTTCCGCCAGCCCACCACCTGCCCGTCGGGCGGCGGCGGGCTGGTGGGCACGGCCGCAGATTACCTGCGCTTTTGCGAGGCGATGCGCTGTGGCGGTGTGCTGGGCAGCGGGCCCGGTGCGGTGAGGCTGCTCGGGCCCAAAACCGTGGCGCTGATGTGCGCCAACCACTTGCCGGGCGGGCGCGACCTGGCCGACATGTCGGTCTCGCTGTTCTCTGAGGCCACTTACAGCGGCGTCGGTTTTGGCCTGGGCTTTGCCGTCACCACCGACGTGGCCCGCACCACCATCGCCGGTTCAAGCGGTGAATTCTGGTGGGGTGGTGCCGCGTCCACCGCGTTCTGGATCGACCCGGTGGAAGACATCAGCGTCGTCTTCCTGACCCAGTTCATGCCGTCCAGCCTGTACCCGGTGCGGCGTGAATTGCGCACGATGGTCAACGCGGCGGTGCTCGACTCGAAAGCCTGACGGGGCCAGCAAAGCCTGGCCGCGCCCGCCAAACCTGGCAGCGCAACCCGGCGCCGGCTCACTCAAACGCCGGCTCGTCCCACCACGGAAAGAAATCGGGCATGTCGGCCGACACCGTGTTCTGGTAGACCGGCTGGCGCTTCTGCAGAAACGCGCTGACCCCCTCGCGGGCATCGGCCGACTGGCCGCGCGACTGGATCGCCCGGCTGTCCACCCGGTGCGCGGCCATCGGGTGCGCGGCGCCGGCCATCTGCCACAGCATCTGGCGTGTCAGCGCTATCGACACCGGCGCGGTGTTGTCGGCAATCTCGCGCGCCAGCGCGCGCGCCGCCGGCAGCAGGTCGGCCGGGGCGTGCAGGGACCGCACCAGGCCCTTGTCCAGCGCCTCTTGCGCGCCAAACACCCTGCCAGTGAAGCACCACTCCAGCGCCGTCTGCATGCCCACCAGCCGCGGCAGAAACCAGGACGACGCGGCCTCGGGCGTGATGCCGCGCCGGGCAAATACAAATCCGAAGCGGGCGTCGGTGCTGGCCAGGCGGATGTCCATCGGCAATTGCATCGTCATGCCGATGCCCACCGCCGCGCCGTTGATCGCGCCGATCACCGGTTTCAGGCTTTTGAAGATTCGCAAGGTGGTGATGCCGCCGCCGTCGCGATAGACATCGCCCACTTTGTAGAGGTCGCGCGCGGCCTCGTTGCGCGCCGCGTAATCAAAGGTTTTGCCGCCCGACGACAGGTCGGCGCCGGCACAAAACGCCCGGCCGGCGCCGGTGATGATGACAGCGCGCACCGCATCATCGGCATCGGTCTCGTCAAACGCGGCCACCAGGTCATCGCGCATCTGGGCGGTGAAGGCGTTCAGCTTTTCGGGCCGGTTCAGCGTGATGGTGGCAATGCCGTCTTCAACGCGGTACAGCAGGGTTTGCAGGGCAGGCAAGGTCATGGCGGGTCTCGGTCGGCGTGGGGGATCGGCTGCGCAGTGGCTCACGTCGGTGGGTCAGGTCGGTGGGTCACGTCGGTGGGTCACGTCGGTGGGTCAGGCATGTCCAACACCACCTGGCGGTCGATCAGCCGGCGGATTTGGCTCTCCGCAAAACCGGCGTCGCGCAGCACGGCCGCACTGTGCTGGCCCAGCGTGGGCGCCGGGCCGGGTGGGCGCTGGGTCACGCCGCCGGGGCTGTGGGTCATGCGGTGAATCTGCACCGGGCTGGCCAGCGTCAGCCCTGGCCGGTGGGCAAAACTTAGCAGCGCGCCGGCGGCATGCATTTGCGCATCACCGGGGATGTCGGCCAGCGTGCCGACCACGCCAAAGGTGATGCCGGCGGCATCCAACTGATGGCGCCAGAGCGCCAGATCCAACCCGGCAAATTGCGCGTCGAAGAGCGCGATCAGTGCGCTGGGGTGGGCTTGGCGGGCAGCGGTGGTGGCAAAGCGCGCATCGTCCACCAGTTGCGGCAGGCCCAGCGCCTGCACCAGCGCCGGCCATTGCCGGGCCTCGTTCAGCACCACCAGGCTCAGCCAGCGGCCGTCGCGGCAGCGGTAGATATTGCTCAGCGGGTTCGGCGCCTGCTCGCGCGGCTGGCGCGGTGGGTAGGTCACGCCACTGAGCTGGGCCTGCACCTGCACCGCGTTCGACCACAGGCCGTTGGCCAGCAGCGACGTGCTGACCAGCCCGCCCAGCCCCGTGCGCTCACGCCGGTACAGGGCGGTGCTGATGGCCGCAAACAGCGCCACCGCGCTGGGGTGATCGCCCAGGCCGGGCACCGGCCGGGTGGGCGGCGCCCGGTGGTTGTCGCGCACCAGGTCCATCAGCCCGCTGCGGGCCCAGTAGGCGGTGACGTCAAACCCGGTCTTGCCGGCTTCGGGCCCGGACTCGCCATAAGCCGTCATCGAGCCGTAAACCAGCCGGGGGTTCAGCGCTGCCAGGCGCGGGTGGTCGATGGCCAGGCGCTGGCGCACCGCCAGCGGCAGGTTGGTGATGAACACGTCGGCCTGCGCCACCAACTGGTGCAGCACCGCCTGGCCGTCGGGCTGCTTCAAATCCAGCACCAGGCTGCGCTTGTTGCGTGAGTCCAGCTCCCACGGGTAGTTGCGCTCAGCCGGCGGTGTGCCGGGCAGCCGGTACAAATCCCGGTGCGGATCACCGCCCGGCGGCTCGACCTTGACCACGTCGGCGCCCAGGTCGCCCAGCATCGTGGCGGCGGCCGGCGCGGCGATGTAGCTGGCGCAGTCGATCACTTTGAGGCCGTGGAAGGGCAGGTCGGTCTGCATGCTTTCTGTCATCCCCGCAGCCATCCCCGCTGCCCTCCCTTCTGTCATTCCTTCTGTCATCCCTTCTGTCATCCCTTCTGTCACGCCTGCGCTCATGCCCGGTGCTCCAGCCGCTCAACCGCCGCTTCGGCCAGCGCCAGCGATTGGCCGATGGATTGCTTCAGCCCGTCAAGATCAACACCAACCGCGCTTTTTTTGCCCTCCAGGTAGCGCGCATACACGCCATGCACGATGGCCGCCGACTTCCAGCGGTTGAAGCCGACGTAAAAGTCGAGCCGCGACAGATTGCGGCCGGTGCGCCGGGCGTAGCGCTCGGCCATCTCGCGGCGGCTGGGGAAGCCGGGCAGGTGGGTGGGCGGTGCGGCGCGCACGGCCGGTGGGTCAGTGGGCTCAGCCCACTGGTTTAGCGCGTAGCCCAGGTCGGCCAGCGCATCGCCCAGCGTGGAGATTTCCCAATCCAGCACCGCCGCGATGCGGCCGTCGGCGCCCACCAGGGTGTTGTGCAGGCCGTAGTCGCCGTGCACGATGCGGGCAGGGCCTTGCGGCGGGATGTGGGCCAGAAAATACTGTTGCAGCGCATGCGCCCGGGGGTCGTCGAGTTGCGCGCCGGCCATCGATGCATTCCAGGAGCGATACCAGGTCTTCAACTGGCGGCCGATGTAATCGTCTTTCTTGCCCAAATCGCCCAGGCCCACCGCGTCGGGGTCGATGGCGTGCAGATCGGCCAGCACATCGATGAACGAGTGCGCCAGCCGCTGACGCAGCGGCTCGGGCACCCAACGGTGGGCGTCGTCAGCGCTGTACAGCGGGTGGCCGGGCACATGGCCCATCACATAAAACGGCGCGCCGGTGATGCTGGTGTCGGCACAAAAACCAAGCGCGCTGGGCACCGGCACCGCCGTGTTGTTCAGCGGATTGCCGAGCGCGCTGATCAGCGCCCACTCGCGCGCCATGTCGTGCGCCTTGGGCAGCAACTGGCCCATCGGCGGGCGGCGGATGACGGCGCGCTGGCCGTGTGCATCGTCGATCTGGTAGGTGAGGTTGGAGTGCCCGCCTTCCAGCCGGGTCCAGACCAGCGGCAGCGTTAGCGCGGGGATGTGCCGGGCGATCCAGGCCTCGACGGCCGCCGTCTGGTAGCCCACAGCCGGCGCGGCGGGCGGCGTGTCGTCTGGGTCGCGCATCGGCAGTCTCCTCGGGTCTGCCGGCATCGTAGCCAGGCCCGGCGCCTGGCCACTGTCACCCGGTGGACTGCGCCGCCGCCTGGGCCCGCCCACAATCACGCCCAACCCCCTGCCGCTGGAGCCCGCCCATGACTGACGCCCTGATCATCGACGCCTGCCGCACGCCGCGTGGCATCGGCAAAGTGGGCAAAGGCGCGCTGGCCGACATGCACCCGCAGCACCTGGGCGCCACGGTGCTCAAGGCGCTGGCGGCGCGCACCGGCATCAACACGGCCGATGTGGACGACATCCTGTGGGGCACCAGCACCCAGCGCGGCAGCCAGGGCGGTGACCTGGGCCGCATGGCCGCGCTCGACGCCGGCTATGACCAACGCGCCAGCGGCGTCACCCTCGACCGGTTTTGCGGCTCGGGCATCACCACGGTGAACCTGGCTGCGGCCAGCATCATGTCGGGCATGGAAGACCTGGTGATCGCCGGTGGCTGCGAGATGATGTCGATGACCGCCACGCTGCGCGACGGCCCCGGCTTGATGGACAGCGGCAACCTGCGGCTGCGCGCCAGCCACCCGCAATCGCACCAGGGCGTGTGCGCTGACGCGATTGCCACGCTGGAGGGCATCGCCCGGGTTGATCTGGACGCGCTGGCGCTGCTCAGCCAGCAGCGCGCGGCGCGGGCCATTGCCGAGGGGCGCTTCAACAAAAGCCTGGTGCCGGTTTACCGGGTGGACGGCAGCCTGGCGCTCGACCACGAAGAGTTTCCGCGCCCGCAGACCACCGCCGACGGCCTGGCCAACCTGAAACCGGCCTTCACCGCGCTGGCCGATGTGGCGCTGGACGAGCGCGGCACCACCTTCCGGGGTCTGATCCTGCAAAAGTACCCCGATCTGGACATCCGGTTTGTGCACCACGCCGGCAACTCATCGGGTGTGGTGGACGGCGCGGCGGCGCTGTTGCTGGCCTCGCCCCACTACGCCAAAAAACACGGTTTGAAGCCGCGCGCCCGGGTGCTGGCCTTTGCCAACGTGGGCGATTCACCCACCTTGATGCTCAACGCGCCGGTGCCAGCCGCCCGCAAAGCCCTGGCCAAAGCCGGGTTGACCGTTGACGACATCGACCTGTGGGAGATCAACGAGGCGTTTGCAGTGGTGGCTGAAAAGTTCATCCGCGATTTGCAACTCGACCGCGACAAGGTGAATGTCAACGGCGGCGCGATGGCGCTGGGCCACCCGATTGGCGCCACCGGCTCGATCCTGATCGGCACCCTGCTCGATGAGTTGGAACGGCGCGACCTGAAGCGCGGCCTGGTGACGATGTGCGCTGCCGGCGGCATGGCCCCGGCCATCATTGTTGAAAGACTGTAAATCCCCCCCCGAAGCGCCTGGAGACACCGATGGATCTGAGCTACAGCACCGAAGAAACGGCCTTCCGCAACGAGGTGCGGGCCTGGCTGGCCGCCCACCTGCCGGACGACATCCGTGCCAAGGTGCTGGGCTACCAGCACCTGAGCAAGGCCGAGATCATCCGCTGGCACAAGATTCTGGCGGCCAAGGGCTGGAGCGTGCCGCACTGGCCGGTGGAATGGGGCGGCACCGGCTGGGACATCACCCAGCGCTACATCTACGACGAAGAATTTGGCCTGGCCGGCGCACCCGGCCTGCCGCCGTTTGGCCCGGCGATGTGCGCGTCGGTGCTGCTGCGTTTTGGCACGGCCGCGCAGAAAGACCGCTTTCTGCCGGGCATCCGCGACGGCGATGATTTTTGGGTGCAGGGCTACTCTGAGCCGGGTGCCGGGTCCGACCTGGCCGCGCTCAAGATGCGGGCTGAACGCAAATCCAGCAGCGCGGGTGAGCCCTACCACGTCACCGGCCAGAAGATCTGGACCACGCTGGGCCACTACGGCGACTGGATTTTTTGCCTGGTGCGCACCGACCCGCATGCCGAGAAGCGCCAAGAGGGCATCAGCTTTTTGCTCATCGACATGGCCACGCCCGGCATCACCGTGCGCCCGCTGATCCTGATGGACGGTGGTCATGAGGTGAACGAAATCTTTTTTGACGATGTGGTGGTGCCGGCTGAGAACCTGGTGCACGAAGAGAACAAAGGCTGGACGGTGGCCAAATACCTGCTGGGCCATGAGCGCATGGGCTCGGGCAATGTGGGTGCTTCACGCCGTGAGCTGGGTGCGCTGCGCGAGTTGGCCGGGCGTGAGCTGAAAAACGGCCAGCCGCTGATGGCCGACCCGCGCTTCCGCGACCGGCTCACCCGGGTCGAGGTGGAACTGGCTGCGCTGGAGCTGACGTCGATGCGCTTTCTCGACAAGATGCGCCGCACCGGCCAGCCGCCGGGTGCCGATGTGTCGATGCTCAAAATCCGCGGCACCGAGGTGCAGCAGATGATCACCGAGCTGATGATGCAGGCGGTGGGGCCGCGCGCCCAGCCGCGCGCTGCGGTGGATGACGGTGTGATCGACCCCTTCACCTCGCGCCTGGCGCCGCGCTACCTGAACATGCGCAAAACCAGCATCTACGCCGGGTCGAACGAGATCCAGCGCAACATCATCGCCAAGATGACGCTGGGCTTGTAGTCGCCCCAAGCTGACTTGCACCACGAGGACGTAAAAATGAACTTCGAACTCAGCGACGAACAGCAGCAACTGGCCGATTCGGTGCAGAAATTTCTGGCCAACGAATACACCTTTGAGAAACGCAAGCTGATCCTGCAATCGGCCACCGGCCAGAGCGCGGCGGTCTGGGCCACGCTGGCCGAAATGGGCCTGACGGCGATTTCACTGCCCGAGGCCGACGGCGGTTTTGGCGGCGGCGCGCTCGATCTGATGGCCGCGATGGAAGCCTGCGGTGATGCGTTGGTGGTTGAGCCGCTGCTCGACAGCATCGGCCTGGGCGGCCGGCTGGTGGCGCGCGCCGGCTCGGCAGCGCAGCGCGCCGCGCTGTTGCCGGGCTTGATCGACGGCACGCTGCAACTCGCCTTTGCCGGGCTCGAGCCGGCCGGCCGCTACGACCTGGCACCGGCGGCCACCACCGCCCAGGCCGAGGGCGGCGGTTGGGTGCTCGGCGGCGAGAAATGCGTGGTCATCGGCGCTGCGGCGGCCCACCGGCTGGTCGTCTCAGCCCGCACAGGCACGGCTGCCGGGCAGGCCAGCCTGTTCCTGGTCGATCCGCAGGCGGCGGGTGTCACCCTCAACCGCAGCCGCACGGTGGACGGCCAGCGCGCGGCCGATGTGCGGCTGGATGGCGTGATGCTGGCCGGCGATGCGTTGCTCGGCCCGCTGCACGGCGCAATGCCGCTGATCGACGAGGCGGTTGACTTTGCCACCGCGCTGCTCTGTGCTGACGCGGTGGGCGCGATGAAAAGCGCCAACGACGCGACGCTGGACTACCTGAAAACCCGCAAGCAGTTTGGCGTGCCGATTGCCTCGTTCCAGGTGCTGCAACACCGCATGGTGGAGATGGTGATCGCCTGTGAACAGGCCCGCTCGATGGCCATCCTGGCGGCCAGCACGGTGGATGCCGGTGCGTCATCCGCAAACGCGGCCAACGCGGCCACCGAGCGCGCCAGGGCGGTGTCGATGGCCAAGATCAAGATCGCCGATTCGGCGCGCCAGATCAGCCAGGAATCCGTGCAAATGCACGGCGGCATGGGCATGACCGAGGAGCTGAAGATCTCGCACACCTTCCGCCGCCTGACGATGATCGCCCAGCGCTTTGGCGATGCCGACCACCACCTTGAGCGCTACGCCGCGCTGGGCTGAGGCCGTGGCCTTGCACTGCAAGCGCCCCGCGCGGCTGCGCGGGCCCGGCGCCTGGCTTTGCGGGTGGCTGCTGGGCTTGGCGGCGCTGGCCGTGCCGGTGCCGGCCGGGGCGCAAAGCCCGGCCAGTGCAGCACCGCCGGCCGGCGCGCAAAGCCCGGCCGACCGCTACAGCCGCCTGCCGGTCAGTGCCGACGGCATCGGCAAACGCTATATGGGCCGTGAGATTGCCGGCGTGATGGGTTGGCAAGGGGCGGCCTGGCTGGAGCGTGACGAGCGCGAGCGCGAAGAGCGCACCGATTGGCTGCTGGCCGCGTTGCCGCTCAAGCCCGGCATGGTGGTGGCCGACATCGGCGCCGGCACGGGTTACCTGGCGCGCCGAATGGCACCGGCCGTGATGCCCGGCGGCCAGGTGCTGGCGGTGGATGTGCAGCCCGAGATGGTGGCCCTGCTGCAAGCGGCGGTGCGCCAGACTGGCCTGCGCCAGATCCAGCCGCTGCTGGGCGCCGACGATGACGTGCGCCTGCCGGCCGGCACGGTAGACCTGGCCATCATGGTCGATGTCTACCATGAGTTGGCCTGGCCGTTTGAGGTGCTGGCCAGCATCACCCGGGCGCTCAAGCCGGGCGGCCTGCTGGTGTTTGTCGAGTACCGGGCCGAAGACCCGCAGGTGCCGATCAAGGCGCTGCACAAGATGAGCGAGGCCCAGATCAAGCGTGAGGCCGCCGTGCATGCACTGGATTGGCAGCGCACCGTGGCCACGCTGCCGTGGCAGCACCTGGTGGTGTTTCGCAAGCGCGGTTGAGCCCGGCTTGAAGCACAGCGGCGGCGCTGACCGGCGCCCTCACCCCAGCCCTCTCCCGCGTGCGGGAGAGGGGGCAAGGCAGACGCTATCAGGCTCGGGTGGTTGGCCCGCTCTCCCGCACGCGGGAGAGCGCAGCTTCGGCGCGGTCCGGCTCCCTCATCCCAGCCCTCTCCCGCGTGTCGGAGAGGGGGCAAGGCACGACGCAGTCGGGCTCGGGTGGTTGGCGCCCTCTCCCGCACGCGGGAGAGGGTTGGGGTGAGGGTGCACCGAGGCCACGCCGCCCCTGCTGCGCCCGAGGGCATGCCAACACCGCGCTGGAACCCGCCGCGACTTCAGTGCCTGCCACCGCAGCACGGCGGGGTCTTGCGGCCGGGCACGCAGCACATCGCCAAACACCGCCCGTGGTCAAAGTCGGCCGCGCCACTGCGGCCAGGTCGCGCAGCGCGCCACTCAAAACATGCCCGCCATGTGCCGTTGGCCCGGAGGTGGTGCAGTTGCGGTGTTTCTGGCTACCGCAAAGTCGGGCCCATGCTCACACCACCGCCGCCAGCCGGCTGGCCTGGTCGATGGCGCGCTTGGCGTCCAGCTCGGCGGCGTCAAACGCGCCGCCCACCAGATGCGCCGGCATGCCCAGCGCGGCCAGCTCGTCGTACAGCGTGCGCAGCGGGTTCTGGCCGGCGCAGACGATCACCGTGTCCACCGCAAACAACTGCGGCTGGCCGTTGACCAGCGTGTGCAGCCCAGCATCGTCGATCTTCAAATAATCCACCCCGCCGACCATCTGCACACCGCGCCGCGTCAGCGTCAGCCGGTGCGTCCAGCCGGTGGTGCGGCCCAGGCTTTTGCCCAGCGCGTCGGCCTTGCGCTGCATCAACACCACCGTGCGGCCCGATTTGGCCACCTGCGGCAACACGCCGGTGACCCCGCCGCGCGGATGGTGTTTGAAGTCGATGCCCCACTCGCGCGCAAATACGTTCACATCCAGCGCGGCCGACGTGCCGGCATGCGTCACCAGCGCGGCCACATCAAAACCGATGCCGCCCGCGCCCAGGATGGCCACCCGCTGGCCCACCGCGCGGCGGCCCAGGATGGCGTCGATGTAAGTCATCACCATCGGGTGGCCGATGCCGGGCAGCGCCGGCCGGCGCGGCGTGATGCCGGTGGCCACCACCACCGCATCGAAGCCCTCGGCCATCAACAGCGCCGCATCGGCCCGGGTGTCGGGCCGCCAGTTGATCTGGTGCAGCTCGATCATGCGGCGGTAGTAGCGCAGCGTCTCGGCAAACTCCTCCTTGCCCGGAATGCGCTTGGCCAGGTTGAACTGGCCGCCGATCTCAGCCGCCGAATCGAACAAGCTCACCCGGTGGCCACGTTGCGCCGCCACCGTGGCATACGCCAGGCCGGCCGGCCCGGCGCCCACCACGGCAAGGCGTTTGGGGCTGGCGGTGGGCGGGTAAGTCAACAGCGTCTCGTTGCAGGCGCGCGGGTTGACCAGGCAACTCACCTGTTTGCGGCCCGAAAAGCTGTGGTCCAGGCAGGCCTGGTTGCAGGCGATGCAGGTGTTGATCTCGTCCTCGCGGCCCTGCTGGGCTTTGAGCACCAGCTCGGGGTCGGCCAGCATCGGCCTGGCCATCGACACCAGATCGGCATCGCCGCGCGCCAGCACGGCCTCGGCCACCGCCGGCATGTTGATGCGGTTGCTGGTGATCACCGGCACCGACAGATGCTGGCGCAGCCGGCCCGTCACCTGGGTGAAGGCGGCGCGCGGCACCATCGTGGCAATCGTGGGCACCGGCGCTTCATGCCAGCAAAAATGGCTGCTGATGATATTGGCGCCGGCGGCCTGCACTGCCTAGGAGCCTGTCGGGCTTGGGGCGTCGAAGCGAAATTTGGCCCCAGCGAGGACAGTTTTTGCCGGGTTTGCAGGCCCATAGCCGTAGCTATGGGACAAAAAGCCGGTGTTCACGAAGTGCGGCGAAGCCAAAAATGGA
>JANLOP010000355.1:0-3447 GCA_031366635.1 Betaproteobacteria bacterium | reverse complement strand
TCGGTGCGCGAGCACATGTATGTGCATGCCGCACAGTCCATCGGCGCCGCCGCGCCGCGTATCCTGTGGCGCCACATATTGCCGAATGTGATGGCACCCATCATCGTGCTGCTGACCACGCGGGTGGGCACCGTCATCCTGGCCGAGTCTGGCCTGTCCTTTCTGGGCCTGGGCGTGCCGCCGCCAGCGCCGACCTGGGGCGCCATGCTGTCGGGCAGCGGCCGCACCTACATGTTCGAAGGGCCCTGGCTGGCGCTGGCGCCGGGCCTGTGCCTGACAGCGGTGGTGTATGCCACCAATGTGTTCGGAGACGCACTGCGTGATCTGCTCGATCCACGCATGCGGGGTGGACGTTGATCGAGCCCATGTCGGCGTGGATAGCCGAATCCAGGAGACCAAGATGAATTCAATGACCCCTGCCCGAATCGGCGCCCTTGCCTTGGCGGCAGCGCTCAGCGGGACCGGCGCGACCCAGGCCCAGACACCGGCCAAGGCCGAGAAGCCGCAGTATGGCGGTGCGCTCAGCATCGGCCTGGTGTACTACACCGTATCGCCGCTGTCCTTCGACGCCGCCGACTGGCCCTGGAAGCACAACCAGGACACTGGCCTGACTTACGAGCAGCTGTTTGCCGCCGACATGTCCAAGAGCGTGCGCAACGGTGGCAAGTACCCGTTCACCTCGGACGCCTTCCTGCCTCCAGAGGGTCTGCGCGGTGAGCTGGCCGAGAAGTGGCAGCTATTGCAAAACCCCTGGCGCCTGGAAGTGCAATTGCGCAAGGGTGTGATGTTCCCGGCCAAGGCCGGTGTGATGGCCGCGCGCGAAATGACCGCCGATGATGTGGTCTTCAGCTATGACCGTTTGAACAAGAGCCCGAAGAAGATTGCCGGCTACTTTGACCATGTGGACAAGGTCGAGGCCAAGGACAAATACACCGTCGTCTTCACCTACAAGGGCTACAACGCCGAATACGACTACCGCTTCGGCTGGGGCTACTACTCGGCCATCGTGCCCAGGGAAGTGGTCGCCGCCGGTGCGGCCGACTGGAAGAACGTCAATGGCAGCGGCCCATTCCTGCTAAGCAACTATGTCCAGGGCAATGCGCTGACCTTCACCAAGAACGCAGGCTATTGGGACAGCGAGACGATAGGCGGGCAAAGCTACAAACTGCCTTACGCGGACACCATCAGCTACCGCGTGATCAAGGACGAAGCCACCATGCTGACGGCGCTGCGTACCGGCAAGGTCGACGTGCTGGAGGCCGTGCGCTGGAGCGCCGCCACCGAGCTGAAGAAGAGCGCGCCCAAGCTGCAATGGACTCGGTCGCTGGCCAATGGCGGCATGTTCGTGGCAATGCGGGTGGACACCAAGCCGTTTGACGACATCCGGGTGCGCCGCGCCCTGAACATGGCGGTGAACAAGCAGGAGATCATCAAAAGCTATTGGGGTGGCAATGCCGAGATGCTGGGTTTCCCGATGCATCAGGCCTGGACCGGCTACTTCGAGCCGATCGAGGCGATGCCCGACTCGGTGAAAGAGCTGTTCACCTTCAACCCGGCCAAGGCCAAGGCCTTGCTGGCCGAAGCCGGCTACCCCAATGGCTTCAGCTTCAAGACCCAGACTTCGTCGGCCAGCGTCGACAACGACCTGCTGGCGATGGTCGCCTCCTACTTGGCCAAGGTGGGTGTGAAGATGGAAATCCAGGTGCTGGAATACCCGGCCTTCATGTCGGCCATGGGCACCAAGACCAATACGCCGGGCTACTATATGTACACCGGTGCGACCAACCCGACCACCTCGCTGCGCAAGAACTTCCTCAAGGGCCAATACTGGAACCCGTCGCAATACAACGACCCCGAGTTCGACAAGAAAATGGCTGAGGTGTACGCCGAGCCTGACGAGCGGGTGCGCATGATCAAGGCCAAGCTGATGACGCGCGAAATCCTCGATAAGGCGCCCTACCTCTGGCTGCCCACGCCCTACACCTACACCGCCTGGTGGCCGTGGGTGAAGAACTATGGCGGCGAGTTGCGCGCCGGCTCGGAACGCCCGGCGCCGATCCACGCGCGCATGTGGATAGACCAGGAGCTCAAGAAGAAAATGGGCTTCTGACATGGCGCAGCCGCTGCTTGAAGTCCGTGGCCTGACCACCCGCTTTCGTACAGAACGCGGCAAGGTCACGGCGGTCGACGATGTGTCTTTTTCGGTCAATGCCGGCCAGACGCTGGCCATCGTCGGCGAATCGGGCTCGGGCAAAAGCGTCACGGCGCTGTCGCTGATGCGGTTGATCCCCACCCCGCCGGGGCGCATCGAGGCCGGCCAGATCCTGTTCGAGGGGCGAGATCTGCTCAAGCTCGACGACGAAGCCATGCGCGCCATCCGCGGCAACCGCATCGCCATGATTTTCCAGGAGCCGATGAGTTCGCTCAACCCGGCGTTGACCGTGGGACTACAGATCGCCGAGCCCGTGAACATTCACCAGGGCAAGCCCTGGGCCCAAGCCTACGAAGTGGCGAAAGCCCTGTTGGGCAAGGTTCAAATTCCCGATGCAGCCAGCCGCTTGCATACCTACCCGCACCAATACTCCGGTGGCATGCGCCAGCGCACCATGATTGCCATGGCGCTGGCCTGCCAGCCCCGGCTGATCATCGCCGACGAGCCCACCACGGCGCTGGACGTCACTGTGCAGGCGCAGATCCTCGATCTGCTAAAAGAGCTGACCCGCGAGACCGGGGCCGCCTTGATCCTCATCACCCACGACCTTGGGGTGGTGGCGCGATATGCCGACAACGTGGCGGTGATGTACGCTGGGCACATCGTCGAACAGGCGAGCGCCGAGGAGCTGTATGCGCACCCGCGCCACCCTTATACGCGCGGGCTGCTCGCCTCAGTGCCGCGCCTGGACAGCGTTGCTGGCCAGCGGCTGGTGCCTATCGTCGGACAGCCCCCCGACCTGTCGGCGCTGCCAAGCGGTTGCGCCTTCGCACCACGTTGCAGCCTGGCAGACGCCCATTGCCTGGGCAGCCGTCCGGCGTTGCGCGAGGTGCGGCCACAGCACTTGAATGCGTGTTTCCATGATGCTGACTGAAGCTTCGCGGTCAACGGCCGGGGTCGGCCCAGTGGCGCCAACACAACCGTCAGGGTCGGACCAGGCCCAATCGGCCGGCGAACTGCTGCGTGTGGACGACCTGCGGGTGCATTTTCCACTGCCGCGCGAGAGCCTGTTTGGCAAGTCGGCTGGCACGATCAAGGCAGTCGACGGCGTGTCATTCACGCTGCCGAGGGGGCAAACGCTGGGCCTGGTCGGCGAAAGCGGTTGCGGCAAGAGCACCACCGGCCTGGCGGTGCTGCGCATGCAGCCCCTGACCACCGGCCGCATCACCTTCGAAGGCCAGGACATCAGCGCCCAGCAAGCCCGCACCGGCACCTTCAGGCGCCGCATGCAAATG
>JANLOP010000216.1:0-1727 GCA_031366635.1 Betaproteobacteria bacterium | reverse complement strand
AATTTGGCCGCAGCGGTCCATTTTTGGCTTCGCCGCACTTCGTGAACACCGGCTTTTTGTCCCATAGCTACGGCTATGGGCCTGCAAACCCGGCAAAAACTGTCCTCGCTGGGGCCAAATTTCGCTTCGACGCCCCAAGCCCGACAGGGCCCTAGGGTCAGGCGGCGCTGATCAGCGTTGTGCCGCCAGCCAGTCACCAATGCCCCTGCCAGCCCAATCTGGCCTGGCGCCGGGCCCCTTGGAAAACATCGTCCACCCGCGTCACCGACTCAACATAGCGCAGGTCGGCCACGTTGCGTATTTGCAGCAGCCAGTGGCCCGGCCCGGCCGGTAATTTCAGGCCCAGGTCCGCCCGCGCAAAGCCGGGCACACGCACGGTGTTGGCCGCATCACCGATGCGCGGCCCTACCGCGTTGATGCTGGCCGTCAGCGTCAGTGCAGCAAGGTCAGGCAGTGGCAACCGCCACCAGCCGTGCAAGGCACCTTGCTGATCGGGCACGCCCACAAAGCGATCCCCCAGCGTGGCACTGGTGCGCACCGTCTGTTGCGTGCGCTGCACCGACAAGTGGCCACTGCTGCCCAGCAGCTCGTCGCCACACGACGCCTGCACCTGCACGCCTTGCACCCGGCGCCCGCCACCGGCCACCAGCGCCGTGCGGTCGGCGGGGTCGGTCATGGCCAGTTGGTCGAGATTGATTTGCCACAGGCTGGCTGCGCCGCTAAAGCCGCCCTGCCGCACTTCAAGCCCGGCTTCGCCCTGCAGTGAGCGCTGCGCTGGCAAAAATCCGCCGTCGGCCCGCGTGCCCCGGTTGGCGTCCATGCCGGACGCGGCGCTGGCCCAAGCCCGCCACTGCGGGCCCGGCCGCCAGGAAAGGCCCGTCAGCCAGGTGGCGGCGGCCGCGTTGCCCACGGTCTTGCGCGGCTTCGGGCTGCGGGCTGAGGCGATCTCGTAGGCCTGTTGACGCACGGCTGCGGTCAGTTCGAGGCCATCCGCCAGGCTGAGCTTGTCGGCCAGCCAGAGGCCGCGCTCGTCAATCCGCTCGTCGTTGTAGCGGCGTGTGGTGGGCGATGGATCGGACGCCAAGGGCGCAATCTCCGGCGCCGCGATGTTGATGCTGAAGGCGCCGATGTTTTGCAGCCCGTCAAACAGAAAGCCTTGCCGGTAACGGTCGGCGCCAATGCTCAGATCGTGCGTCCAGGCCCCCCACCGCACCTGTCGCTGCAAATCGAAGCGCGCCGCCCGCTGCCGGTAGCTGTCGTGGTAGCGGGTCCAGTAACTTGACAGCGTGCTGGGGGATGTCAGCGCCCAAAAGCCCAGCAGGGTTTCATCGCGCGTGACGGTGGCCTGCCCCAGCACCAGCCGCAGCCGCCAGTCGCCCGGCCCGTTGTGCTGCCAGTGCAGCCGCGCATCGTGGTACCGCCGGGCGGCTGGCGCGCCGCCGTCGAGCACAAACAAGCGGTCCCAGGCCACATCGGCCGCTTGCACCGCCCGGCCGGCAGCGCCGCCGTTGGTGATCACCGTGCCAAAGGTGAACGGCGTCTGGTTGTGCTGCTCTTGCAAATCGATGCCCACCCAGCCGTCAGCATGGTGCCATTCCAGCGCCGCCAGCGCCTGCTGGTGGCGGGTGGGCAAGTGCGCCAGGTCGGTTTGCCCGTCTTGCAGGCTGCCGATCAGCCGGTACCGGAGATCGGGGCTTGCGCTGGCTGCGTCGGGCTGGGTCATCACC
>JANLOP010000351.1:0-17224 GCA_031366635.1 Betaproteobacteria bacterium | reverse complement strand
CGCCGCCGCCAACGCCACCACCCGCCCCAGCAGGCCGCAGCGCCCGGCCAGGCGCTGCCGGCCGCTGCGGTCTGGCCGCGCCAGCCCGCGCCAGCCAGGCCGGTGCGGCAGAATATTTGCACACAAATCTGCTGGCTGCGCTGGCCACTCTGATCGCATCGAGCGCGCTGAAGGGCGGGGCCGGGCCAAAGCAAACCCGCCAGGCCGAAGGCGCACAGCAATGCGGACGCCGGCTCGGGCAGCAGCGCGTTGGGCTCAAATTCAAGCCGGTCGATGACAAAGCCGTTCAAGGGCTGCGGCTGGCCGTGGCTGAAGCGCAATTGCGAAAATCCGGCGGCCTGCGCGGCGGTAAAGGTCAGCACGGCGCGGCTGTCTTCGTCCAGCGCGGTCAGCCGGCTGCCGTCCCAGGCCACGCTGGCGTCCGGGCTGCTGAGCAGCACCGTGCTGGCGGCGTCGGTGTTGAAAGATTGCAGCCATTCCGGGCTGCCGCCGCCGAGTGGTGGGGTGAGCGCGACAAACGACAGGCTGAAGCGGCTGACGGGCCGGTTGAAGCGCACGCTGTAGTCGCCGCCGTTGCCGGCCGAGCCCAGCCACAGGCCAACAAAGCCGAAAAGACCAGACCCGGTCATCGTCGCGGTGTTGGCTTCAGCCACTGTCACCAGCAGGCCCGGGGCCAGCGCTGCGGCGAAGGTTGCTGAGCCGGTGCCGGGCAACACCGCCGACATCTGCTCGCCAGAAACCACCGCAGCAGTTGCGGCGCCCGGCACGGCGCAGGCCAGCGCCAACCGGGCTGCCAGGCCGAGTGCCTGCAGTCCGCGTTTGAAGGGCGCTGTATTGCGCATCAGCGCGGCGGGATGTCGGATTTTGGTCAAGGCAATCCTTCACAAGGTTTGCCAGACCTGACTCAAATCATGTCGCCAGCCGGCAAGCAAACGTGACAGGGTTTGCGGTGCTCTTCGCGCGGCGCCGCTCGCGGCTCAACACAGCCGCTCAACACAGCCGATCAACACAACTGTTCTCGCAGGTGGGCCAGCAGGGCGCGGTTGCGCGTCAGGCGCATGCGGTCGGGCGCTGCGACGGCGTTGATCTGGTTGCCGAACTTGGTGATCGGTGTCCAGTCGGGCAGCACGCGCAGCAGGCGGCCGGCGGCAAGATCGTCAGCGCAGACGTAGAGCGGCAGCAGCGCCACGCCCAGGCCGGCCAGCGCAGCGCAGGCCACCGCCTCGGCATTGTTGGCGTGGTAGCGGCCGTGCACGCGCACGCTCTGCACATGCTCGTCTTTGGCAAGCTGCCAGGCATCGTCTGAGCCGTCGCGCCAGTAGCTCATGCAGGGGTGGTTGAGCAGATCGGCCGGCGCGGCCGGCATGCCGGCGCTGGCCAGGTGGGCAGGCGATGCGCACAGCGCCCAGTCGAGCCGGGCCACCGGCGTCACCACCAGATCGGGCCAGGCCGCCGGCGACATGCGCAGCGCGATGTCAATGCGCTCATGGGCCAGGTCCATCAACCGGTCACCGAGCAGCAACTCCACTTCAATGGCCGGGTGGCGCGCCAGAAAGTCGGGGATCAACCCGGCCAGCACCTTTTGCCCCCAGGAGCCGGGCGCGGTGATGCGAATCTGGCCGCTGAGATCTTGGCGCAAATCGCGCAACTGCTCGTCGGCATGCACCAACGCCGCCAGCGCCTGGCGTGCGAAGGCCAGGTAGATCTCGCCGGCCGGCGTCAGCGCAACCCGCCGCGTGCTGCGCGAAAACAGCGTCGTGCGCACGGCCTGTTCAAGCTGCGCCACGCGCTTGCTGACCACGCCCTTGCTGATGCCCATGTCGGCCGCAGCGGCGCTGACGCCCAGGTGTTCAGCCACTTTGACGAAGGTGCTCAGCATGTCGGTGGAAAGGGCCATTGTTTACCGTTCGAGAACAATCCGTTCGCATTGCAGCAGGTGCGCTGCGGCCCGTCAATCCGTAGACTTTTGCCCAAGCGGGCGGGGCGCATCGGGTGTCGATGCGCTGGCCACCGCCCATAACCAGACGCGCCCAGCGCGGCAGCCCAGGAGACATTCATGAAGGTGTACGCAGACCCCATCACGGTCAATTGCCGCAAGGTACTGGCCGGGCTCGACTTTCTTGGCGTGCCGTTTGAGCGCGTGCATGTTGACTACTTCACCGGCCAGCACAAGGAAGCGCCCTACCTGGCGCTGAACCCGAATGCGTCGGTGCCGTCAATGACCGACGGCGATTTTGTGCTGTGGGAGTCCAACGCCATCCTGCAGTACGCCGCCGACAAGGCCGGCCGCGACAGCGCCTACCCGAAAGACCTGCAAAAGCGCGCAGACATCAACCGCTGGCTGCTCTGGGAATCGTCGAGCTGGTTCCCCAGTTGCTATGTGTTTCTGGTTGAGAACTGCGTCAAACCGCTGCTCGGCGCCAGCGCCGATGCGGCCGTGCTGGAGGCGCAAGCGCTGCAGTTCCACAAACTGGCGGGCATTCTGGACGCGCGCCTGGCCCAGCACGACTGGATCACCGGCGACCAACCCACGATTGCCGATATCGTGCTGGCCGCGCCCATGCACATGCACGCCCACCAAGGCCTGCCGCTGGCCGACCACCCCAACCTGAAGCGCTGGATGACCGAGCGCATTGAGGCCCTGCCGTGCTGGGAGAAGACTTATGTCGGCCCCGGCTTCACCCTGACGCGAGAAGTGGCCTGACATGATCGACCCGCAAGCGGTGCGCGCCACCCTCAACTACTCGGTCGACAACGGCCTGCCGCCCGACTACTACTTTTACGAGCCGGCCGAGCCGGTTGAGCGCAACCCACCCGGCACCGACCCGCAAGAGATGGCCATCCACGACGGCTGGCCGCAGGTGGACAGCTTCTCGCTGGACCGGGAGGGTTTTGCGCTAAAGCCGTTCACCGCGCAGTTTGACCAGTTCGACGACGACGCGGCGATCAAATCGGCGTTTTATGCCCAGGTGGTCGCCTTCGTCAAACACAACACCGGGGCATTGCGGGTAGAGGTGTTTGACCACACTGTGCGCAAGCGGCTGCCGGCTGACCTGAAGCTGCAAACCACGGTGCAGCGCCCAGCGGTGCTGCTGGTGCACAGCGACTACACCGTGGCGTCGGGCCCGCAGCGGGTGCGCGACATTCTGCCCACCGAGGCCGATGGGCTGTTGCAGCGGCGCGTGGCCTTCTACAACGTCTGGAAGCCGCTGTACCGGCGCGTCGAAGAGTTGCCGCTGGCGATGTGCGACGCCACCACCCACGCCCCCGACGACATGCTGCGCATGGAGCTGAAGTACGCTGAGCGCACCGGCGAGATTTACGTGATGCGCCATTCGCCGGCGCACCGCTGGGTGTACTTCCCGAACATGGTGCCGACCCAGGCGCTGATGCTCAAGACCTACGACTCGGCGACGGACGGCCGCGCCCGCTTCATGGGCCACACCGCGTTTGAGCACCCCGACACAGCGCCGGACGCCCCTCGGCGTGAAAGCATCGAGGTGCGCACGATGGCGTTTTTCTAGGCGGCGTCCGGGCGTGGGGCTTTCTGGCTTTCTGGCTTTCTGGCTTTCGGGGATTTGGGCGCTATTTCATCGCCAGCAGGGGCCGCCGACGAAGGCTGAGCAGTCCACCGGAATGCGGTGCGGCTGCGGCGGGCGTCGCGACAGGATGCCGGTCCACGCCGTGCATGACGGTGGTTTTGCCGCGCTGGCTTTTGACGATGCCGGCCCGCTCGACGGCAGCAAATCAGTAGCCGCTGGACGATCCGGCCGGCGGGGCCGGCGATTCAGCCGACTGCGGTGCGCCCTGCGCGCCCTGCGCCCGCAAGGCCGCTGACGCCGCCTGCGCGGCCTTCATCAACAGACCCAAATCAGACGCCACCGCCAGAAAATCAAAGCCCAGCGCCCGGTACTCGGCCACCATCTCGGCCGTGCCGCCGACGATGCCCACCGGCTTGGCCAGCGCATGGCAGCGCTGCACCGCGTCGGCCAGCACCGCCATCACCGCCGGGTGGGTGAGCTGGCCGACATGGCCCATCGCCGCCGACAAATCGGCCGGGCCGAGAAAGATCGCGTCCACACCCTCGACAGCGGCAATCGCTTCAAGCTGGCCCACCGCCTGCGGCGTCTCCAACTGCAAGATCACGCACATCCCCGCATTGGCCGTGGTCAAGTAGTCGGGCGTGGTGCCGAAGCGCGACCCCCGGCTCATGCCGGCCATGCCCCGGATGCCCTGCGGCGGGTAGCGCGTGGCGGCCACCGCCCGGCGCGCTTCTTCGGCGCTCTGCACAAACGGCACCAGCAAGGTGGTGGCGCCGGCATCGAGCACGCGCTTGATGGTGACGGTGTCGTTCCACGGCACGCGCAGCACCGGCGCCATCGGCGTGCCGGCCACCGCTTGCAACAAATGCAGCACATCGGCGATGCCGAGCGGTGAATGCTCCATGTCGATTACCGCCCAATCAAAGCCGGCCAGGCCGATGGCCTCGGCCACGATGGGGCTGGCCGACATGATCCAGGTGCCCACCGGTGTGTGGCCGGCAGCCCGCTGCAGCAGTTGCTTGAACGCATTCATGGCTGGTCGCCCCTGTTTAAAAGTCGTCGCGCAAGTTGACGCGAATGTAGCGCTGGTTGGCGGGCAGCACGGCCCGGTTGACAAACGCACCGCCCTGGCCCGGGAACGAGGCGTGGTCAGGGTCTTGGCCAGCAGTGAGACGCGCCAGCCCGCGCCCGCGCTGAGAGGATGGTGCGCGTGACCACGCCGGTGGGCACGAAATCGGCCGATTTGAGGGTGTCGGCGCCCAGCGTCACCAGCAATGCCGCGCTGGGGTTGAACGCCAGCCTGCCGCGCAGGCGGTTTTTTCGTCGTCGTTGACGTTCTTGCCGTTGAAGACATTCATCGGCCCGGCGGTGCAGAACAAGGCGGGCAGGCCCATGCGGATGGCGCCAGGTCGGCGGTGTCGATGCTTTGTCAAGTGGGCGCCGTCGAACCGGCTTTGCCGGTCGACTTGGCGTCGGTGAGAGGGAGCGGCCACCGCCAATGCCGCTGTACCGGGTGGTGAAACGCGCGCGGCTGCTGGCCGTCGAGACGGTGCAGTTGACGCCCGGTCACGCGCTGCCCCAATGAGACCGGCCCATGACACTGGGCGACAAACCGGTGGAATATCGGCGACCCACCCCACCGTCCCCACCGGGTTGCACAAGGTTGTGCAGACCCTGTTGCACCCGGTATGAAACCAGCGCCGTACAACGGCCCGACGCCGGCTGGCAGCGCATTTGGCGGGTCACTGTCGCGGCCTGCTGGACGGCGGGTGTGGTGCCAGCCGCTACCGTCTGGCAACGTTGCGCGCCCGCTATAATTAAAGGTTGTTGCCGGTGTAGCTCAGTTGGTAGAGCAGCTCATTCGTAATGAGAAGGTCGAGGGTTCGACTCCTTTCTCCGGCACCAAATCAACCCTCAATGGTTTGCCAAATGCCAAGCCCGGCCAAGCCCGGCCCAGACGCACAGCCCAGACGACATAGCCCAGCCCAAGCGCTGGGCTATGTCGTTTCTGAGCCGGCGGCGCGATCCCGCCAGACACACCCGGGCAGTAGCACGAGACCGGCGTTTGTAGCCCAGCCATCCCGCTGCGCTGCCGCACCCGAAACTGATCACTTCGCCAGCCATCACTGTCTATTTGACTTGGCAACATCGCATTTTGAGCAGTTCTTGATCTTCCGCTTGGCTGGCGCCGTCTTGACAATGCCTGCAGCGGTGGCGCCGTGGGGGTGTTGCCAGTCCACACGGGGCCCACTATGGTCGAGTACATCGGCGTTTCAGACATCCAGCGATTGGTCAAGCACATCGGCGTGGGCACCTTCATTGAGCGCCTGGCCGACGAGATTGAAGCCTGCTACCACCGCTGGGGCGATTTCGAGAAATCGGCCCGCGTCGCCAGCCATTCAAAAACCGGCGTGATCGAATTGATGCCGACCAGCGACGGTGATTTGTATGCCTTCAAATACGTCAACGGCCACCCCAAAAACACCGCCGCCGGGCTGCTGACGGTCACCGCCTTCGGCGTGCTGGCCGACGTGGCCACCGGCTACCCGCTGCTGCTGTCGGAGTTGACCGTCACCACCGCGTTGCGCACGGCGGCGATGTCAGCGCTGGCCGCGCGCTGGCTGGCGCGGCCCGGCAGCACGGTGATGGCGCTGATCGGCAACGGCGCGCAGAGCGAGTTCCAGGCCATCGCCTTCCACCGCCTGCTGGGTGTGCGCACGCTGCGGCTGTTTGACGTGGACGTGCACGCCAGCGCCAAGCTGGAGCGCAACCTGCGCGCGCTGCCCGAGTTGCACGATCTGCTGATCCAGCGCTGCGGCTCGGCCGCCGACGCGGCGCTGGGCGCCCACATCGTCACCACCGTCACCGCCGACAAATGCCAGGCGGTGATCCTGACGCCCGAGATGATCGCGCCCGGCATGCACCTGAACGCGGTGGGCGGTGATTGCCCGGGCAAGACCGAGCTGCATGCCGACATCCTGTTGCGGCCCGATGCCCGGGTGGTGGTGGAGTACGAGCCGCAATCGCGCATCGAGGGCGAAATCCAGCAGATGGCGGCGGACTTCCCGGTCACCGAGTTTGCCGATGTGGTGCGCGGCCAGGCGGCGGGACGGCGCTCACCGGCCGACGTGACGGTGTTTGATTCGGTCGGTTTTGCGCTGGAAGACTTTGCCGCGCTGCGCCTGCTGCACCGCCTGCTGCAAGACCAGGCCGGGCTGGGCCGGCAGATCGACCTGCTGCCGACGCTGGCCGACCCGAAGGATTTGTTCGGCGGCGTGCTGGGCGCGGCAGACGCCGACAAGCGCCTGCGCCGCGTGGCCTGATCTTGATCCTGGGCCGGCGTCCTGCCCCGGCGCCTCAGTGGTTTTCGCGGGCGTGGTTGATCGTGTACTTCGGGATCTCGATCAGCAGATCGGCATCGGCCAGGATGGCCTGGCAACTGAGGCGCGAGTTGGGCTCCAGCCCCCAGGCGCGGTCGAGCAAATCCTCTTCGCCCTCCTCCATCTCGTTGAGTGAGCGCAAGCCCTCGCGCACGATGACGTGGCAGGTGGTGCAGGCGCAGCTCATGTCGCAGGCATGCTCGATGGCGATGCCGTGCTCCAGCAACGCCTCGCAGACGGACGTGCCGCGCGCGGCGCTGATCACCTGGCCTTGCGGGCAAAGCTCGGCGTGCGGCAGGATTTTGATGACAGGCATGGTGGTCGGGGTCTGAGGCTGAAAGGGGGCGGCGGCGGCGCGCTGTCAAAGATCGTCCAGCTTGCGGCCGGTCAGCGCGGCCTGGATGCCGCGATTCATGCGCAGGGCCGCAAATGATTCAGTGCCGTCGGCCAAATGCTCGACTGCCGTGTTGATGGCGGCATGGTGGTCACCCGCCGCAACCGTCGCCAGTTCGACCAGCAGCGCGTCGATGCTGGCGCGCTCGGCGGCGTTCAGCAAATCACCGTCGGCGGCCAGCGCGGCGCGGGTGGCCAGGGTCATGCGCTCGGCTTCGACCCGGGCCTCGCGCAGCGAGCGGGCCAGCATGTCGGTCTCGGCGCTGGAAAAACCGTCTTGCAGCATGCGGGCAATCTGGTCGTCGGCCAGGCCATAGCTGGGTTTGACGACCACCGACGCCTCGACGCCCGAGCCTGTCTCGCGCGCCGCCACGCTCAGCAGCCCGTCGGCATCGACCTGAAAAGTGACGCGGATGCGCGCCGCACCCGCCACCATCGGCGGGAAGCCGCGCAACTCGAAGCGCGCCAGCGACCGGTTGCCGCTCACCAGCTCGCGCTCGCCCTGCAGCACATGGATGGCCATCGCCGTCTGGCCGTCTTTGAAGGTGGTGAAGTCTTGCGCTTTGGCCGCCGGCAGAGTGGTGTTGCGCTCGATGATGCGCTCGACCAGCCCGCCCATCGTCTCCAGCCCCAGTGACAGCGGCGTCACATCCAGCAGCAGCAGCTCACCGTCCACCGCGTTGCCGGCCAGTGCATTGGCCTGGATGGCCGCACCCACCGCCACCACCTCGTCGGGGTTCAGGTTGACCAGCGGCGGCCGGCCAAACAGCCCGCCCACCGCCGCCTGCACAGCCGGCATGCGGGTGGAGCCGCCCACCATCACCACGCCGGCCACCGCGTCGGGCTTCAATTTGGCGTCGCGCAGCACCTTGCGCACCGCCGCCAGCGTGCGGTCGATCAGCGGGCGGGTGAGCACGTCAAACTGCGCTCGCGTGATGGCGACGCTCAACGGCCCGCCGCTCAAATCGGCTTGCAACTCGGCCTGCAGGGCGGCTGTCAACGCCTCTTTGGCGGCCCGCGCCGCCACCAGCACCGCCCGTTTGTCGTGCGCCGACTCGGCACCGCGCCCGGCCTGGGCCAGCGCCCAATCGGCCAGCGCCTGGTCAAAATCATCACCGCCCAGCGCTGCATCACCGCCGGTGGCCACCACCTCGAACACGCCTCGCGACAAGCGCAACAGTGAGATATCGAAGGTGCCGCCGCCCAGGTCGTACACGGCGTACAGGCCTTCGCTGCCGTTGTCCAGGCCGTAAGCCACTGCGGCGGCGGTGGGCTCATTGATCAGCCGCAGCACCTTGATGCCGGCCAACTGCGCGGCGTCTTTGGTGGCCTGGCGCTGGGCATCGTCAAAATAGGCCGGCACGGTGATCACCGCGCCAAATAAATCATCGTTGAAGGTATCTTCAGCGCGGTAACGCAGCGTGGCCAGGATATCGGCCGACACTTCCACCGGCGTTTTGATGCCTTGCCGGGTGGTGATGGCCAGCATGCCGGGCTGATCGACAAACCGGTACGGCAGGCGCTGATGGCCGGCCACATCGGCCAGGCCCCGGCCCATGAAGCGCTTCACGCTGACCACGGTGTTCTCAGGGTCTTCGGCCTGCTGGGCCCGGGCATCAAAGCCGATCTGGCGGCGGTTGTCATCCAGGTAGCGCACGACCGACGGCAGCAGCGGCCGGCCCTGCCCGTCGGGCAGGCACTCGGCCACGCCGTGACGCACGGCAGCCACCAAAGAATGCGTGGTGCCCAGATCGATACCCACGGCGATGCGGCGGCCGTGCGGATCGGGCGTTTGGCCAGGTTCAGAGAGTTGCAGCAGCGCCATGACGTCAGATATTTTGGTTTTGTTGGGACGGCGTGACGCTCAGGCGTCCAGCGCTTCTAGGCGGCGGGCGATGTCATCGCGAAACCGCGCCACAAACATCAAGGCCCGCACCTGCTGGGCTGCGGCCGCCGGGTCAGCCAGGTCGTCCAGCGTGTGGCCCAGCACGCCCAGCAGGGTGGCCTGGTGGGCGGCCACGGTGTCATCGAGTTGCGCTGCGGCGGCCGCACCGACGGCCTCGTCCAGCGCCTCGCGCCAGGCCATTTGCTGCATCAAAAACGCCACCGGCATCGCCGTGTTGTTCTCGGCCTCGATCGGCGCGCCGCGCAATTCACACAGGTAGGCGCCGCGCTTAAGCGGGTCTTTGAGCCGCTGGTAGCCCTGGTTCACGCGCACCGCCCACTGCATGGCCAGCCGCTGCGCGGCCGCGCCCTCACTGGCAAAGCGGTCCGGGTGCACTTTGGCTTGCAATGCCCGCCAGCAATCGTCCAGCGCAGCACGGTCCAGCGCGTAGCGCGGCGCCAGGCCAAACAGGGTGAAGTCGTCGTCAGCGATATTCATGCCGGGCTTGTGATACTCAAAGGTCAGTCGTCAGTTTTAAGAATCCCCAAAACAAAGGCGCGGTTGAAAGTCTCCGCGCCTGGTGGGGGCCCCGCTGGCAGCGGGATTTGCAACGGGCCTAAACCCGGAACGATTCTCCGCAGCCGCAGCGGTCTTTTTCGCGCGGGTTGTGAAACTTGAAACCCTCATTCAAACCCTCGCGCACAAAATCCAACTCGGTGCCGTCCAAATACGGCAAACTTTTCGGATCGATCATCACCTTGATGCCGTGCTGCTCAAAGATATGGTCTTCGGGCGCGATGTCGTCGGCGTATTCCAGCTTGTAGGCCAGGCCCGAGCAGCCGGTGGTGCGCACCCCAAGCCGCACGCCCACGCCCTTGCCGCGCTTGCTGATGTAGCGCGACACGTGGCGCGCCGCCGCTTCAGACAAGGTAACGGTCATGTCAGTGCGCCTGGGCTGCCGCTTGTTCAAGCGCCGCCGGCATTAACGCCACGGCGGCATGACGGGTCTTGTAATCCTGCACTGCCGCCTTGATGGCGTCTTCGGCCAGGATCGAGCAGTGAATCTTCACCGGCGGCAGCGCCAATTCTTCGGCGATATTGGTGTTCTTGATTTCCAGTGCCTGGGCCAGTGTTTTGCCCTTCACCCACTCGGTCACGAGTGAACTGCTGGCAATCGCCGAGCCGCAGCCGTAGGTTTTGAATCGTGCATCTTCGATCAGCCCGGTGACCGGGTTGACCTTGATTTGCAGCTTCATCACATCGCCGCAAGCCGGCGCGCCCACCATGCCGGTGCCCACGGTGTCGTCGCCCTTGTCAAAAGCGCCAACATTGCGCGGGTTTTCATAATGATCAATGACTTTGTCGCTGTATGCCATGTGAATCTCCAAATTTCAGTGGGCAGCCCATTGAATCGAGCTGATATCAATGCCGTCGCGGTACATGTCCCACAGCGGCGACAATTCACGCAATTTACCCACCCGATCTATCAGGGTGGCCACCGCGTAATCGATCTCGGCCTCGGTGGTGAAGCGGCCGATCGTCATGCGCAGGCTGGAGTGAGCCAATTCATCGCTGCGGCCGAGTGCCCGCAAGACATAGCTGGGCTCCAGGCTGGCCGAGGTGCAGGCCGAGCCCGACGACACCGCCAAGCCCTTCACGCCCATGATCAATGACTCACCCTCCACATAATTGAACGAGATATTCAAATTGTGCGGCACCCGGTGCATCAGGTCACCGTTGACAAAAACCTGCTCGATATCGCTCAAACCTGCCAGCAATTTATTGTGCAGCCTGCGGATGCGCTCTTGCTCACTGCCCATTTCTTTCTGTGCAATCTCAAAAGCCACGCCCATGCCCACACACTGGTGAGTCGGCAAGGTGCCGGAGCGCATGCCGCGCTCATGGCCGCCGCCGTGCATTTGCGCCTCCAGCCGGATGCGTGGTTTGCGCCGAACATACAGCGCGCCGATGCCCTTTGGCCCGTAAGTCTTGTGCGACGCCAGGCTCATCAGATCGACTGGCAGTTGGGTGATGTCGATCACGACCTTGCCGGTGGCCTGGGCGGCATCGACATGAAAAATAATGCCGCGCTCACGGCAGATATTGCCCAATGCCACAATGTCTTGAATGACGCCAATCTCGTTGTTCACCAACAGCACCGACGCCAAAATAGTGTCAGGCCGCAGCGCGTCTTTAAACCGGTCGAGGTCGATCAGGCCATTTTCCTGCACATCCAGGTAGGTGGCCTCAAACCCTTGGCGCTCCAGCTCACGCACCGTATCGAGCGTGGCTTTGTGCTCGGTCTTGACGGTGATGATGTGCTTGCCACGGCTTTTATAAAATTGCGCCGCGCCTTTGAGCGCCAGGTTGATCGACTCGGTGGCGCCACTGGTCCAGACGATTTCACGCGGGTCAGCACTGATCAGTGCGGCCACTTGCTCGCGCGATTTCTCAACCACCGCTTCGGCCTCCCAGCCCCAGGCATGGCTGCGCGACGCGGGGTTGCCAAAGTGCTGGCCCAACCACGGGATCATGGCATCGACAACACGCGGGTCGACCGGCGTAGTGGCGCCGTAATCGAGATAAATAGGAAAGTGCGGGGTCATGGTGATTGAATCGAAAGCAGTTTCAAGAGGGATTTATTTGGACATTGCCAAACCAAGCGCAAACACCGAATTGGGCGCGGTGATCTTGATTGGCTTGACCACCGGCACCGAAGAGATGGCGCGCTTGATCGGTGATTCTTCAATCGACACGCCTTTAGCCAATTGGTCTTCCACCAGTTTCTTCAGCGAGATTGAATCCAGGAACTCGATCATCTTCTGGTTCAGGCTGGCCCACAAATCATGCGTCATGCAACGCCCGGCATCGTCGCCCATGCAATTCTCGCGGCCGGCGCAACCGGTGGCGTCAATCGGCTCGTCAACCGCGACGATGATGTCGGCGACCGTGATCAAATCGCTTTTGCGGCCCAGTGAATAACCGCCACCCGGGCCCCGGGTGCTTTCAACCAATTCATGGCGGCGCAGTTTGCCAAACAACTGCTCAAGATAAGACAGCGATATTTGCTGACGCTGGCTGATCGCCGCCAGCGCCACCGGCCCGTTGTTCGAGCGCAGTGCCAGGTCGATCATCGCGGTGACGGCAAAACGGCCTTTGGTGGTCAAGCGCATGGGTGTTTCTCCTGTTGGCAGGGCGGCTGTGTCGGTAGGTTGGCCGGCGGGGTTGGCCGGTCGGGTGGACCGACGTACCAGCCTGTACCCGACTGATGCGGTCAACTATAGCAGAGTCCGACTGATTCAGTCGGCCTTGCGACTGGCCAGTGTTCAGCGCGCACCGGCCAGTCTGCGCTGCAACGCCAGCACCACACCGTCGCAGGCGGGTTCGATCAGATCCAGCGCCACATCGAAGCCGGCCACGCTGCCGTAGTACGGGTCGGGCACTCCTTCGGTTTGGCCCGGCGGGTTGGCATACGGCAGCAGCAGATGCAGACGGTGCTGCTCGGCCGGCGGGCAGCGGTCTTGCAAGGTGGCCAGATTGTCATGGTCCATCGCCAGCAGCAGGTCGAAGCGGCTGAAATCCGCCACCACCACCGGCCGGGATTTAAGACCGGCGATCAAGTAGCCGCGCCGCGCGGCCTGGGCCACGGCCCGGGGATCGGCCGCCGCACCCCGGTGAAAGCCATGCGTGCCGGCTGAATCCACTGCCACCTGGTCGGCCAGGCCGGCTTGCGCCAGTTTGTGGCGCAGCACGCCCTCGGCCATCGGTGAGCGGCAGATGTTGCCCATGCACACCATCAGCACCTGCAGGCGGGCCGGTGGCCGGCGGCTGAACCACTGTTTGATCATGGGCGCGCAGGATAGCGCAGCGATTTCACGGTCAACGCCCAGCCGCCCCAACGCTGACCAGCGGCAGCACATTGCTGTCATGCCCGGCCGCACCAAATGCCTGTTCGCGCAGCAGTGCCAGTTGGTCTCGCACCCGGGCCGCCTTTTCAAATTCCAGGTTCCTGGCATGGTCAAGCATCTGCTTCTCGAGCAGTTTGATGCGCTTGGCAAGGTCTTTTTCGCTCATCGCGTCAATCTCGGCCGCCTCGATCAGGCCACGCACCTTGCTTTTGTCGTCTTGCGCGCTGATCACGCCGTCGATCAGCTCTTTGACCTGTTTGATCACGCTGCGTGGCGTGATGCCCATCGCCAGGTTGTGGGCGATCTGCTTGTCGCGCCGCCGCTCGGTCTCGCCGATGGCTTTTTTCATCGACTCGGTCATCTTGTCGGCATACAGAATGGCCCGGCCGTTGACATGGCGGGCGGCCCGGCCAATGGTTTGGATCAGGCTGCGCTCGGACCGCAAAAAACCCTCTTTGTCGGCATCGAGAATGGCCACCAAACTGACCTCGGGGATATCCAGCCCCTCGCGCAGCAGGTTGATGCCGACCAGCACATCAAACACCCCCAGCCGCAGGTCACGCAATATCTCCACCCGCTCCACGGTGTCGATATCCGAATGCAGATACCGCACTTTGACGCCGTTGTCAGTGAGGTAATCGGTCAGTTGCTCGGCCATGCGCTTGGTCAGCGTGGTGATCAGCACCCGCTGCTGGATCAGCGCCCGGTCGCGGATTTCTTGCAGCACATCGTCCACCTGGTGGGTGGCGGGCCGCACCTCCACCATCGGATCGACCAAGCCGGTGGGCCGAACCAGTTGCTCAACCACCGCGCCGGCGTGTTCTTGCTCATAAGCGGCGGGCGTGGCAGAGACAAACACCGATTGGCGGATCTTGCCCTCGAACTCATCAAATTTCAGCGGCCGGTTGTCCATCGCGCTGGGCAGCCTGAAACCATATTCAACGAGCGTGGATTTGCGCGCCTTGTCGCCGTTGTACATGCCACCAAACTGGCCGATCAGCACATGGCTTTCATCGAAGAACATGATGGCGTCGGGCGGCAAATAATCCACCAACGTGGACGGCGGATCGCCCGGCCGGGCGCCGGACAAATGCCGGCTGTAATTCTCGATGCCTTTGCAGTGGCCCACCTCCTGCATCATTTCGAGATCAAACCGGGTGCGCTGCTCCAGCCGCTGCGCCTCTACCAGCTTGCCACCCGCGACAAACTGCGCGACACGCTCACGCAGCTCGATCTTGATGGTTTCAACAGCGGCCAATACCCGCTCACGCGGCGTGACGTAATGGCTTTTGGGATAAATCGTGAAACGCGGCACCTTCTGCCGGATTTTGCCGGTCAGCGGGTCAAGCAGGCTCAGCGCTTCGACTTCATCATCAAACAGCTCAAGCCGCACCGCCAGCTCACTGTGCTCGGCGGGGAAGATATCGATGGTGTCACCGCGCACGCGGAAGGTGCCACGCGAAAAATCCACATCGTTGCGGCTGTATTGCATGCGGATCAATTGCGCGATCACATCACGCTGGCCGATCTTGTCGCCGACCCGCACGATGAAGCGCATCTGTGAATAATCCTCGGGTTTGCCGATGCCGTAAATCGCACTCACCGAGGCCACAATCACCGTGTCGCGCCGCTCCAGCACACTTTTGGTGGCCGACAAACGCATTTGCTCGATATGCTCATTGATGGACGAGTCTTTTTCAATGAACAGATCACGCTGCGGCACATAGGCCTCAGGCTGGTAATAATCGTAGTAACTGACAAAATACTCTACCGCGTTTTTCGGGAAGAATTCCCTGAACTCGGCATACAACTGCGCGGCCAGTGTCTTGTTGGGCGCAAACACGATGGCCGGCCGGCCCAGGCGGGCAATCACATTGGCCATCGTGAAGGTCTTGCCCGAGCCGGTGACGCCCAGCAAGGTCTGGTAGGCCAGGCCGTCGCCCACGCCTTCCACCAACTGGTCGATGGCCGTGGGCTGGTCGCCGGCCGGTGGGTAAGGTTGGAAGAGTTGAAATGGCGAATCAGGGAAGCTGACAAAAACACCTTCGGCGGCGGCGCTGGCGCTGGCGCTGGCGCTGGGGGTGTCGGTGTCGGTGTCGATGGCGGCGCGGGTGTCTCGGTCGATGCCGGCGTCTGGCAATCTGTTGAACATCGGCCCGGACGGGGGCTGGACGGCTTGCAGCACGGTGGTTTGCGACATCAGTGGTCCCTTAAAACATGGCTTGTTGCCACTAAACTGGCTGCTTGCGCCCGGTCAATCAACCGTGCTGCAAGCAACCCGACAGGGTAGCGCAGGCAGCGGTTTGTTGCCGGCCCGCCGCCCCGGCGCCTTGTTTCTGATCGCCAACGCCCAGACAGGACTTGTTTCAAATGACGCTTTTTGCCGCCGTCGAGCTGGCCCCCCGCGACCCGATCCTGGGCCTGAATGAGCAATTTGGCGCCGACGCCCGGCCGCACAAAGTCAACCTCGGCGTCGGGGTGTACTTTGACGACGCCGGCAAGTTGCCGCTGCTGGCCTGTGTCAAGGCCGCCGAGCAGCAGATCAACGACGCTGCCAAGCCGCGCGGCTACTTGCCGATCGACGGCATTGCTGCCTACGACAAAGCCGTGCAGCGCCTGGTGTTTGGCGCTGACGCCCCGGTGTTGCAAGCCGGCCGGGTGGCCACGGTGCAGGCGCTGGGCGGCACCGGCGGGCTCAAATTGGGCGCCGATTTCTTGCAGAAATTGAACCCCGGCGCCAGCGTGCTGATCAGCGACCCGAGCTGGGAAAACCACCGCGCGCTGTTCAGCAACGCCGGCTTTGCGGTGCGCAGCTATGCCTACTACGACGCGGCCAGCAGGGGTGTGCGCTTCGACGCGATGCTGGCCGACCTGGGCGCTGCCGCTGCCGGCAGCATCGTGGTGCTGCATGCCTGCTGCCACAACCCCACCGGCTACGACCTCAACCCGGCGCAGTGGGATCAAGTCATCGCGCTGCTGCAAGCCCGCCAACTGGTGCCGTTTCTCGACATGGCCTACCAGGGCTTTGGCGACGGCATCACCGAGGACGGCGCGGTGGTGCAGCAGTTTCTGGCCTCGGGCCTCGACTTTTTCGTTGCCACCTCGTTCTCGAAGAGCTTTTCACTCTACGGTGAGCGGGTGGGTGCGCTGAGTGTGGTGTGCCGCAGCCCGGACGAGGCGGCGCGGGTGCTGTCGCAGCTCAAGATCACCATCCGCACCAATTACAGCAACCCGCCCACGCACGGCGCGCAGGTGGTGGCGATGGTGCTGGACAACCCGGCGCTGCGGGCGCTGTGGGAAGACGAGCTGGCCGGCATGCGGCTGCGCATCAAACAGATGCGGGCGCTGCTGCAAGACAAGCTGCAAACGGCGCTGCAAACCGCCGGCGCGACGCAAGACTTCAGCTTCATCACCCGGCAGCGCGGCATGTTCAGCTACTCGGGGCTGAGCAAGCCGCAGATGGACCGGCTGCGCGATGAGTTTGCCATTTACGGCGTAGACACCGGCCGGATCTGCGTGGCCGCGCTCAACACCGGCAACATCGACGCGGTGGTGGCGGCCATCAGCCAAGTGTTGTAGCGCCTGAGTTGCCGGGCCAGCCGTCAGACCAGCGCCATGTCGAAGCCCGGCAGCCTCCCAGCGCCGGGCTTTTGCGTTTCCCGACCCCGCTGACCTGTCATTGCGGTGACATTGCGCGCATTTTCCTGGCCAGCGGACGTGTTTTCCCGGCATCAAAGCGCGCTGTTCGCGTGCAAGATGGCCTGGATGGGTTCATAATTGCTGCACTGCACCAATTTTGTTCCCGATCTCGGGTGTCGCTCGGCGCTGCGGTTCCATGACGCCGCACGCCGACGACGATCTGTCCAGCCTCCGGAGAATCCCGCCCATGCTATACCAGTTGTACGAAACCCAACGCGCGCTGATGGCGCCGTTCTCCGAGTTCGCCACCGCGTCGGCCAAGCTCTTCCACCACCCGCTCTCGCCGTTCACCCACAAGCCGATGGCCCTGCGGGTATCGGCCGGGCTTGATTTGATGCACCGGCTGGCCAAGGATTATGAAAAGCCCGAGTTCGACATTCGCAGCGCCACTGTTGATGGGGTGGACGTGGCGGTGCA
>JANLOP010000173.1:0-3921 GCA_031366635.1 Betaproteobacteria bacterium | reverse complement strand
AGGGCACGGCCGCCATGCCCATCCCCAAAGAGCTGTTGGTCGGCATCGAGACCGCCGATGACGCCGCCGTCTACCAGCTCAATGACGAGCAGGCGATCATCGCCACCACCGACTTTTTCATGCCCATCGTCGATGACCCGTTCGACTTTGGTCGCATCGCCGCCACCAACGCAATCAGCGATGTCTACGCCATGGGCGGCCGGCCGATCCTGGCGCTGGCGCTGGTGGGCATGCCGATCAATGTGCTGTCCACCCAGACCATCGGCCGGGTGCTGGAGGGCGGTGCGTCGGTCTGCCGCGCGGCCGGCATCCCGATTGCCGGCGGCCACACCATCGACTCGGTCGAGGCCATCTACGGCCTGGTGGCGCTGGGCCTGATCCACCCGAAGCGGGTCAAGCGCAATGCCGACGCCAGGCCAGGTGATGTGCTGGTGCTGGGCAAACCGCTGGGCGTGGGCGTGATGTCGGCCGCGCTCAAAAAAGAGCATTTGGGTGAAGCCGGTTATGCCGAGATGATCGCCGTCACCACCCAGCTCAACACCCCCGGGCCCGACCTGGCGGCGCTGGACGGCGTACACGCACTGACCGACATCACCGGCTTCGGCCTGGCCGGCCATGTGCTGGAGCTGGCGCGCGGCGCCGGCTGCCAGGTGCACATCGATTGGGCCGCCGTGCCGCTGCTGGCCGGTGTGCGGGCCCTGGCCGACCAGGGCTTCATCACCGGCGCGTCAGCCCGCAACTGGGCCGGTTACGGCGCCGAGATCGCGCTGCCAGCCGGCTTTGCCGAGGTGGACCAGGCCCTGTTGACCGACCCGCAGACCAGCGGCGGGCTGCTGGTGTCGTGCGACGCGGCAGCGGTGGGTGCGGTGATTGGCATCTTCCAGCGTCACGGCTTTGGCGCGGCGGCGGTGGTCGGCCAGGTGGGCGGCCGGCTGGCCGACCTGCCGCCCGGCACGGCGCGGCTGGCGGTGCGCTGAGCTGAGAGGCTGAGAGTTTTTCGATCATGCCCGCTCATCACACCAAAAGGCGCCCGCTCGTCGTTGCAGGTGCTGGCCGACTGGCCGGGCGCTGTCAGCCATCGCCGACAGCGCGGCGGCCGGCCCGCCGACCGACAACCGCGCCGGCTTGCCGCAGCATCACCACGCCGCCAGGAGTTGACCATGCCCGCCACGCAGCACCGCCCGCACCACACGCCGCCGCACACACCCGATGACGAGCAACCGGGCATGCTGCCGGTCGAGCCCGATCAAGGCCTGGTGCCACCGGCCATGCCCGACGATCCGGAGCACGACCGCACCGGCGATCCTGAGTTCTGAGCCTTCGCCACTTCATCGCCGGCTCTGGCAACGGGCGGAATGATGGTAGGCCGCGCAAGCCGTCGAAACCTCGCCCAGGCAGGCATCGGGCCCGGCAGCGCCAGGCCCGGTCCGCTGGCTTAAAGCGCCTCGGCGTACATCCGGATTTTGTCGGCCCGGCTCGGGTGCTTGAGCTTGCGCATCGCCTTGGCCTCGATTTGGCGGATGCGCTCACGTGTCACGTCAAACTGCTTGCCCACTTCTTCGAGCGTGTGGTCGCTGCTCATGTCGATGCCGAATCGCATGCGCAAGACCTTGGCCTCACGCGCGGTCAGCCCGTCCAGCAGCTCACCCACCACGGCGCGCAGGCCTGATTGCATCGCCGCCTCCATCGGCGCCACGTTGTATTTGTCCTCGATGAAGTCGCCCAGCGTGGCGTCGCCATCGTCGCCCACCGGCACCTCAAGTGACACCGGCTCTTTGGCGATTTTGAGGATCTGGCGCACTTTCTCCTCGGACATCTCCAGCTTCAAACCGATGGTGGCGGCGTCGGGCTCAAAGCCGAACTCTTGCAAATGCGCCCGGCTGATGCGGTTGATTTTGTTGATCGACTCGATCATGTGCACCGGCACCCGGATGGTGCGCGCCTGGTCAGCAATCGCCCGCGTGATGGCCTGGCGAATCCACCAAGTGGCATAGGTCGAGAACTTGAAACCGCGCCGGTATTCAAACTTCTCCACCGCCTTCATCAGGCCGACATTGCCCTCTTGAATCAGGTCGAGAAACTGCATGCCGCGGTTGGTGTACTTCTTCGCAATCGAGATCACCAGCCGCAGATTGGCCTCGATCATTTCGCGCTTGGCGTCGAGTGACGAGCGCTCGCCCTCGTTCATGCGCTTGTTGATCGCTTTCAGGTCGTCCAGCGGGATCACCGCCTTGGCTTGCAGGTCGATCAGCTTGGTCTGCCACTCCTGGATGGCCGGCAGGTTGCGGCCCAGCGGCGCGCTGTAGGCCTTTCCGGCAGCGGCCTCCAGCTCGCCCCAGGCCAGATTGAGCACATTGGGCGGGAAGCGCTCAATAAAGTGCGCCTGCGGCATGCCGCAGCGGTCCACCGCGATCTTGCGGATCTCGCGCTCGCAGCGCCGCACATGCTCAACCTGCACCCGCAGCATGGCGCACAGCTTGTCGATGGTCTTGACGGTGAAGCGCACCGACATCATCTGGTCACTCAGCGCCAACTGCGCGGCCTGGTAGGCGGGCGAGTCGTAGCCGGTTTTCTCAAACGCCTTGCGCAGCTTGTCGAAGCTCAACTGCATGCCCGCAAAACGGTCCAGTGCGGCCACCTTCATCTCAGCCAGCCGGCTGGTCATGGCCTTGCTACCGCCGTTGCCGTCGTCGTCGTCCTCGCTGTCGTCGAACGAATCAACGTCTTCTTCGGCCACGTAGTCGTCGGCTTCACCGGCGACGACAAAACCGTCCACCACGTCGGAGATGGCCAATTCATTGCTGGCGATCTTCTCGCCGTATTCCAGCACCACGGCCATGATCGACGGCAGGGCCGAGACGGCCAGCATCGTGGCCTGCCGGCCTTCTTCGATGCGTTTGGCGATCTCGATCTCACCTTGCCGGGTGAGCAGCTCGAACGAGCCCATTTCGCGCATGTACATGCGCACCGGGTCGGTCGTGCGGCCGAACTCGGAATCGACCGTGGACAGCGCGGATTCGACCGCCTCTTCCGCATCTTCATCGGTGGCGGCCGTGCCGGCACCCCCGGCCACCAGCAAGGTGGCGGCGTCAGGCGCCTGCTCATAGACGGCGATGCCCATGTCGTTGAGCATCTTCACCGTGGCCTCCAGGGCCTCGGCGTCGACCAATTTCTCGGGCAGGTGGTCGTTGATCTCCTGCTGGGTCAAAAAGCCACGCGCCTTGCCCATCGTGACCAGGGCTTTCAAGTCACTGCGGCGCTTTTCGATCTCTTCGTGGGTCAGCGTGGTGACGTCCAGGCCGAACTCGCGGATCAGCGCGCGCTGCTTGGATTTGGGCACCTTCATGCGCAAAGGTTTGGCTTTGCCGCTGGCATCGCCCAGGTCGACGGCGTCCACGATGGCCACTGCCAGATCGACCTCGGCATCGACCGCGCCCAGCTCGGCGGCCAGGTCGGCGCCCAGATCGGCGTCGGCTTCAAGATCGGCCTCGATCTCGGCCAGGTCGAGCACGGCCACCGGCGCCTTGGCCGGCGGCGGGGTTGTGGCTTTTGTCTTGCCGGCCGGTGCGGGCTTGGCGGCCGCAGGCGCCTTGCCGCCCGGCGCGGCTTTGGCCACTGGCGCCGTTTTGGACGGGGCCGCTGCCAATTTGCCGGCCGGCGCGGCCTTGGGCACCGGCTTGCTGGCCGGCGCCATTTTGGTCACTGGCGCCGCCGCGCGGACCGGCGCGGGCTTGGCCGCCACCACGGCTTTGCCCAGCGCCGGGACTTTGCCGCTTTTCGCGCCTGGCGCGGCCGGGCTGGGCACGGGCGGGCTGGCCTCAGCGGCCGATGTGGGCTTGGGGGGAATCTTCTTGGCTGTCATGCGATTCCTGGTCAGGGTAAAAAGCTGAAGGAGCGGTCTGTGCGGTCTGTGCGGTCTGT
>JANLOP010000143.1:0-3258 GCA_031366635.1 Betaproteobacteria bacterium | reverse complement strand
TGCCAACGATGCCTTGTTTGCGCGCTGGCAGGTTGAGCCGGTGGGCCTGCGCGAGCTGATGGAGCACAGCGACGGCGTCTGCGTGACGCTGAGCTATTTCACCCGCTACCAGGGCCTGCTGGGCGAGCGCTACCTGGCCTTTTGCAAGCCCAACCAGGTGCTGGTCAGCCTGTCCACTTCGGGCCTGTTCGACGAGGTGGCGCTGGCCGACGTGCTGGGCAGCGGGCGCATGGCTGCGGCCTGGTTCGACAGCCTGGAGCCCGGCCTGCTGGCGCCTGGCCGGCCGCTGCACCAGATCGACACGCTGCAGGTCACGCCCCGGCTGGCCGGCACCACGCGCGAATCCCGGGTGCGGGCGGCGTGGGAGGTAGCGCGGCGCATCGACGCCCTGCTGGCGCCGCCTGTCGACGCGCAGGGCTGGTAGTCGGGCCCGGGCTGGGCTGGGCCGGGTGGCTGGGCCGGGTGGGTGGCCGTCAGGCCGCCGGCAAGCCCGCCGCCTGGGTTTGCAGCCGGGCCAGCGCCTGGCCAAAGTCGGCCAGCCGGGCGCGCTCTTGGTCCACCACCGCCGGCTTGGCGCGGGCGACAAAACTCTCGTTGCCCAGCTTGGCCTCGGTCTTGGTGATTTCTCCCGCCAGCCGGGTGATCTCTTTGGTCAGGCGGGCCCGCTCGGCGGCGATGTCGATTTCCACCTGCAGCGCCAGCCGCGCACCGCCCGCCACGGCCACCGGTGAGAGCGCGCTGGCCTGGGCAAACTCGGCCTCGTCGGTAAACACTTTCACCTCGGACAGTTTGACCAGCGCCTTCAGCAGCGGCGCGGCCTGGTGGATGAACGCCGCATCAACATCGGCATCGCCGATCAGCACCAGCGGCACGCGCGCTGCCGGTGACAGCGCCATCTCGCTGCGCAGGCTGCGGCAGGCAGTGACCTGGGCTTTGAGCCGGGCCATCCAGGCGTCCGACGCCGCATCGATGCGATCGAGCTGGGCCTGCGGGTAGGCGGCGGTGGCCACGCTGTCGGTCGAGTCGGCCGGCTTGCGGCCGGCCACCACCGCCACCGTGGCCCACAGCTCGGCGGTGATGAACGGCGTGACCGGGTGCAGCAGCCGCAGCACCGTCTCCAGCACCCGCAGCAGGGTGCGGCGGGTGGCGCGCTGCTGGGGCACGCTGCCCAACTGCATCTGCACTTTGGCAATCTCAAGATACCAATCGCAGTATTCGTCCCAGACAAACTGGTAGATGCGATTGGCCACGTTGTCGAGCCGGTAGCCGGCAAAACCGTCGGCAACAGTGGCTTGCACCCGCTGCAGCTCGCTGCTGATCCATTTGTCGGCGGGGGAGAACTTCAAATAGCCGTGGGCCGGCATGCCCGGTTGGCATTCGGCTTTGGTGTGCTCTTTCAGGCCACAGTCCTGGCCCTCGCAGTTCATCAGCACAAAGCGGCTGGCGTTCCACAGCTTGTTGCAAAAGTTGCGGTAGCCCTCGCAGCGCTTGCTGTCGAAGTTGACGCTGCGGCCCAGGCTGGCCATCGCGGCAAAGGTCAAGCGCAGCGCGTCGGCACCGTAGGCCGGGATGCCGGCCGGAAACTCTTTTTCAGTCGTCTCACGCACCTGGGGCGCCGTCTCGGGCTTGCGCAGGCCGCTGCTGCGCTTGTCCAGCAGCGGGGCCAACGCAATGCCGTCGATCAAATCCACCGGGTCGAGCACATTGCCTTCGCTTTTGCTCATCTTCTTGCCGTGCGCGTCCAGCACCAGGCCGTGGATGTAGACATGCCTGAACGGCACTTTTCCAGTGAAGTGCTTGGTCATCATGATCATCCGGGCAACCCAGAAAAACAGGATGTCGTAGCCGGTGACCAGCACGCTGCTGGGCAAAAACAGGTCTTGCTCGACGGTCTTGTCGGGCCAGCCGAGGGTGGAAAACGGCAGCAGCGACGATGAATACCAGGTGTCGAGCACGTCCGGGTCGCGTTGCAGCGCGCCGCTGTAGCCGGCCGCAGCGGCCTTGGCGCGGGCCTCGGCCTCGTCGCGGCCGACAAAAATCTCACCGCCGCTGCCGTACCAGGCCGGTATCTGGTGGCCCCACCAGAGCTGGCGGCTGATGCACCAGTCCTGGATGTTGTTCATCCACTGCTTGTAGGTGTTGACCCACTGCTCGGGCACAAACGTCACCTCGCCCGCCTGCACCACGTTGATGGCTTCTTCGGCAATGCTTTTGCCGTTGTGCCCCGGCTTGTTGACCGCCACAAACCACTGGTCGGTGAGCATCGGCTCGATCACCTGGCCGGTGCGGGCGCAGCGCGGCACTTGCAGCTTGTGCTTTCGGGTCTCGACCAGCAGGCCCTCGGCCTTCAGTTGGGTGACGATCTGCTGGCGCGCCACGAAGCGGTCCAGGCCCCGGTAGGCGGCCGGTGCCTCGTCGTTCACCTTGGCGTCCAGCGTGAAGATGGTGATCACGTCCAAGCCGTGGCGCTGGCCCACCTGGTAGTCGTTGGCGTCATGCGCCGGCGTTACTTTGACCACGCCCGTGCCGAAGGTCTTGTCCACGTAGCTGTCGGAGATCACCGGCACCAGCCGGCCGCTGATCGGCAGCCGCACCTGTTTGCCGATCACGCCCAGGTAGCGCTCATCGTCCGGATGCACCATCACGGCGGTGTCGCCCAGCATGGTTTCGGGCCGGGTGGTGGCCACCACCAGATCGACCGGGCCACCGGCCGCCGCCAGGCTGCCGTCAACATCCACCAGCGGGTAGCGGATCAACCACAAAAAACCGTCTTCCTCCTCACTCTCCACCTCCAGATCAGACACCGCGCTTTTGAGCACCGGGTCCCAGCTCACCAGCCGCTTGCCGCGGTAGATCAGGCCCTCTTCATGCAGCCGCACAAAAGTGTCGGTCACCACCGCCGACCGCTTGGCGTCCATCGTGAAGTATTCATGGTCCCAGCTCACGCTGTCGCCCAGGCGGCGCATCTGGCGGGTGATCGTGTCGCCAGAGGTCTGCTTCCAATCCCAGACATGCTTCAAAAAGGTTTCGCGGCCCAGGTCGTGGCGCGACACGCCGGCGTCCTGCAATTGGCGCTCAACCACGATCTGGGTGGCGATGCCGGCATGGTCGGTGCCCGGCAGCCACAGCGTGTTGAAGCCGCGCATGCGGTGGTAGCGCGTCAACGCATCCATGATGGTCTGGTTGAACGCATGGCCCATGTGCAGCGTGCCGGTGACATTGGGCGGCGGCAGCAGGATGCTGAATGACGGCTTGGCG
>JANLOP010000133.1:0-6620 GCA_031366635.1 Betaproteobacteria bacterium | reverse complement strand
CGCATTGCTCGATACCAACTACAAAAATGGCGCGGGTGAGATCGACCTGTTCAGTATTGCTGTCAACCATCTGCTGCGTGACTACGACTACACGCCGCCTGGCGGCCAAGCCACCACCATTGGCAGCCTTTGGGCCAAGGTGAACGGGGCTGATAAAACCCGGGTGGTAGGCGCGAACCTGACACTGCACAGCCCAGCCTTTGTCAGGGACTGCGAGATATTCAATGGCGCGGTCACCGCCGTGTTGAATACACTTTGGCAATCTGTCAACTTGCTGTTGAGAGATTTGGGCCAGCCCGACCTAGAGTTGACAAACTTCACCTACGTGTCTATCGCGCCAAAGGCGGCACGCCTGAAACGGGATCGCGGCCTTTCAGGGGGAACGCTCAGGCCCAGTGTGCGCTATCGCGGGCACGAGCCCGAGCGGCCGCAAGAGTTCTTGAACGAAGCACGGTTGTCGGCGCTGGCGTTGAGCATTTACTTTGCCGGCCGGCTGACCTGCACGCCCGCCGTGGCGAGTGATGCGTTGAAGCTGCTGGTGCTTGACGATGTGCTGATCGGCCTTGACCACGCCAATCGCCTGCCCGTGCTTGATGTGCTGGTGAAACACTTTTCGACTTGGCAGATCGTCTTGCTGACGCATGACCGTGGCTGGTTTGACATGGCACGAAGTTGGTTGGACGAAAAATCCTGGAATTGTGTGGAGATATTCGCGGGTGATGCCGAGGCATTGGCGCCGATGCCGGTTGTCAGATCAACGGCGAACTACCCAGCGAAGCAGTATTTGGCACAGGCAAAAAAGATGCTAGTCGACCGCTATGTCGAGGCCAGCGCAAACTATGCGCGGCAGGCCTTTGAAGCGACGCTTCGAGGCGGTTGCCAGCAGAACAATATTCGTGTGGCTTTCAAGCAAAACACCAAGGATGTGAAGGCGGAAGAGTTGCTGACGGCTGTCGAGGAGTGGTCAAAGCTGGATCCTTCGCGCAGGCAGCGGTTTGAGCCGACGTTGCTACGCCTTCGCCTGTTGCGCAATGTGGTGTTGAACCCGTATTCACCTGCGCTGGCGCCCAATATCCCGACGACCGAGGTACAGGCGGCGATCACCGAAGTGGATCAACTGATCTCTGCATTTGCCGGCAAGCGCTGATCGTGCGGTGTTTGATATCCAGTGCAAATCAAGGCCGCAACCGGCCTGGCACCCGGGTGGCCAGCGGTGCCAGCCGGTAGTCAGGCAAAAACTGGCAGCCGGTGTTGAGCGGCGTCGCCAGCGCGGCGCAGCGCTGGGCGATGCCGGCCGGGGTGGCGCCACGCCGCTTTCCAGCCAGTGCAGCAGCGCGGCCAGCAGGGTGGTGTAAGCGGCGTCGCACAGGTCGCTGTGCTCGGCATCGGCGGTGAAGGTTTTCACCAGATGACCGGCGGTGCCGGCGGTGCCGGCGGCGGCCATCGTGGCGCGGAAGGCGGCGTCCAACTCGACAAAGGCCATCGGATCATCGATGCCGTGCACCGTGAGCGCCGGCACTGGGATGCGGCCGGTGGGGGCGGTGATCATGCGGGACATCTTGTCGCGCCCGCGCCGCTGCGGTTGGCGCTGTGCGGACAGCCCCGTCGGGCGTGCCCGCAGCGTGCCGCCGACCGTCATGATTTTTCGGGTTCAGCCGCCACCGCCGCAGGGGCGCGGATCGCCCCTCAGCCCAGCCCTTGCCCGCGTGCAAGAGCGGGCGCCACGCGGGCCCCATCAACCTGCCCAGCGGCTTGCGCCTGGGCGCTGACTTGCAACAGTTGCGCCACCACCGCCAGCGCAATCACCTCGGGCTGTTTGCCCACGATGCCAGGCAGGCCGATCGGGCAGGTGAGCCGGGCCAGCGCATCGGGCGCGATGCCACGCTGCTCAAAGCGGTGCAGAAACCGGGCCCGTTTGGTGGCCGATCCGATCAGGCCCAGGTAGCCAAAATCAGCGCGCTGCAGGATGGCGGTGCTGATGGCCAGATCAAGATCATGGCGGTGCGTCAGCACCAGGTAGAAGGCGCCGGCTGGCGCGCTGCGCACTTCAAAAGCCACCGGCTCAACGCAGCGGCGCTCGATGTGGGCGGTCGGGTTGTCGATGCCTGCTTCACGCGCCGGCTCGGGCGGGAATTCATCCGCCCGCTCGTCGATCCAGGCCACCCGGCAGGGCAGCGTGGCCAGCAGCCGCACGATGGCCCGGCCGACGTGGCCGGCGCCGTAAAGCTGCAAATCAAACAGCGCGGGCTCGTCCGGCCAGGCGGCCAGGTCGGCGGCGCCCAGCGGTGCGGTGCGCAAGGTGAGTGCGCCGCCACAGCACTGGCCCAGCGCCGGGCCCAGCGGGTAGTGGTGATCGTGCGGCCCGGCCCCGTCGCTGGCCAGTTGCTGGCGCGCTCGCTGAATCGCCTTCAGCTCAAGATGGCCGCCGCCGATGGTGCCGGCCAGCGCATCCGCCGCCACCAGCATGCGGGTGCCGGTCTCGCGCGGCACCGAGCCGCGGTGGGCGATCACCTGCACCAGCATCGCCGGCCGGCCATCGGCCAGCCACTGGCGGGCAAGGCGCCGCAGCGCGTCGATCATCGGCCGGCGGGCGCCGGGGTGGCCGCCAAACCAACCGCCGCAAACGCCGCCATACCCACCGCCGAAGACGTCGCCAAACCAGCCGCCAAACCAGCCGCCGCACGCACCGCATCCACCGCGTCCAGCACCGCCTCGGGCGTTGCCGGTGCGCGCAGCGGCGGGTCGATGCGGTGGCCGGCCAGCGCCGAGACGGCGTCGCGGATCGCCAGAAACACCGAAAACGCCAGCAGCAGCGGCGGCTCACCCACGGCCTTGCTGCGGTGCACCGTGTCGGCCGGGTTGGCCGCGCCGTACAAGGCCACGTTGAAAACAGCCGGGCAATCATTGGCGGTGGGGATTTTGTAGGTGCTGGGCGCGTGCGTCATCAGCTTGCCGGCGTTTTTGCTGCCGTCGGCCGGCTGCCACCACAGCTCTTCCGTCGTCAGCCAGCCCATGCCCTGGATGAAGGCGCCCTCCACCTGGCCGATGTCGATGGCCGGGTTGAGCGATGCGCCCACATCGTGCAGCAAGTCAGCGCGCAAGACCTTGTGCTCACCGGTCAGGCTGTCGATCACCACCTCGCTGCACGCCGCGCCGTAAGCAAAGTAGAAAAACGGCTTGCCTTTGAGGCGCACCCGGTCCCAGTGCAGGCCGGGCGTGGCGTAAAACCCATCGCTCCACAGTGGGATGCGGGCCTGGTAGGCCTGCTGCACCAGCGCATCAAAGCGCATGCGCGCCACGTCGCTGCCCTGCCCGGCACTCACCCAGCCATTTGCAAAGCCCACGCTGGCTGCGTCGATGCCGTGTTGCGCCGCCCACCAGGCGGCCAGCCGCTGGCGGATCTGGCGCGCCGCGTCTTGCGCCGCCTTGCCGTTCAAATCAGTGCCGGTGGACGCGGCGGTGGCCGAGGTGTTGGCCACTTTCTGGGTGTCGGTGGCCGTCACCCGCACCCGCTCAAAATCCACGCCCAACTCATGCGCCACCACCTGCGCCACCTTGGTGTTCAGGCCCTGGCCCATCTCGGTGCCACCGTGGTTGACCAGCACCGAGCCGTCGGCATAAACATGCACCAGCGCACCGGCCTGGTTGAAGTGCGCCACATTGAACGAGATGCCAAATTTGACCGGGGTGAGCGCCAGCCCGCGCTTGAGCACCGGGCTGGCGTCGTTGAAGGCGCTGATCGCCGCGCGGCGGGCGCTGTAGTCGCATTGCTGCGCCAACTGGTCTACCAGCGGGTTGATGATGTTGTCTTCCACCACCTGCTCGTAGGGCGTGATGTTGTGGTGGCCCCTGTCACCGGCCCCGGCGGCGCCCGGGCTGGGGCCGTAGAAATTGGCGCGCCGCACCGCCAGCGGGTCCAGCCCCAGCCGGCGCGCCACGTTGTCGAGGATCAGCTCGATGGCCAGCGCACCCTGCGGCCCGCCAAAACCGCGGAAGGCGGTGTTGCTCTGGGTGTTGGTGCGGGCGCAAAAGCCGTGCATCGCCACATCGGGCAGCCAGTAGGCGTTGTCGAAGTGGCACAGCGCGCGGGTCATCACCGGCGGCGACAAATCAGCCGAGTGGCCGGCATTGGCCACCATGTCCACCGTCACGCCCAGGATGCGGCCAGCGTCATCGAAGCCCGCGTCCCAGGTGGTCTCGAAGCCGTGGCGGCGGCCGGTGATGAGCATGTCGTCATCCCGGTCGGGCCGCAATTTGACTGGGCGTTGCAGCGTCAACGCGGCCAGCGCCGCGACGCAGGCAAAGAGCGCGCTCTGGCTTTCTTTGCCGCCAAAACCGCCGCCCATGCGCCGGCATAACACTTGCACCCGGTGTGACGCGAGCTGCAGCGCATGCGCCACCAGGTGTTGCATCTCGCTGGGGTGCTGGGTGCTGCAATGCAGCAGCAGGCCGCCATCTTCTTGCGGGATGGCGACGCTGATCTGGCCTTCGAGGTAGAACTGCTCTTGCCCGCCGAGTGAGAAGCTGCCTTGCTGACGGTGCGGCGCGGCGGCCAGTGCGGCGGCGGCGTCACCGCGTGCCAGGTGCATTGGCGGCACCACGTACTGCTGTTGGGCATGGGCGTCGAGGGCGCTCAGGATGGCGGGCAGCGGCTCGATCTTCAGTGCCTGCGGGGCCAGCGCGGCGGCGCGGCGGGCTTGCTCGCGGGTGCTGGCAATCACCGCAAACACCGGCTGGCCGACATGGCGCAGCAGGCCATCGGCCAGGATCGGGTCGTCTTGCAGGATCGGCCCGCAGTCGTTGCGGCCGGGGAAGTCTTGCGCGGTGTACACCGCCAGCACGCCGGGCTGGGCGCACAGCAGGGCCAGGTCAATGGCCAGCAGCTTGCCGTGCGCCACCGGCGACAGGCCGAGCGCGGCATGCAGGGTGCCGGCCAGCTCAGGCAGATCATCGATGTAAGGCGCGGCGCCGGCCACGTGCAGGTGGGCGGATTCGTGCGGGCGGCTGATGCCCACGCGAGCGCCCTGGCGCTCGCGTTCGGCTTGCCGGGCGGCGGCTTGCTGCATTTCTCCCTCTCCCGCGTGCGGGAGAGGGGGCAAGGTACTGCGCTCTCCCGCGTGCGGGCGTGGGGGCAAGACGCTGTGACGCACGCTCATGGGCGGCTCCAAACCGACACCTTGTCAGCAGCAAGCGGCGCGTCCGCCCGCGTCTCCAGCCAGAAGCGCAGCAGCAGGTTGCGCGCGGCGCGGCGGCGGTAGCTGGCGCTGGCGCGCAGATCCGACAGAGGTTCAAAGTCATCGTCCAGCGCAGCCATCGCGGCCTGCACCGTGACCTCGGTCCACGGTTGGCCTCGCACGGCAGCCTCGGCCCCGGCGGCGCGTTTGACGGTGCCGGCCAGGCCGCCAAAGGCGAAGCGCACATCGGCCACCACGCCGCCGCCCAGCCGCAGCCACAGGCCGGCGGCCAGGCCGGAGATGTCGCAGTCAAAACGCTTGCTCAGTTTGTAGACCCGCAACACCGCATCGGCGGTTGTTTCAGGCAGCGGCACCCGCAGCGTCTGCACAAACTCACCCGGCTGCAACGCGGTTTTCAGGTAGCCGAGGTAAAAATCCTGCAACGGCAGGCATCGCTGCGCCTCACCGCGCCGCAGCACGACCCACGCGCCCAGGGCGATCAGCACCGGCGCGCTGTCGCCGATGGGCGAGCCGTTGGCGATGTTGCCGCCCATCGTGCCGGCCTCGCGGATCGGCAGCGACGCAAAGCGCAAGCCCATTTCGCGGGTGGCCGGCCAGTGCAGCGCCAGCGCGTCCCAGGCGGCGGCCAGTGAGGCACCGGCGCCGATCTGCAGCCAGCCGCCGGCCGTGTTGATCTGCTTGAGCTCTGCCACCTCGCCCAGGTAGACGATCTCACCCAGCGCGCGGAACTGCTTGTTCACCCACAGCCCGATGTCGGTGCTGCCGGCCAGCAGACAAGCCTCGGGCTTGGCGGCCCGCAGCGCTGCCAGACGGGCCAGCGTGCGTGGCGTGTGGAAGGGCGTGGCGGCGGCGTAGTGCAGCGGCGGGTCGGCTTGCAATGCCTGCAATGCCTGGGCGATGGCCGCGCTGCCAAGCCGCTGCGCCGGCAGGCGCAACATCTGCTGGCCGGCGTCCAGGATCGGCCGGTAGCCGGTGCAGCGGCACAGGTTGCCCGACAGATCATCGGCCAGTTGCTGCCGGCTGGCCACGCTGCCGGCCGCTGCGTGGCGCTCCAGGCAGGCGGCCAGCGACATCACAAAACCGGGCGTGCAAAACCCGCACTGTGCGCCGTGGCAGGCCACCATCGCCTGCTGCGCCGGATGATCGCCGCCCAGATCGTCCACCGTGATCAGCGCCTTGCCGTCCAGCGTGGGCAAAAACTGGATGCAACTGTTGATCGGCTTGAAGGCCACGCGGCCGTCGGCGCCCAGCTCTCCGACCAGCACGGTGCAGGCGCCGCAATCACCCTCGTTACAGCCTTCTTTGGTGCCGGTGCGGTGGGCATGCTCACGCAACCAGGCCAGCACCGAGGCGGTGGACTCCAGCCCCTGCACCGAGACAACTTCGCCCCGGTGGTGAAACCGGATCGGGCGGGTGGGCTCAGGT
>JANLOP010000130.1:0-18648 GCA_031366635.1 Betaproteobacteria bacterium | reverse complement strand
CAGGTGGGCTTTGAGCCGGCGTAGCAGATCGGCGCGGGTCAGCCGGTCGACATTGCCAAACGGCTCGTCCAGCAGCAACAGCCTGCCAGCGCTTGCCAGCGCCCGGGCCAGTGCCACGCGCTGGGCCTCGCCACCTGACAGAGTGGCCACGTCGCGGCCCTCGAAGTGGGTCATGCCCATGTCTTGCAATGCCTGGCGTGCCCGCGCTTGCCGATCCGCCCAACGGGTGGCTTGAATGCCGAAAGCGGCATTGCCCACCGCGTCCAGGTGCGGAAACAGCGTCGCATCCTGAAACGCCAGCGCCAGCGCGCGGCGCTCGGGCGGCACCAACACCCGGCCGGCCACCGACGCCAACTGGCCGTGCAGTTGCACGCTGCCGCTGGTGGGTGCATCGAAACCCGCCACCAGCCGCAGCAACGAGGTTTTGCCGCTGCCGGACGGGCCCAGCACGGCGACGATTTCACCCGGCGCCATGCTGAACGAGACATCGCTCACCAGCGCGCGCCCGTTGCTACCCAAACCCGTCCGCAAACCGGTCTGCGAACCGGCCCGGCCCTGCACCACGCGGCTCAACGACTTCACCACCAGCATCGCAACTCCCGCAGTGGGTTTCAAGAGGAGCGGCGTGCGCCCAGCCGGTCCAGCCGCCACAACAACAGCAGCCAGGGCCCGAGCATCAGCGCCTGGCTGATCAGCACCCAGGCAGCGGCCCGGTCCATGTTCTGGTTGCGCGAGAAGGCATAGATCTTCAGCGCCAACGACGAGTAGCCAAAGGGCTGCAAGGTCAGGCTCAGGTCGAGCTCTTTGATCGATTCCATCAACACCAGCGCGCCGCCCAGCAGCAGCGCCGGCCTCAGGTGGCCGGCAAAGGCCGTGGCGCGCGCCCGCACCGGCCCGGCGCCCAGGGCCCGGGCGGCCTCGATCAATGCCGGCGGCGTGCGGCGCAGCGCGTCCAGCATCGGCAACATCGCCAGCGGCAGGAAGCGCAGCGTCTCGGCTAGCACGATCAACAGCCGGCTGTCGCGCAGCGGGCCCAGCAGCGCCGCGCCCACCGAGCCGTCGCGGCTCATCATCACAAAGGCCAGCGCCAGCACCAGCGACGGCAAAAAAAAGTTGGCCAGAAACAGCCAGGGCACCCGCTCGGCGCTGCGCGACTGTGCGCCCGACCGCATCAGCAGCGCCGTCAACCCGCACAGCGCCAGCACCAAGGCCACGGTGCCCATCGCGGTCAGCGCCGAGTTGAGGGCGTCGCCCGGGATGGCGGCAAAGCGGGTGCGTGGCCAGTTGATCCAGGCCCAGCGCAGCGTCAATGCCTCGGGCACGGCAAAGCCGGCCAGCGCGCAGGCGGCGCTCCAGGCCAGCACCGCCCGTGCCGCCAGCGGGCGCAGCGGTTTTCGCGTGGCGGCAGCCGATGCCGGCGGCACCGGGTTCTGGCTGATCACCCGGGTGGCCGCCCAGGCCGCCAGCACCACCAGCGCCAGGGCCGGCACGATCAGCACACAGGAGACGATGGCCGCCACCGCTGCGCTCTGGCTGGCAAACCAGAAGTTGTGGATGGCCAGGCTCAAGGTCTGGATGCCCAGCCGGTCAGCGGCGGCGTAGTCGCCCAGCGTTTGCGCCCAGACGATCAGCAGGCCGGCGGCCACCGGCACGGCATAGCCGGGCAGGTGCACCCGCAGCAGGCGCTGACCAAAACCCAGGCCCAGCGCGGCGGCCAGCTCAGAGAACGAGTTGGGCATGCGCGACGCCGTCACCCGAAAGACGATGAACAAATACGGTGAGCCGGCCAGGCCAAGTTGTATCGCCAGCGCGTGGCGGCCTTCAAAGAACGAGGCTGAAAAATACCCCATCCAGGTGCTGGCGGTCACTGCCGGCGCCAATAACAGCGGCAGCAGGCTGAGCCAGGTCACCAGGCGCCGGCCTTTGAAGTCGAACTTCGACACCGCCACCGCCGGCAACGCGCCCACGGCAAACGCCACCGCCGACGCCTCCAGCGCCACCCACAGGCTGGTCAGTGCCTGGCCGGGCAGGGTGGTGCTGGCAAAGTGCAGCAGCCAGCCGCCTTGCAGCAGGATGGGCAGCGCGGTGGCCAGCAGGTAGCCGGCCGGCAACAAGGCACAAAACGCCAGCACGGCGGCCAGCGCCCAGCGCGCCAGCGCGGCCGGCGTCATCGCCGTCCAGGGCCGGGCGGCAGGCCCGGGGCGGGCCGCCGGCAGCGCATCACCGCTCGGCGTCAAAGCGGATCTGGTTGATGTACTTCAGCACATCCTCACGCTTGCCCGCTATCGCCGCCAGCGGCACAAAATCGATTTTGAACCGGCCATCTACCAAGCCTTGCTCAGCGCCCAGCTTGACCATCAGCGGATGCGCCGGCACGCCCGGCAGCACTGAATACTGCTTGGTGGCGTCCACCATCGCTACCTGCCCGTCGCGCGAGGCCATGAACTCCAGCAGGCCGAGCGCCAGGTCGCGGTTGTCGCGGTTTTTGGTCAGCGCAACCGCCGAGCGCATGATGAACGTGCCCTTGCCCGCCTGGCTGGGGAAGTACACCCCCACCGCGTCGGCCCAGGCGCGCTGCTCGGGGTTGGCGGCCATCATCGGGTGGTAGTAGGTGTTGATCAAGGCGATGTCGCACTTGCCCTCGAAGATGGCCTTGGCCTGCTCGCGGTCGCTGCCTTTAGGCGCGCGCGCCAGGTTGGCGGCCATGCCGGAGATCACCTCTTTGGCCCGGGCCTCACCGAAGGACGCAAAAAACTGCCCGAACAGCGCCAAGTTGTAGTCGTGGCTGCCTGAGCGGATGCAGATGCGGCCTTTCCACTTCGGGCTGGCCAGGTCTTCGTAACTCGACAAATCAGCCGGTTTTACGCGGGCTTTCGAGTAGAAGATGACCCGGGCCCGGTAGGCATCGACAAAAAACTGGCCGTTCGGGCCCATGAACTCCGGCGGCACGGCGGCCCCGATTTTGGCCGATGTGATGGCATCGAGCAGGCCGCGCTGGGCAGCGATCTCCAGCAACTCAGCGTCTTTGGTGATCACCACGTCGGCCTCGGTGGGGCGCGATTCAAGCCGGTTCACCAGGCCCTGGTCCATGAACACGCCGTCCACCTTGGCGCCGCTGCGGGCCTCAAAGGCGTCCAGCACTGGCCGCAACGTGCCCTGGTCGGTGCGGTCGGAAAGGATGCGCAACACCCGCTGCTGGGCCAGCGCGCCCGGGGCCACGGCTGCGGCCAGCAGGGCCAGCAGGGCAAACGCCCGCGCCAGCAGCAGGCCGGGCCCGAATCGTTTTGCTGAGTGCTGCATCGTGCGGGTGCTCCGTCGGGTTGGATGGCGTGCACGATCAGGGCGTGCGCCGTGCAGGTGTTTCAAACTCTAACCCAGGGGTGCGCGGCGGCGCGGTGTTGGCGGGGTGAAAAGCCGGCCAACCACCCGGTCTTGGGGGTGCGGCGGCTGGATGCAATGCAGGCCATGCAGGCCACGCGGCCTGGCGCTGGCTCGCCGCTACCCGTTCAGCGTTGACGACGCGATGATTGGCCCCGCCCGCCTACCGACTTACAGCCCGAACGCGAACAGCTTCTTCGGCCCGAAGCCGTTGAAGGTGCCACTGCCCCAATAAACCATGCCATCGGCAATGGACGGGCCGGCGTTGCACGCGCCGCCGCTGTTGAACGACCACAGCGGCGCGCCACTCTTGGCGTCGAGCGCATACATCGTGCCGTTCACCGGGTCGAGATTGCAGCCAAAGACGACGCCGTTGGCGCCGCTGACGGCGGCCTCGGCGCGGCTGCCCAGCGGGTCTTTCGTGGTCCACAACACCGCCCCGGTCTTGCGGTCCAGTGCCGCCCAACCGCCGGCGGTGGTGGTGCTGCCGTCTTTCAAGGTCCAGACGCCGGGGTTTTGCCCGCCCCCGGTCAGGCCGGCATTGGCGATGGCCACAAAAATGCGCTTTCCGTCATGGGCCGAGCCCCATTGCAGCCCGCCCGTCAGGCCCGCCGGCGCCACTTGCCGCGACCAGGCCAGCTTGCCGTCCTTGGCCTTGAAGGCCCAGAACATGCCGCTCTTCTGCCCGGCGCCCACCAGCTTGCCGCCGTCGTCATCGTCGTCATCGTCGCCACCACCCATCAGCATCGGGCCCTGCGAGAAATCCCAGTCGGGGCCGGCCGGGTTGGGGCAGTTGTCATTGGGCGGCACGACAAAGCCGGGCACGCTCAAGCCACAGCCGACGTTCCAGGCGTCGTACGACAGGCCGCGCCCGGCCCATTTGACAACCCCGGTGCGGGTGTCCATCGCGACGATGGCATCGAAGTAGTTGTCGCTGCGCATGCAGGCGGCCGGGCTGCCGCCGCCGTTCAGGCAGTCAAGAACAGTTTGCGGCACGGCGTAGTTGTTGCCGGTGGCCATGTAAAGCTGGTGCCGGCCTTTGTCCACCGCGCCGGTGCTGCCCCAGACCGCGCCGCCGTAGTAGCCCTCGGGCACGGTGTAGCTTTTCCACTTCAGCGCACCGGTGCGCACGTCGAGTGCCACCACGCTGCCGCGGAACTGCCATTGCCAGTAGGCCTTGGGCACAAAACCGGCCACCAGTTCTTCATTCGACGCAATGCCGACGAAGGCCGTGCCGTCGGCAACGATGGCCGAGTGGGTGACAAACGACAACGGCGTGGCGTCCACCTGCTTTGCCCACACCAGGTTGCCGGTGTGCTTGTCGACCGCAAAAACCCGCGCCGCCTGGGGTGCCGGTTGGCCGAATGCTTGCAAAAACTTGCCGCTCTGGTTGCCCAGGATCAGCAGATTGCCGGCCACCGCCGGTGTCGCCCGGGCAAAGTCGCGGGCAATGCCGGTGTAGTCGGCAATCGAGCGCTTCCAGACCAGCGCGCCGGTCTTGCGATGCACCTTGTAGAGAAAGCCGGCCGAGTCGGGGAAGTAGAGATATTGGCCGTCGATGGCCGGGTTGGCGGTCACGTCACCGCTGGTGGTCAGGCTCCAGCGCAAATGCAGCCCGGCCACGGTCTTGGCACTGATCATGTCCTCGTCAGATTGGTAGCGCGAGTTTTTCAAGTCGCGGCCCGCGCTGGCCCAGCCGTTGTCGCCGTCGTGGTCGTTGTCATGGCCGTTGTCGGCCCAGGTGCTGCTGCCCAGACAGCAAACCGCCATCGCGCAGTAGCCGAGTACCCAACGTTTTGTTGTCATGCTGATGCTCCAATTGTGATTTGAATTGATTTGACTGGCCGGCTGAAGCGCTCGGCATTTCAGTGCCGTGCGCCATCCCCTGTTGTTGCGCGCCAGAGCCAGCCGCCAAAGACCCGAGGCGCCGCGCCCGTTTCGCGGCGCGCAGGTCGTATGCCGATACCAGCGCGCGCCGCCTGTTCAGGCATTGGCTTCAGCGCGGCACCGCTTGATCAGTATTTGCCGGGGCATGCTCGGCGTCAACGCATGCATCCACCCGCCCCCGTGTTTGTGGGGGTCCTCCGAGAATGCGCAGCCGCGCGGTGTCGGGCAGGCAGGCACCTCGGGTGCGCGCCCTACAATCGCTTGACCAACCTTGGTCAAGACTCGGGAGCCGCGATGCAGGTCAATCTCTATGAAGCCAAAACCCGCTTGTCGGAGCTGGTGGAGCAGGCGCGCCAGGGTGAGACGGTGGTGATCGCCAAAAACGGCACGCCGATGGCCAAGCTGGTGGCGCTGGACGCGCCCACCAAGCCCAAGATCGTTTTTGGGCTGATGAAGGGTGAAATTGACATTGCCGACGACTTTGATGCGCCGCTGCCGGACGACCTGCTGTCGATGTTCTACGGGCCTGACCCGGCGTTGTCGACGTCCAAATGAAGCTGCTGATCGACACCCACATCCTGATCTGGCTGCTGCAGGACGCACCCCAACTCAGTGCCGACGCACGCCGCCTGCTGGATGATGCCGACAGCGTGCATGTCAGCACCGTCACGCTGTGGGAGGTGGCGATCAAACGCAGTCTGGGCAAGCTCAGGCTGGACCCGGACGTGCTGGACGCGCACCTGGCCAGCGGCATGATGCAGCCGCTGCCGATCACCTGGGCCCATGCCCGCCGGCTGCGCACGCTGCCGCCGCACCACGGCGACCCGTTTGACCGCATGCTGGTGGCGCAAGCCCTGTGTGAGCCGCTGCGCCTGCTGACCCATGACGCCACACTGGCGGTGTACTCCGATCTGGTCGTCCTGGCCTGATCGTTGTCGGGGCTGCTTGCCGCCGCCCCAACCCATTTTCCACGTCCGATTTGACAGGCGCCCGCGCGCGCGCCGCGCCGCCCACTGCCCTCCATGCCCGAGCAACTCTCGCTGATCGACCCGCCCGAACCGCCCGAACGGCCCGGCCCGCCCGCTGCCAACAGCGACGCCATCACGCTGGCCCACTACGCCCAGCAGGCTTACCTGGAATACGCGCTCAGCGTGGTCAAAGGCCGGGCCCTGCCCGATGTCTGCGACGGTGCCAAGCCGGTGCAGCGGCGCATCCTGTACGCGATGCAGCGCATGGGCCTGGGCCACACCGGGCCTGGGGCCAGCGGCGCACCCAAGCCGGTGAAGAGCGCGCGGGTGGTGGGCGATGTGCTGGGCCGGTTTCATCCGCACAGCGACCAGGCGGCCTACGACGCGCTGGTGCGCATGGCCCAGAATTTTTCGCTGCGCTATCCGCTGATCGACGGCCAGGGCAACTTTGGCAGCCGCGACGGCGACGGTGCGGCGGCCATGCGCTACACCGAGGCCCGGTTGTCGCCAATTGCCCGGCTGCTGCTCGACGAGATCGACGAAGGCACGGTCGATTTCATCGCCAACTACGACGGCTCGACTGAAGAGCCGCGCCTGCTGCCGGCGCGCCTGCCGTTTGCGCTGCTGAACGGTGCGTCCGGCATTGCGGTGGGCCTGGCCACCGAAATCCCCAGCCACAACCTGCGCGAGATCTCGGCCGCCGCCGTGGCGCTGATCCGCAACGAATCGCTGAGTGACGATGAACTGCACCGCCTGATCCCCGGCCCCGATTACCCCGGCGGCGGCCAGATCATCAGCACGGATGCTGACATCCGCGAGGCCTACGCCAGCGGCCGCGGCAGCTTGAAGGTGCGCGCGCGCTGGAAGATCGAAGACCTGGCACGTGGCCAGTGGCAACTGGTGGTCACCGAGCTGCCGCCCGGCACCAGCAGCCAGAAGGTGCTGGAAGAGATCGAGGAGCTGAGCAACCCCAAGGTCAAGGCCGGCAAAAAAGCGCTGTCGACAGAACAAACCCAAATGAAAGCCGGCCTGCTGGCGGTGCTGGACGCGGTGCGCGATGAATCGGGCCGCGACGCGCCGGTGCGGCTGGTGTTTGAGCCCAAAAGCCGCACGGTGGCGCAAGCCGACCTGATCACCCACCTGCTGGCCCACACCAGCCTGGAGACCAGCGCGCCGATCAACCTGACGATGATCGGCCTGGACGGCCGGCCGACCCAAAAAAGCCTGCGCCAGATGCTCACCGAGTGGCTGGCGTTCCGGCAAAGCACGGTGGCGCGCCGCACCCGGCACCGGCTGGACAAGGTGCTGGCGCGCAGCCACATCCTCGAAGGCCGGGCGCTGGTGCTGCTCAATATCGACGAGGTGATCCGCATCATCCGGCAGGCCGACGAGCCCAAGCCGGCGCTGATCGCGCGCTTCAGTTTGAGCGACCGGCAAGCCGAGGACATCCTCGAAATCCGGCTGCGCCAGCTCGCCCGGCTGGAGGCTTTTCGGATCGAGCAAGAGCTGGCCGGTCTGCGCGAGGAGCAGGGCAAGCTGGAAGAAATCCTGGCCAATCCGCAATCGCTCAAGCGCTTGCTGATCCGCGAGATCGAGGCCGACACCAAGGCCCACGGCGATGAGCGCCGCACCCTGATCCAGGCCGAGAAGCGGGCCGTGGCCGAGAACCGTGTGGTGGATGAGCCGGTGACGCTGGTGGTCAGCCAAAAAGGCTGGGTGCGGGCGCTCAAAGGCCACGAGGTGGACGGCGCGGCCCTGCAGTTCAAAGCCGGTGACGGGCTGTACGGCCTGTTTGCCTGCCGCAGCATCGACACCTTGCTGGTGTTTGGCACGGCGGCCAAAGGCAGCGGCCGGGTTTATTCGGTGGTGATCGCTGCGCTGCCGGGCGGGCGGGGCGACGGGCTGCCGGTCACCAGCCTGATCGACCTGGAGCCTGGCACCCAACCCGCGCACTACTTTGCCGGGCCCACCGAGGCCTTGTTGCTGCTGGCCAACAGCGGCGGCTATGGCCTGCTGGCCCAGGCCGGCGACATGCACGGCCGCAACAAGGCGGGCAAGGCCTTTTTGACGCTGGCCGATGGTGAAAAACTGCTGCCGCCGGTGCGGGTAGCGCCGCGCCACAGCCAGGTGGCCTGCCTGTCGCAAGACGGCCGGCTGCTGCTGTTTGCGCTGGACGAGATCAAGCGCCAGCCCGGCGGCGGCAAGGGCTTGACGCTGATGGACGTGGACAGCAACGCGCCGCTGGTCTCGGTGGCCACCTGTGCCGATTTGCTCACAGTGCAGGGCAGCGGCCGGGGCGGCAAGGCCAGAGACGAGGTCTTGCGCGGCGCCGCGCTGGCCAGCCACGGGGGCAAGCGGGCGCGCAAAGGCCGCCAGGTGGACGGTTTGTTGAAGGTCATCCGCCTGGCCTGACGAGGCCGGTTTTGTATAAACTGGGTGCGATGGACGAAACCACATTCCGCGCACAGCTTGCGCAAGACGGCTTCACCGAGGTTCTGCTGCGTGAGTGGCCGGCCAACACGGTGCTGCCAGACCATCAACATGTCTTCGACGCCCGCCTGCTGGTGTTGGGCGGAGAGTTCCGGCTCGACAAGGCCGGAGAGTCGTTGCAGTTGCGCGCCGGCCAGACCTGCGAGGTGCCGCGCGACCAGCCGCATGCCGAGCACTACGGCGCCGAGAACGTCACCTTGCTGGTGGGCCGGCGCTACACCTGACGGTTTGCCGGCCGGCCGGCCGGTGCGTCGGTGGATCGGCTGACCCAGCCACTCAGGCCAACAGCGTGTACGGCCCGCCGCGCGCCAGCGCCCGCTGGAAGGCCGGCCGCTGCTGAAAGCGCCGCACCCAGGCGTCCATCGCCGGGTAGCTGGCGCGCAGGTCGCGGGCGGCCTCACCCACAAAGCTCATCTGGATGTCGGCGCCAGTGATCTGGTCGCCCACCAGCCAGTCGCGGCCCGCCAGCGCGCTGTTCACATAGCCCAGATGGTTGGCCAGTTCGCTGTTGATGCGCGGGGCCAGTGGCGCGCCAGCGTCACCCAGCCGCGAGACGTACAGCCGCAGCATCAACGGCAGCATCGCCGAGCCCTCGGCATAGTGCAGCCACTGCTTGTAAGCCTCAAAGTCAGCCGTGCCGGCGGCGGGTTGCAGCGCGCTGCTGCCGCGCTGGCGGATCAGGAAATCGACGATGGCGCCCGATTCGATCAGCGTCAGGCCGTTGTGCTCGATCACCGGTGATTTGCCCAGCGCATGTACCGCCTTCAGCTCGGGCGGCGCCAGCCGGGTGGTGGCGTCGCGGGCGTAGTGGCGTATCTCATACGGCAGGCCCAGCTCTTCGAGCAGCCAGAGCACACGCTGCGAGCGTGAATCGTTGAGGTGGTGGACGATGACCATCGGCTGTCTTTCGGCTGGGTTGGGGGCTTGATTGTGGTCCGGGCGTGCGGCGCTACGACCCGGTGCGCACCGCCGGCTGCGCCCGGTCGGGATAGCGCGGTTTGGCAGCCTGGCGCATGGCTCTAGACTTTGCCCAGCAGCGCAGCCCCATCGCCGCGCAGGAGACCCGAATGCCCATGTCACTCACCGTACAGCCCGCCGCCTGCGGTGCGCTGGTGCACGGCATCGACCTGTGCCAGCCGCTCAGCGCCGCGCAGATTGCCGAGCTGCGGCAGGCCTGGCTGGCGCACCAGGTGCTGGCCTTCCCCGACCAGCCGATGACGGTGGCCGACCTGGAACGCTTTGCCAGCACGCTGGGCCCGTTCAGCCCCGATCCGTATTTCGAGGCTATCCCCGGCCATCCGCATGTCGCCCAGGTCAAGCGCGAGGCCGACGAGACCAGCACGATCTTTGCCGACACCTGGCATTCCGACTGGAGCTTTTTGCCCCAGCCGCCGGCCGCCACCCTGCTGTTCGGTGATGTGATCCCGCCGCTGGGCGGCGACACCTTGTTTGCCAACCAGTACGACGCCTGGGACGCCTTGCCGGCGGCGCTGAAAGCCCGGCTGCAAGACCTGCAGGGCGTGCACTCGGCGCGGCGCGGCTACTCGCGCGAGGGCCGCTACGGCGCGGCCGATGCCGGCCGGTCGATGGCCATCCGGTTTGACGATTCAGCGCTGGCCACGCAATTGCAGCCGGTGGCGCGTCGCCACCCCGAGACCGGCCGGGTGGCGCTGTATGTCAGCCCCGGCTACACCATCGGCATCGATGGCCTGCCCGATGACGCGGCCCAGGCGCTGCTGGCCGAGCTGTTTGCCCACCAGGGGCAAGAGCGGTTTGTCTACCGCCACCGCTGGCGGCAAGGCATGTTGCTGCTGTGGGACAACCGCTGCCTGGTGCATGCGGCCACCGGCGGCTACGCCGGCCATCGCCGGCTGCTGCACCGCATCACCGTGGGCGAGCGGCCCGGCTGATGGGGCCGGGGCCGCCCGGCAAAACGCCCACGAAACGCCGAGCACGGCCTCAGCCGGGCCGCATCAGCACCCGCAGCGCGGCGCCTGCCAGCAGCGCAAACAGCGCCAGGCTCCAGAAGGCGTACGGCACGCCGGCCAGCTTGACCTGGGCATCGGCACAAGAGGCGTAGGCCGCAAACACCTCGGGCCAGCGGCTGTCCAGCCCGGTGGCGCCCATCAGCTTGTCGGCCAGGCTCCTGTCGCAAGAGGCTGACGCCGACGCCACAAAATGCTGCCACAGCGCGGCGGCCATGCCCAGGCCGGCCATCAGCCCCGCCAGGCCCGCGCCCAGCCGCCGGCCCGGCGCACCCGGCAACAGCAGGCCAAGCAGCGAGAACCCAGCCACGGCGATAAAAATCAGCCGCTGAAGCACACACCAGGCGCACGGCAGCATGCCCAGCGCGTGCTGGGTGACCAGCGCGGCGGCCACTGCGGCCAGCGCCGCAGCGGCCATGCCGGCCAACAGCGCCCGGGCGCCGGGCCTGCGGCGCCCGGTCACTGCACTTCCGCGATCAGCTCGATCTCGACGCACGCGCCCATCGGGATCTGCGCCACGCCAAACGCGCTGCGGGCATGGGCACCGGCCGCACCAAACACCGCGCCGATCAACTCCGACGCGCCGTTCGTCACCAGGTGCTGGTCGGTGAAGCTGGGCGTGCTGTTGACCAGGCTCATCAGCTTGACGATGCGCACCACTTTGTTCAAGTCGCCCACGGCGGCGTGCAGCGTGCCCAGCAGGTCGATGGCGATGGCCCGTGCTGCCGCCTGGCCTTCTTCGGTGGAGATTGCAGCGCCCAGTTGGCCGACCCAGGGCTTGCCGTTCTGGCGCGCGATGTGGCCCGAGATGAACACCAGGTTGCCGGTGCGCACAAACGGCACATAGGCGGCAGCCGGCACGGCCACCGGCGGCAGGCTGATGCCCATTTGCGAGAGCTTGTCGTAGACAGACATCTGAACGGACATGGTGGTCAGCGCCCTGCGGCGCCCTGGCTGGCAGCGGTTGAACGGGCGAAGGCGACGCTGAACAAGTCGCCGCGAGCGGCCTGTTCAGCGTCGCCCTGAACGGCCGGCATCCTACACTGCGGCCATGCTGGCAAGCCCCCGTGTGCAGTGGCTCGATCCCGGGTGGCGCATGGTGTTTTGCGCGCTGGCCTGGCTGCTCGGGCTGGGCCTGCAATTTCAACAGCCCACGCTGTGGCCGATGCTGGTTTATGCCGCGCTGGCGCTGTTTGCGGCGGTCTTGCTGGCGGCGGCGTTGCTGGGTGCCGCCCGGCGCTGGCGCGCTGCGGCGCTGCCGATGCTGATGATGGCCGCCGCCTGTGCCGCCGTGGCGCTGGCCGGCCTGCGTGCCGACGCCCGGCTGGCCGAGCGCCTGCCCGCCGCGCTGGAGGGCCAGGATTTGCTGGTTACCGGGCTGGTGGCCAGCCTGCCGCAGGCCGGCGCGTCGGGTTTGCGCTTGCGCTTCGAGGTGGAGCAGGCCACCTGGCGCGGCCAGCCGGTGCGCCTGCCGCCGTTGCTGGCGCTGGGCTGGTACAACAACTTCAATGACGAAGCAGAGCTGGACGATGCCCGCGCCGGCCTGCGCGCCGGCCAGCGCTGGCGCCTGCCACTGCGCCTCAAACAGCCGCACGGGGCGCTCAACCCCGGCGGTTTTGATGTCGAGTTGATGTGGTTTGAGCAAGGCATTGGTGCCACCGGCTATGTGCGGGCCGTGCGCGCTGCGCGGCTCGACGCTGGGGGCGCGAATCCTGGCGGGCCGGCCAGCGCCGAACGGCTGGCCGATGGTGCGGGCTATCCCGTCGAGCGGCTGCGCCAGACGGTGCGCGATGCCATCTACCGCCAGGTGGCCGATGCGCGCACCGCTGGTGTGCTGGCCGCGCTGGCGGTGGGTGACCAGTCGGCCATCGAGCGCGACGACTGGGAGCTGTTCCGCCAGACCGGCATTGCCCACCTGGTGTCGATCAGCGGCGTGCACGTCACGATGCTGGCCTGGCTGGCCAGCGCGCTGGCGGCGCGGCTGTGGCGGCGCAGCCCCCGGCTGATGCGCTGGCTGCCGGCGCCCACTGCCGGGCGCTGGCTGGGCCTGGCGCTGGCCACCGGCTACGCGCTGCTGGCCGGCTGGGGCGTGCCGGCGCAGCGCACCGTGGTGATGCTGGTGGCCAGCGGCGCGCTGCGCAGTTGGGGCCAGCGCTGGCCGTGGGGGCTGGTGTTGCTGGCGGCGGCGGTGGTGGTGACCGTGCTCGACCCCTGGGCCTTGCTGCAACCTGGCTTCTGGCTGTCGTTCATGGCGGTGGGGCTGCTGATGGCGTCCGAGCCCGGCAGCGGCTGGGCGCCGGGCGCTGCCTCGGCAGGCGCTGCCGGGGCGGGTGCTGGTGCCGGTGCCGGTGCCGGCGGGACCGGGGCAACCGCGACCAGTGCGACCGCGACCGGTGTCAGCCGGATCACCCGTCTGCGCGCCCAGGCCGGTGGCTTTGTCGGCGGCCACCTGCGCGGCCACCTGCGCGGCCAGTTGATCGCCACGCTCGGGCTGGCGCCGCTGTCGCTGGTGTTTTTCCAGCAGATCAGCGTGGTCGGCTTTGCCGCCAACCTGCTGGCGATCCCGCTCGTCACGCTGCTGATCACGCCGCTGGCGCTGCTGGGCATGGCGCTGCCGCTGCTGTGGACCGGCGCCGCCGCGCTGGTGCAGGCGATGGTCTGGGGCCTGGGCTGGCTGGCGCAGTGGCCTTTTGCGGTTTATGCGGCGCCAGTGCCACCGGCCTGGGCAGTGGCTTGCGGCCTGCTGGGTGCGGTGCTGGGTGTGTTGCCGCTGCCGTGGCGGGTGCGCGTTCTTGCGCTGCCGCTGTTGTTGCCGCTGGTCTGGCCACCGGTGGCCCGGCCCGCGCCTGGCAGTTTTGAGCTGCTGGCCGCCGACATCGGCCAGGGCACTGCCGTACTGGTGCGCACGCGCCATCACCTGCTGGTCTACGACACCGGCCCGCAGTACAGCCGCGACAGCGACGCCGGCCAGCGGGTGCTGCTGCCGCTGCTGCGCGCCCGGGGTGAGCCGCGCATCGACCTGCTGATGCTCAGCCACCGCGACAACGACCACGTCGGCGGCGCCGCCAGCCTGCTGGCCGGCCTGCCGGTGCTGGCGCTGCAAAGCTCACTCGAGCCCGGCCATGCGCTGCTCAACCAGGCAAGCCAGCGCGCCGTGCCGCAGCGCCGCTGCGATGCCGGCCAGCACTGGCAGTGGGACGGCGTGCAGTTTGACCTGCTGCACCCGACGCCCGCCGAGCATGCCGACGCGCGCAAATCCAACGCACTGAGCTGCGTGCTGCGCATCGCCGACGGCCAGGGCCGCAGCGCCTTGCTCACCGGCGACATCGAAGCCCCGCAAGAGGCCGCGCTGCTGCAGCGCCAGGCCCAGGGGGTTATGCCAGCGCTGGCCAGCACGGTGCTGCTGGTGCCGCACCACGGCAGCCGCACCTCGTCCACCGTGGATTTTCTGGCGGCGGTACAGCCGCAAATCGCCGTGGTGCAGGCCGGCTACCGCAGCCGCTACGGCCATCCGGCGCCCGATGTACTGGCCCGCTATGTCGGCCAAGGCATTGAAATCGTGCGCAGTGACCGCTGCGGTGCCTGGCTGTGGCACGATGGTGCGGCCGCGTGCACCCGCGACGTGCGTCGTCGCTACTGGCACTGGTCCGCGCCCGTGGGTGGTGCGATTGTTGCTACACAAGAGGGGCCAGGAGCCAACCCACGATGAAACCCACTTTTGACGAAATGCAGGCCGGCGCTGGCAGCGTGCGGGCGCATTACAGCGGCTTTGACCGCTGGCTGCAGCGCCAGCCAGCCGAGTTGATGGCCGCCCGGCGCGACGAGGCCGAGATGATCTTCCGCCGTGTCGGCATCACCTTTGCCATCTACGGCGCCAAAGACGAAGACGGCGCCGGCACCGAGCGGTTGATCCCGTTTGACCTGATCCCGCGCATCATCCCCAGCGACGAATGGCAGCGCATGCAGTTGGGCCTGGCCCAGCGGGTGACGGCGCTGAACCGCTTTTTGCACGATGTCTACCACGACCAGGAGATTCTCAAGGCCGGTATCGTGCCCACCGAGCAGGTGCTGAAAAACACCCAGTTCCGGCCCGAGATGATGGGGGTTGATTTGCCGGGCCAGATCTATTCGCACATCGCCGGCATCGACATCGTGCGCGCCGCCCAACCCGACGGCAGCGGCACCTATTACGTGCTGGAAGACAACCTGCGTGTGCCCAGCGGCGTGAGCTATATGCTGGAAAACCGCAAGATGATGATGCGGCTGTTCCCCGAGCTGTTTGCCCAGCACCGCATCGCGCCGGTGGCCCACTACCCCGACTTGCTGCTCGAGACCCTGCGCGCAGTGGCGCCGCCGTCGGTCAACGAGCCCACCGTGGTGGTGCTGACGCCCGGCATGTACAACAGCGCCTACTTTGAGCATGCCTTTCTGGCTCAGCAAATGGGGATTGAGCTGGTGGAAGGCCAGGATCTGTTTGTCAAAGACAATTTTGTCTACATGCGCACCACCCTGGGGCCGCGCCGGGTGGACGTGATCTACCGCCGGGTGGACGACGATTTCATGGACCCGAAGGCCTTCCGGGCCGACAGCACGCTGGGTTGCGCCGGGCTGCTGGACGTCTACCGCAAAGGCAATATCAGCCTGTGCAATGCCATCGGCACTGGCGTGGCCGATGACAAATCGATTTACCCGTATGTGCCCAAGATGGTCGAGTTCTACCTCGGCGAGACGCCGATTCTTGAGAACGTGCCCACCTATTTGTGCCGCGAGCCCGACGAGTTGAAATATGTGCTGGCCCACCTGGCTGAGCTGGTGGTCAAAGAGGTGCACGGTGCCGGCGGCTACGGCATGCTGGTGGGCCCGGCATCCACCCGGGCCGAGATCGAAGACTTCCGCGCCCAGTTGCTGGCCCGGCCCAGCAACTACATCGCCCAGCCCACGTTGGCGCTGTCCACCACGCCGACGTTTGTGGACAGCGGCATCGCACCGCGCCACATCGATCTGCGGCCGTTTGTGCTGTCCGGCAACAGCGTGCAAACGGTGCCCGGCGGGCTCACCCGGGTGGCGCTGAAAGAGGGCTCGCTGGTGGTCAACTCATCGCAGGGCGGCGGCACCAAAGACACCTGGGTGCTAGAGCCCGGGCCGGTGAGCGGGCCCGACCCAGCGGGGCAGGCGATGCCGGTTGAACCGGCGGTTCAGCGCCAGTCTCAGGGCTGAGGCGAGGAGAACAACAACATGCTTTCCAGAACTGCTGACCATTTATTCTGGATGTCGCGCTATATGGAGCGGGCCGTTCAAGCGTTTAGCGCTTGTGGCGAAGCCACAACACGGCCGCACGCCCCAGCGTGCGGCGGGGTTTTCGGCCTGTTGGAGCAACGCTGATGCTGTCAAGAACCGCAGACCACCTTTTCTGGATGTCGCGCTACATGGAGCGGGCCGAAAACACCGCCCGCATGCTGGATGTCAACTACCAGACCTCGCTGCTGCCGCAGTCGGCTGACCGGGCCGAGCAAGGCTGGGCCGGGCTGCTGGGCATCTCGGAATTGACAGCGGCATTCGGCAAGAAACACGACGTGGTGAGTGCGGCCAATGTCATGCAATTCATGGTGCGTGACCCGGACAACCCATCGGCCATCCTGGCCTGCCTGCGCGCCGCGCGTGAAAACGCCCGCGCCGTGCGCGGCAAGCTCACCACCGAGTTGTGGGAGACCACCAACCAGACCTGGCTGGAGTTCAACCGCCTGCTGCAGGGCGACACTTTTGAGCGCGACCCGGCGGCGCTGTTTGAGTGGGTGAAGTTCCGCTCGCACCTGAGCCGGGGGGTGTCGGTCGGCACGATGCTGCAAGACGAATCACTGCACTTCATCCGCATCGGCACGTTTTTGGAGCGGGCCGACAACACCGCCCGGCTGCTGGACGTGAAGTTTCATGACCTGGCCGGCGACTACTTTGGCGCCTGGGCCGACGACGATGCACCCGAGGTGGATTTCTACCACTGGAGCGCGATCCTGCGCTCGGTCAGCGCCTTCGAGATCTACCGCAAGGTCTACCGCAATGTGATCCGGCCCGACAAGGTGGCCGAGTTGCTGATGCTGCGCGCCGACATGCCGCGCTCGCTGGCTTGCTGCATGAACGCGGTGGTGGAAAACCTCGATCTGGTGGCCAATGAGCCCAGCTTCGAGACCCGCCGCCGCGCCGGCCGCTTGCGCAGCGATTTGAAGTTCGGCCGCATCGACGAGATCCTGGCCACCGGCCTGCATGCTTTCTTGACCCAGTTCCTTGACCGCGTCAACGACATCGGCGCCGGCATCAGCCGGGATTTCCTGGTTCCGGCCTGATCCGTCATCTACTGAAAGCAACAATGAAAATGACATCGAAGCGGCGCGGGCCGAGCGCCGGGCCACCACCGCCCAGAGGCCGATGGTCTTCGGCAGGTACCGGCAGTCCGCTGGGACTGCCGGAGTCCGGCCTCAGTTCACCAAGCCGGCCCGCGGCCCCCCTGGGGGGCGGGCTGCCGTACTCGGCAGACCGGGGGCTGACATGAGCATCCATGTCGCCCTGAACCACGTCACCCACTACACCTACGACCGGCTGGTGGCGATGGGCCCGCACATCGTGCGGCTGCGTCCGGCGCCGCACTGCCGCAGCAATATCCTGAGCTATTCGCTCAAGATCGAGCCGGCCGGCCACTTCATCAACTGGCAGCAAGATGCCTTTGCCAACTACCTGGCGCGGCTGGTCTTCCCCGAGAAAACCACCGAGTTCAAGGTCACGGTCGACCTGGTGGCCGAGATGTCGGTCTACAACCCGTTTGACTTCTTCCTGGAGCCCGACGCCGAGACCTACCCCTTCAGCTACGACGAGGCGCTCAAGCTCGAACTGCAGCCCTACCTGGTGACCGAGCCGGCCACGCCGGCCTTCGCCAAATGGCTGGCCAGCATCGACCTGACCGAGCGCCGCACCATCGACTTCCTGGTCGGCATCAACCAGCAGTTGCAAAAAGATATCGGCTATGTCATCCGCATGGAGCCGGGTGTGCAGACGCCAGAGGCCACGCTGACGCTGGCCAGCGGCTCCTGCCGCGACACCGGTTGGCTGCTGGTGCAGACACTGCGCCACCTGGGGCTGGCGGCGCGCTTTGTTTCGGGCTACCTGGTGCAGTTGAAGTCCGATGTCAAGGCACTCGACGGCCCCAGCGGCACCGAGGTGGATTTCACCGACCTGCACGCCTGGTGCGAGGTCTATCTGCCCGGCGCCGGCTGGGTCGGGCTGGACCCGACCTCGGGCCTGATGGCCGGTGAGGGCCATATCCCGGTGGCCTGCACGCCCACCCCCGGCAGCGCCGCGCCGATCAGCGGGGCGATGGACGAGTGCGAGGTCGAGTTCAGCCACAGCATGGGTGTGACCCGCATCTTTGAGTCGCCGCGCGTTACCAAGCCCTACACCGAGGCGCAGTGGGGCCAGGTGCTGGCGCTGGGTGAGCAGGTTGACGCGCACCTGATCGACGGCGATGTGCGGCTGACGATGGGCGGCGAGCCCACCTTTGTGTCGGTGGCCGACCGCGACGGCGCCGAGTGGAATGTGGACGCGCTCGGCCCCACCAAGCGCATGTTTGCGCAAGACCTGGTGCAGCGCCTGAGCGACCATTACGGCAAGGGCGGCTTCCTGCACTACGGCCAGGGCAAGTGGTACCCGGGTGAGCAATTGCCGCGCTGGGCCCTGAGCATCTGCTGGCGCGCCGATGGCCAGCCCTGCTGGCATGACCCGGCGCTGTTTGCCGACGAGCGTGAGCCCACCCAGTACACCGCCGCCGACGCCAAGGCCTTCATGGGCGCGCTGACGCGCCGGCTGGGCCTGAGCGACGAGCATGTGCAGACCGGCTTTGAGGACACCTGGTACCACCTGTGGCGCGAGCGCCGGCTGCCGGTCAATGTCGATCC